>JANNEY010000455.1:0-24778 GCA_031379235.1 Opitutaceae bacterium | reverse complement strand
GCACCCGACGCGGAAAAAAGAAACAGCAGCAGCACCGCCTCGCCCCACGCGCCAATAACCATCGCCCCGAGCGCGACCGCCAGCATGAGAAAATGGATATCGATTTCCCGTTTGCGGAGGTTCGCCCACGTGTCCACCGCCGCGTCCCAACCGCCTGCCATCACACCGAGGAGAAAAAATGCCTGCGCCACCCACGGCGCGCCCGGAGCGAAATAGCCGGCCGCCACGCCGGCGACGCCCGCGGCACCGCACCCGGCCGCGAGTTTCGCGAGCAGCCGCCACTCCTGATCCGCGGGCGAGGGCTGGGCTTTGATCTCGGGCCATTCCAGCTCGCGCCACAGCCACATTTTTTCCGCCGTCACACAGTGATCGCGGCCGATCACGAGCGCAGCGCCATCGCGCTGCACCGAGAAGCCCGCCGGCGCCCGCAGCCCCGGAGCCGCCGCCAATTGCGCCTCAATCGCCGCAATCGTCGCGGCTAGCTTTTCTTCCAACCCCGCAATCTCCACGGGGCCGAGCGTGGCGACCGCCACTTTCTGCGCGGCCGAATCGATGCGGACGGCACTGACCGCGGGCTGCGCCCGCAGAAAACGCACGAGTTCTCCAACCCAATCCACGTTCGCCGTTCGCGCGGTTTCCATGCCGATGAAGTGAGCCGGAGCGCGGCCGGCCGCAAATTCATTTGCGGCTCGCATCTTGCGATCATTGCCTGCCCGATTCACCCGCACCCATGATCGGACTTCGCGACGACACCGCCTCCGCGCCTCCGCCCGTCAGCCATGCGCCTGCGCTCGCCGCGAAGATTTTCGCCGAGGGCGGCTGGCTGCAGGAAGGGCTGCGCCTCGAGCACCGGCCGCAGCAAGAGACGATGGCGCGCGCCGTCGCGGCGGCGATGAAGGCAGACGAAGCGCTGCTTTTCGAAGCGGGCACCGGCGTGGGCAAGTCGCTCGCCTATCTGGTGCCGGGCATCATCCACGCCGTCGACACCACCCGCCAACTGATCGTCTCAACCCACACGATCTCGTTGCAGGAGCAAATCCAGACCAGCGATCTGCCGACGTGTCGGCGATTGTTCAAAGCGACGCCGACGCTGGCCCGCTACGGTGACTTCAAATCTGCCGTGCTCGTCGGCAAATCAAACTACCTCTGCACGACCCGGCTCGCTTCGGCGTTAAAAGAAAAGGGCGACCTCTTCACCGGCCCCGAGCAGAGCGAACTGCTGCGCATCAACGAGTGGGCCGGCAAAACCGACACGGGCATCCGCCACGAGCTGAAACCTCGCCCGAGCGACGACGTGTGGGAAGCGGTGAGCGCCGACTCCTCCGGCTGCTCCCGAAAATATTGCGATGGCGAGCGTTGTTTCTATCAGCGCGCCAAGAAGCGCTGCGACACCGCGCAGGTGCTCATCGTCAACCACAGCCTGCTGTTCGCGCTCATCCATCTCGGCGAGGCGGTGGGCAAACCCGACGCCAAAGGCGTGGTGCGCGCCAACGATTTCATCGTGCTCGACGAGGCCCACACCGTGCCAGAAGTGGCGACGGCGTCGTTCGGCCTCGCGCTCACAAGCTTCGGCTTCGAGCGGCAGCTGCGTTCCATCTACAATCCGAAAAAGAAAAAAGGCTTCCTCGCCAAACTCGGCGACGCCTCCGCGCTCCTCGCCGTGGACGAATGCCTGGAGGCCTCGCACCAATTCTTCGCCTTTCTTCATGACAAGCTCCTCGCCACCCGCTCCATCTTGCGGGTCCGCGAAGAAAATTTCGCCGAGCCGTGGCTCGACGGCCCGCTCGCCAAACTCCTCGGCGCCCTCGGCAAAATCGAAAGCAAGCTCCCCGAAGGCAAGGTCCGCGACGAACTGAACGACAAACGCGTGCGGCTCGCCACCTACCGTGCAGGCGTCACGCAATTCCTCTCGCTCGCCGACGCCGCGGCCCAAGTCTACTGGCTCGAGCTGACGGGCAAACACCAGAGCGTCGTCGCCCTGCGCAGCGCCCCGATTGACGTGGCGCCGAAGTTACGGGAACTGCTCTTCGACTGCGGCACGAGCGTCCTCTGCACCAGCGCCACGCTCGCAATGGGCGGCGCAATCGAGCCGTTTGCCGAGCGCATGGGGGCCGAAGAGGCGCGTGCGGTCATGGTGCAGTCGCCCTTCGATTTTGCCCGCAACATGCGCGTCTTCGTCGCGGGTGATGTGCCGCTGCCCTCGCCCCAGGAAGCCAAGCTCGCACTCGACGTGCTCGCCAATCACATCGGCTACTGCGTGGAGCAGGTGCGCGGCGGCACGCTCGTGCTTTTCACCAGCTACGTCGATATGCGGGCGGTGGCCGCGAGCCTGACGCCGCGCTTCGCTGCCTTGGGCCGGCCGTTTCTAATGCAGGGAGCCGATCTTTCCCGGACGGAACTGACCCAGCAAATGCGCAGCGCCGGCAACGCCGTGCTCTTCGGCACGGACAGTTTTTGGACTGGGGTCGACGTCCCCGGCGACTCGCTCGCCCAGGTCATTATCACGCGTCTCCCCTTCGATCCGCCAACCCACCCGATCACGGAGGCGCGCTGCGACCACATTCGGGAACGGGGTGGAAATCCTTTCAACGAACTCACCTTGCCCGATGCGCTCATCACGTTTCGGCAGGGTGTGGGTCGCCTGATCCGCAGTGCCACCGATCGCGGCCTCGTGACCATTCTCGACTCTCGCGTGCTCGCCAAAGCCTACGGTCGGCTGTTTCTTCAATGCTTGCCACAGCCTGACTACACGGTGTTTACACGGGAAACGCGTAACGAAAAATTTCTTCCTTTCGCCTGACGGTCTCCACCAGTAGGGTCCATTTTTAATCCATGCTTTCGCTACGCGCTGCCGCGCTCACAGACATCGGCCGGGTCCGCCGGGAAAATGAAGATCGCTATCTCCTCGACGACAAGACGATGGTCTTCGGGGTCGCCGATGGCGTCGGGGGACTGCCCGGCGGAGCCGAGGCCGCCCAATGCGCGGTGGACGAAATCGCCGCCGAGATCCGCACGCGCCGACTGGAAAAAGATTCCGAATTGGTCGCCGCCGTCCAGCAGGTGAACGTCACTGTCGCCACGCTCGGCCAGCGGATGAGTCCCTCGATGGGCATCGGCACCACGCTCACCTTTGGTTGCATTCACAACGGCGTGCTCACGATCGCGCATGTCGGCGACTCGCGCTGCTACGGCGTCCGCAATCGCGAGCTCACCCGGCTCTCCGAAGATCACTCGGTGGAAAACGAAGCGCGACTCCGGCGTGCCAAAGGCGAAGTCGTGTATTACCACGAGGCCAACCGCAACGCCCTCACCCGCTGCATCGGTCAGCCGACTCCCCCCGATGTCGACATCATCACCCGGCCGCTGGCGGTCGGAGACCGCTACGTCTTTTGCACCGATGGCGTCACCCGCATGCTGCCCGACACCGACCTTCGCGTGCTCTTGAGTCGCTTCGATGATCCGAAGGCGACCGCGGAGGAGATTGTCTCGCTGGCCGTGCGCCGCGGCGGTCCGGACAACGCGACGGCCGTCGTCATTTTCATCGACGAAGTCTGACGCGTGGCCTCCCGCGCGGAGCAATTTACGGCGTTGGTCGAGCGCCATCCAGACAACGAGATGTTCCGCTTCAGTCTCGCACAGGCGCTGGTCGCAGCCGACCGCGCGGCCGAAGCCGTGCCGCATTTTGAAATCTGCATCGCGAAGAAGCCCGATTGGATGATGGCCCACATTCTCCTCGGAAAGCTCTGCCTCAAACTCACCCGCCGGGCCGAGGCGAAATCCCTTTTCGACGCCGCCCTCCTTCTCGCCGTCGAGCAGCACCACGAGGATCCCGAGCGCGAACTACGCGCATTGTTGGCGGACCTCAGCTGAATTTCCGGGCCGCGGGAGTGCGTCCGATCGTTCCAATTTATCATCGCGATCGCGGCGTCAAACAACAACACCCCGAGTGCTTGGCGCCATGAAACTTGTTTATCATTGCGGGGAGCCCAGCGCTGCGGCCCTCCATCTGGAATTTCAGTGGATTGCCGCGTCCGCCGAGTCCGGAACGACATGACAAATCATCATCCCGGCCACGAGAAATTTGACGGCGTGCGCCGGCCGGTCTGTGGTTCGCCATCCCCCCCTCGCTTCCGCAATGAAGACCCGTCTCACCCTGTCGCTCGGCCTCACCTTGCTCGCGCTCTCCACCAGCTCCGCCGCACCGGCGCCCACGCCGGCCTACGTGGTGAAGGATCCCCCGTCCGTGCAAATGCTCGTGCCGGGATTCACGGTGCGCGAGCTGCCGGTGCAGCTGCGCAATCTCAACAACTTTGTCTATGCGCCCGATGGGCGGCTCTTCGCCCTCGGCTACGATGGCAACGTTTACCAACTTGCCGATACCGACGGCGACGGCCTGGAGGATCGCGCGACGTTGTTTTTCGACAACGCCAGCGGGACGATCCCGCCGAGCATCGGCATGGCGTGGGGCCCCGGCGGGCTCTACCTCGCCAGCCGCGGCCGCATCATTCATTTGAAGGACAAAGGCGACGGCACCGCGGAATTGCAGACCGTCACCGGCGGCTGGCTGCCGCCCACCGCCGCCGCCGGCTCCAATCTCGACGCCATCGGCCTCGCCATCGATCCCTCCGGCAACATCTACTTCGGCCTCGGCGTCGATGCGTGGAATGGCGCTTACCGCGTCAACAAGACGACCGGCGTCTCCGACTACAACCCGTTCAGCGAACGCGGGACGATCATCAGGCTTTCGGCCGACTGGAAGCGCCGTGACATTATCTCGACCGGCCTGCGCTTCCCCGTCTCGCTCGCGTTCAACGCCGCCGGCGATCTCTTTTGCAGCGATCAGGAAGGCGCGACGTGGCTGCCCAACGGCAATCCGTTCGACGAACTACTGCACATCGTGAAAGGCCGCCACTACGGCTTTCCGCCGCGCCATCCGGAATACAATCCCGGCGTGATCGATGAGCCGAGTGTCTTCGACTACGGCCCGCAGCACCAGTCGACCTGCGGCGTGCATTTCAACGAGCCCGTCGCGGGTGCAAAGAAAATCTTTGGTCCCGCTTGGTGGCGCGGCGATGCCTTCATGGCGGGCGAATCGCGCGGCAAAATCTGGCGCACCAAGCTCGTGCAGACGGCGGCCGGCTACGTCGCGAAAAACGATCTCATCGCGTGCCTCGCCTTTCTCACGATTGACGCCGTGCCGACGCCGCAGGGCGATCTGCTCATCGCCTGCCACACCGGGGCGCCCGATTGGGGCACCGGGCCGCGCGGACAGGGCAAAATTTTCAAGCTCTCCTACTCCGACGCGACCGCACCCCAACCCGTGCTCGCCTACGCCGCGAGCCCAACCGAGACGCGCGTCATTTTCGACCGCCCGCTCGAACCCTCGCAATGGCGCACCCTCGCCCGTGCCAGTGAAATCACGATGGGCACACACGTGGCCGCCGGCGATCGCTTCGAGGCTTTTGTCCCCGGCTACCAGGTCGTAAAGGACCAAGCCGTTGTGCGCCGCTTCGATGTGCCTGTGCTGTCGGCCGTGCTCGCGCCGGATCTGCGCTCGCTCACCTTGCGCACCGCGCCCCGCACCGAGGCAACGAACTACGCCGTCAAGCTACCTGAGGGCTCGCCGGCGCAGCGCATCACGGATCCCACCCGCAAAGAGCTCCCTCAACACGCCGCCCTCGACGTGCTCACCGATCTCACCGGCGTCGAAGCCGAGTGGCGCGATGCCTCCGGTGGCGTGAAATGGACTGGCTGGCTCCCGCACCTCGACTTGAAGGTCGCGCGTGATCTTACAGCCGCCAGTGCCGAACACGCGCGCCTCTTCGCGTTCTTGAAAACTCCGGGCACGCTGACTCTCCGCGCTCAGCTCGATCTCCACCTGATGCTGCGGACCGCGGTCCAGCCGGGCGCGAAACTTGATTTCGAATATCCGGCCGAAAGCGTGACGGTCGCGCTCAAGTCTGGCGGCCGTTTGGAAATCAAAACCTCGTCCGCCGCGAACCTCGACCGCCGCGGCGAGGGCGAGATTCGCCTCACCACTGAGTCAAAGGCCAACGGCTGGTTGCCCATCGAACTGGCCCTCACAACGGGCGGCGGCATCGACGCGAACCTTGATGTCGCGTGGCACACGTTGGAGGACATTCGCCCGCGCGCCCTCATGTTGCGCCGGGTGCTGCTGCCATGGACAAAGCCCCGCAGCAGTGAACCCGCCGTCGCCGAGCGCAAAATCCCCGAGATCGCCGGCGGCGATTGGGAGCGCGGCCGGCAGGTTTTCGCCAGCCCACAGGCCGCATGCGCCGTGTGCCACCAAGTCCGCGGCACCGGCGGCGTGATTGGGCCGGACCTTTCGAATCTCGTCTACCGCGACTACGCCTCCGTTTTAGAGGACATCCTCGAACCTAGCGCTGCCATCAACCCCGACCGGATCGCCTATACCGTCGAGCTGAAGTCCGGCACCACGGCGACCGGCATGATCCTCGACGACTCGGCCGAGTCCCTCGTGCTCGGGGACGTGGCCGGCGGAAAGCAAACCATCGCGCGCCGCGACATCGCCAGCCTGAAAGCCTCCGCCGTTTCCCTGATGCCCGAAGGTCTTTGGCAAAACCTCAGCACGCCACAGCAGCGGGACTTAATGACGTTTTTGCTGACAGAGAAACCATGATTACGGCGGATGCCCTTCGGTAAGGGCGCAGCTCGTCGGCCAGCCGTTGCTGCTATCGCACCGTGCGAAAAGTCTCATCGGCGAACGTCGCCCGACAATTCCGACCTCGGGCGGAAAGTGGTGCCAGAGGCGAGGATTGAACTCGCGACCAAAGGCTTATGAGTCCTCTGCTCTACCACTGAGCTACTCTGGCTAGAATCTAAAAATAAACACGTAAACTCTATCAAACGTTGTTTCTAAACCTCGGGCTGCAGTCGAAACCACCGTCGAAGAAGAAAACAACTAGAGAAAGAACCTCCGTGCAAAGTCTGCTTCGCAATGGAAGCAGTGGGAAATACTACGGTCCCTGGAAAATCGCGGGCAAGCAAAAATGGGGCAACCTGGACACTGACCTCTTCCGCGTCGCAAAGACTGCGGCTCGCGGATCAACGCTAGGAATAGTCAACGCATGCGCAGCGGAGCACACGATCGTCATACCCCATGGGGTCGCCGCACTAGCGACTGTGGTCGCCCCAGCCGAGATGACGGTGAAGGTGCACGCGTTCAAGCGGGCCGATTGGGCGCAGGCCATGATCCGACACGCGGACGCCCAACGAACGGAAGTGTCGGTGAGCATCAACCGGGGGTGCTTTGTGCGACGACGCGAAAACTGACAAAAATTGCTCCCACAAATTTTGTCTATTTTTTGGCGGTTGGTGACATTACAGGGTGGTGCCCGATTTTTTCTCGAGTCACATGCAGCCAAATCCCCCTCCAGTCGATGGTGAGGCCTTCACTCGGCTGCTGCTGCAGAACCAAAAACGAATAGCCGGTCTGATCTACGCCCTCGTCCCCAACGGGCCCGACGCGGACGACGTGATGCAGGAAACCTGCGCTGTGCTGTGGCGGAAGTTCGGCGAGTTTCGGCCCGGCACCGATTTCGGCGCGTGGGCGCTGCGCATCGCGCGCTTCCAAGTCATGGGCTACTACAACCGCCGTCGTCGCGCGCAAGCGCGCCTCAGCGACGAAACAATCGAGCAACTCGCCGAGACGCTCGCCGAGGCGCGCGGGACCGACTCCGACCGCGCTGAAGCGCTGCGCACCTGCGTCGGGCAGTTGAAGGAACGCGATCTCGACCTCGTGCAGCGCCGTTACACCACCGGCGATACCGTCGCAGAAATCGCCGGTCACGTCGGAGGAACCGTCGCCGGTATCTACAAGGCGCTTGCGCGCCTCCATGTGCGCCTCCAAGCGTGCGTTAACGCAAAACTCCACTCGGCGCAGCGATGAGCGACCAATCTTCAGCGCTGTCCTCCGTCGAACTCCACCGGCTCGCAGAGCTCGCGGAAAAACTCCGCGAAGACGCCCTCGCCGACGCCGACGTCGTCGAACTCGAGACGCTCCTCGCCGAATCCGCCGCGGCCCGTGCCGCGTTTGCCGGCCTCGCGATGCTCACGGCCGAGCTGCGCCACTCGCACGGGCGCTTCACTTGCCCCGTGCCGGCCGACGCCCAACACGCCGGCGCAAAGTTTTTTTTCCTCCGCCGTTGGCTACCGCTTGCCGCCGCCGCTTGTCTCGCGCTCGCGGCCCTCGTCGCCTGGCGCTACGCCTCGCCCCTCTCCACCGCCCGCGGCGGGCCCATCGCCACAATCTCGAATGCCAGCGGCGCCATTCTCCTCGCCGACGACCATGTCACCACCGCCACAGTCGGCGCCATGCTGCGCGGCGGCCCCATGCATTTGCGCAGCGGTTTGCTCGAACTGACTTATCCCAGCGGCGTCGTCATCGTGCTCGAATCGCCCGCGCGCTTCGACCTGCGCAGCGCCACCACCCTCTGGCTGGCCGAGGGTAACGTGAGTGCAATCGTCCCGCCGCCGGCCATCGGCTTCACGGTCGAGACACCCAGCGCCAGCATCGTCGACCTCGGCACCGAGTTTGGCGTCAGCGCGGGTGCTAAGAGCAGCGAAGTGCACGTCTTCAAAGGGAAGGTGCTCATCAAAAACAGAAACGAGCCCGACTCCCTTCGTCTCGGTGAAAAACGAGCTTCCCGCATCGACACGCAGACGCACACACCCACCGGGATCGACTATCAGCCCGAGCGGTTTTTGCGCACCCTAGAGGAGCCCGGCAGCAGTTATCGCGACCTCATCCGCCAATTTGGGCCGGTCGCCTACTACCGGATGCGCATCACACCCGAGGCGACTCAACTCGTCGACGTCTCCGCCCAACACCTCCACGGCCAAATCCTCCGTGGCACCAGTGAGCGCACATCCGCCCCAGGAAAAATCGGTGCCGGTCTGCGGCTCGGAGGCTCCACGACGCGCAACTATGCGGTCGTTCCTGGCTTCCCCACCGCTCCCGCCGCCGCCCTCACGGTGTGCGCTTGGGTGCGGGCGGAAAGTCGTCCGCGGTGGGCCAGCATTGCCAAGCACTGGGCCAAGAACCGCGGCGTAAATTTTGGCGGCCAATTCCACTTCGGACTCTGGCACGACGAGGGCAGTCTCGAAGTGCACGTGCATGATCGCGCGGGTGAGGAAATCGGCGTCCGCGACACCGTGCCGCTTCCGCTCGGCGAATGGCAATTCGTCGCCTTCACCCTCGATGGTGCGACGCTCCGCCTCTACCGCAATGGCCACGAAGTCGCCGCGACGCCGTGCGACGGCCTCACTCGCAACGCGCCCACCGCACTTGGGATCGGCGCAAAACTCGACGGTGGAATCGAACCCGAGCTGAATAATGCCGGCTTCTGGGACGGCACCCTCGACGAACTCGCCGTTTTTCATCAGGCACTGACGTCCGAACAACTCCTGACACTTTACCAAGCCACGCCCCCGTAATTCGCTCCCCTCGACCATCCCGTGAAAACCCCGCCTGTTCGCCAGCGCCCGCTCGCCTTCGTCGCCTTCGTCCTCCTGCCGCTCTTGCTTGATTCGGTCTTGCTCGGCCAAGCCGCGCCGTCGGCACCCGCAGCCCCGACAGCCCCCAAATCCGAACTCGTCGAGCTCAGCCCCTTCACGGTCAACGTGAGCGCCGACCAAGGTTACCGCGCTGAAAACACCCTCGCCGGCAGCCGCCTCAACACCAACCTGCGCGACACGCCTTCGTCCATCAGCGTATTTACCGAGAAATTCCTGCAGGATCTCGGCATCAATCAAATCGAGGATTTCGTGGGCTACACCGTGGGCTCGACCCTCGCCGTCCAGGACACCAACGCGGCGCCCAACGCCAACGCCGCCATCAATGGTCAGGGTCTCGTCCGGGGCGTCGACATCCGCGGCATCGGGTCGTCACTCGGCCTCGACTACTTCAAGAGTATCACGCCCAACGACGGGTATCGCATCGGCCGTTACGACGAGAGTCGCGGTCCCAACGGCATCCTCTTCGGCATCAGCTCGGCCGGCGGCCTCATCAACCAAAGCTCCATCCTCGCGACGACGCGCAGCGACAGCGGTCGGGTGAGCCATGAACTCGGCACCGGTGCCGTCGCCGCCAAACGCTGGGAGTTCCGCACCAACCAAGTCGTCATCCCCAAAAAACTTGCCGTCGCCGTTTCCGCCGTCGACCAGCAGAACACCGGCTGGCGCAAACCCGACTATCAGGACAAGCGTCGGCTCTTCGGCACGCTCACGTTCACGCCCAATGACCGCATCAGCCTCCGCGTCTCGCGCGAGCGCGGCAACGAGTTCGGCTCGCGCGTCGCGCCTTATCCGCTCTTCGACGGGTCGCTGGCGTGGCTCGACAACCGCAACGCCAAAGGAGTCGCCGCGGTCACGTTTGCGCCGAACAACGCCGCCACTGCGACTGCTGCGCAGCTCGCCGTCGGTGTCGTGGCGCGCAACCAAGCGCTCACCACCGCCGTCCCTGGCATCCGCCGCTTCGTCTACATCGAGAACGACGGCACCTTGTTCAATTCCACCGGCACACTGCTGACGGGCTCCTACGAAAACCCCGCCGTGCGTTCACCGAGCGGCCAGCCGGGCCAGAGCGGCGTCACCTTGGCGATCAACGATCCCTCGTATATCCCACATGAACTCAACTCCGGCGGACCTGGCATGTATCGCACCCAGAATCTAAACAACTTCACCATCTCGCTCGATTGGCGGATTACGAATCGGCTCAATTTGAATTTCTCCACCAACTACCAGCACACCGATCTGGAGAGCCCCGTCATCACCGGTGCGAGTCCGCTGCTCTCCGGCGACGCCAACACGCTCCAGGGCGTCGGCGGTCCTGCCAACCCCTACGGCGGTCGCCTCTACATCGACGCGTCGTGGATCAGCGGTCAGCACAGCGCCAACTACCGCGAATCTCGCGCCTCTTTGGCCTATGATCTTGCGCCCAAGTGGAAGTGGCTCGGCACCCATCGCCTCGCGACCATGTTTTCGCGCAGCAAGGACGTGGACCGCTACAACAGCCGGCAGTGGGGCTTTCTCGGCGCGCCGTTCAACGCGGCCGCCGACAACCAGAGCAATCGCATCTCGCAGCGCATTTACCTCGATGAAAAGAACCCCGCGTCGTTTCAAGCCCCCGATTGGCGCACCCTGCCCAAGACGGCGAAGGTCGGCACCACGACCTATGACGCCGGCTGGATTAACGGCGCGGCTGGCACGACCAACTCCTACGCCACCCAGGAGTCCGACGCGCGCCTCGCCGTCGTGCAGAGCCATTTTTTCAACCGCCGTCTCGTCACCACGTTTGGCTACCGCGTCGATTCGGCCGACATCACCAGCTACGCGTTTGGCACCGACCCCGTCCTAAAATCATCGATCGTCGACTACGATGTTTCCAAAGCCACGGTGAATTCCGTCAAGGGCATCACGCGCACCCAAGGCGCCGTCTTCCACGCCACGTCCTGGGGTTCGCTGATCGCCAACTGGTCCACCAATATCGGCATCCCCACCTTCACCAACAAGGTCCTGCCCTTCGGTCTCATTCCCGACCCGTCCAAAGGCCAAGGCTCGGACTATGGCATCTCCCTTGATCTGCTCGAAAACCGGCTGTCGATGAAGGCGGTCTATTTTCAAACCGACTCCACGGGCAACACCGGGAGCGGCGGAATCGACGCCCGCTACAATCAGCGCAATATCCGGATCGCCGATGCGCTCCAAGGTCCGCTCGTCGGCCCCGGTCTCGCCTACACTGCCGCGCAGTGGGCCCCCATCCGTTCAGTCATCACCATTCCGGTCTCCGCCGCCATGTTTGATCAAACGACCAGCGGCTACGAGTTTAGCGCCGTCGCCAATCCGACGAAGAACTGGCGCGTCACCGCCACCTATTCCTACACGGATCGCATCCGCAAGAATTCCTCCGGGGCCGACGCGATCCCGTGGTATGGCTACACCTTCGATGGAAAACTTCTCAAGGAGGGCGTTAAACAAAACGCCGACGCCAGCTACACCATTACACCCTCGGCGTTCACAACGACCGGCACCGTCGCCAAGTGGCTCGAACTCTCCGCGAAATCGCCCGCCGCCGATCTCACCAAGCTCGTCACGTCCAGCGCGATCACCGCTGCGCAGGAAATCCTCAACATGATCCGCGACATCAACGACGACATCCAGCAAAACGAACAGCGTTGGGGTCTGCGCCCGCACAAGGTCAGTTTTTTCACCGCCTATGATTTCACCACCGGCCGTCTGAAGGGCCTCACCACCGGCGCCGGCTACCGTTGGCGCAGCGCCAACATCATCGGCCGCTACGCCAACGGCTCGGAAATCGAAGGCCGCGCCCTCACCGGCGTCGATCTGATGACGCGCTACTCGCACAAAATCTCTCAGGGTCGCTTCCGCGGCACGATGAGCTACCAACTCAACGTCACCAACGCCCTCGATCAGCACGGCATCGTCCCGCAACGCTTCTCCTCTACGCCTGATTTCATTATCCCCGGCCGCGGCATCGCCTACAGCCGCGTCGATTTCGTCGACCCCCGCTCGATCCGTTTTACGACGACGTTTTCCTATTGAAGGCCGGTCGGGCTGCCCCTCCTGCGGCCACGCTTATGTGGAGCGACAATTATTGGGTCGCCACGCGGAGACAGCTGAAATCACTTTCGTCCGTGATTGCACGGTGGCAGGCTCTACCCCTCGGGCTCTCGTTGCTGCTCGTCATGACAGCGCTTTCGACGCGGGCGCAAAGCGCACCGCCGCCGCTGCAAACGGCGGCCGCGGTGCGAATGCTTTCGCCGGATGAGGCGGCGCAGGAGCGGCCGGTGCTCTTGCGCGGGACGCTATTGTTGGTCACTCGTCAACGGGACGCCTTCGTGTTGCGCGATGAGACCGAGGGGATCTACGTGGAATTAAATTTCGTCGTCGGCAACACCCGGCGCCCCGGGGATCGCGTGGAGGTCGTTGGAGTGACGGGTGCGGGCGATTTCGCGCCCATGGTCCGCGCGAAGAAGCTCACGTGGATCGGAACGGGCCCGCTGCCGCCGCCCCGACCGACCACCATCGGCGAGTTAAACGCGGGGGGATTTGACGCCGCGTGGGTGGAACTCGAGGGTATCGTGCGGTCGTGCGAACCAGCGTTGCTCGATCGGCAACTACCGACCGCAGCCGGCGGTGGGACCGCTCCGACAACTCGGGCCGGGGCCGCCCGTCCCGCGCCAGAAAGTTGGACCATCACGATCGCGAACGGTGACGATCGGATGACCGTGCAGGTGCGCGATCGCGCGGCGCCGGAGGAATTGATCGACGCGCAGGTCAGGTTGCGCGGCGTCGTCTTCAACGTGCACAATGCAAACCGGCAATTCGTGCGCGCGAATGTCCAGGTCGCGGATCAGGGCATGATCACCGTCGTCACGCCGCCGCCGGCCGATCCGTTTTCCCGGCCGCTGCAGCGCATCGACGAAATTCTACGCTTCACGCCCACCGGTTTCACCGGGCATCGCATCCGCGTGCGCGGCGTCGTGACGGCGCATCGTCCCGGACGAACCTTGTGGCTGCGGGACGGGGATCGCGGGTTGCGCGTGACCTCGAACCAAGCCGATGCGCTCGCACCCGGTGACGTAGTCGAGGTCGTCGGCTTCGCCGATCACGGCGGCTATGCGCCGAATCTGAACGAGGCGATTTTTCGCAAAGTCGGTTCAGGTTCGCCGCCCGTTCCCTTCGAGCTGCGCGCGACGGAGGAGATTTCCCGGCAGGATTCCAACCTCGTGCAAATCGAGGCGAAGCTCGACGAGATGCGGCAAACGGCGGATGGCGTGTTGCTGGCGCTGAGCTGGAATGACCTGCGGGTCACCGCGCTGCTGCCGCGTCGGGCCGACGCGTCGCTCGACGCACGGTGGGAACCGGGCAGCTGGGTGCGGGCGACCGGAATCTGCGTTGCCGGGCAATCGGATTTTTCCCCGCCTTCCGGCCTGTGGGTGGCGGAGCAGATGCAGCTCTTGCTGCGCAGTCCGCAGGATCTCGTCGTCGTCCGCGCCGCGCCCTGGCTGAACGCGCGCCGAGCACTATGGATCACGGTGGCGCTGGCGGCCGTGATGCTGCTGACGCTGATCGTCGTCGCGGTGTTGGCTCGTCGCCAAATCGCGCAGCGCGAGGAAGCTCGCAAGCTGGCGGAGGCGGAGTTCGCCGCCGTGCTGGCGGAGCGCAACCGGCTGGCGCGCGACCTCCACGACACGATCGCGCAGGAGCTCAACGCGGTCTCGATGCAGATGGAGCTGGCCAAAAATTCCGCCAAGACCGGGACGATCGAGGACGTGATGCCGCACCTCGTCACCGCGCACGGGATCGTCCGCGGCTGCCTAGCCGAGGCGAGGGAATCCATCTGGGACATGCGTTCGCACATCTTGGAGAAAACCGATTTACTCGGCGCGTTGCGCTCGGTCGCCGAGCAAATGAGCGCGGGCCAGGGCTGCACGATTCGCGCGCGGGCCAGCGGGCAGACGCGCCGGCTGGCACCAATGATCGAAAACCATCTCCTGCGTATCGGCCAGGAGGCGGTGTCCAACGCGTTAAAGCATGCGCAGGCGCGCACGATTGATTTGGAGATCAACTTCGAGCCCGCGCGCGTGTGCCTGCTCGTCCGCGATGACGGCCGCGGTTTCGATCCGACTGCCGAGCGGGCCGGCGGCCACTTCGGCCTGCGGGGCATGAAGGAGCGGGTCGAGCAGATGCATGGCGCGCTGAACATTCGGCGCGGTGACAGCGGCGGCACGTGCGTCGAGGTTGCGGTGAGTATTTTGGATTCATAGCCTTTTCTCCCGTTCCCCGCAGCTCGTGAAAAAGAAATCCCCAGCCGCCATCAAGGTATTGATCGTCGAAGATCATCCCACGTTTCGCATGGGGCTCGCGGCGTTGATCGAGAGCCAGCCCGACATGACGGTGATCGCGCAGTTTTCTTCGGGCGAGGAAGTGCTTGCAGCCTACCAGCCGAGCGTCGGCTCGGTTATCTTGATGGACCTGCGTCTGCCGGGCATCGGCGGCGTGGAAACCATCATCGGCTTGCACGCGCGCGATCCCGGAGTCCGTGTCATCGTGCTGACGACCTACGAGTCGGATGAAGATGTGTTTCGCGCGATGCAGTCCGGGGCGAAGTCGTATTTATTGAAAGACATGTCGACCGAGGAGATCGCGGGCACGATTCGCGCCGTGCATCGCGGCGGCACGGAGATTCCGCCCCGCATCGCGGAGCGTCTCGCTGCGCGCGCCCAGCGCCCGGATCTCACTCTGCGGGAGCGAGAGGTGCTTCAGTTATTGGTGCGCGGGCGCAGCAACAAGGAGATCGGCGCGCGGCTCTCTATTTCCGACGAGGCGGTGAAATCTCGTCTGAAGACTTTGTTCTCAAAACTCCACGTGCGCGACCGCACCGATGCCGCGATCAGCGCGGTGCGCCAAGGAATCGTTGATCTCGGGCCGGGTTGAGAATTCACCCCAATGGGGGGATAGCGCCATCGGGTGCGGGTCGGTATGGTGGGCGGAGCGACATTCCCAAAGTCGTATCCCATGAAACTCACCCCATTCGCCCGATGTGCCCTGCTGGCTTGCGCTCTGGTCGCGTTGCTTAGCAGCGCGCCAGCTGCCACCACCACGCGGCCAAATGTCGTCGTCATCCTCTCCGACGATGTCGGCTGGGGTGACCTCGGTTGCTACGGTGCCACTAAAACCAAGACGCCGAACCTCGACGCACTCGCGAAGGCGGGCATGCGCTTCACCGATGCCCATGCCTCTGCCGCCGTCTGCACGCCGACGCGTTACTCACTTCTCACCGGTGAATACTCGTGGCGAAAAAATACTCCGGGCCTAAACCGAGGCGTGGCCAATGCGGACGCGCCGCTGCTCATTCCCGTCGGCGTGACGACCCTGCCCGGGATCATGAAAAAAGCGGGCTACCGCACCGGCGCCATCGGGAAATGGCACCTCGGCTTCGGCACCAGTCGGCCGAACTACAACAAGGACCTCTCACCCGGACCGCTCGAAATCGGCTTCGATGAGTTCTTCGGACTCCCCGCCACCAACGACCGCGTCCCGACCGTTTACATTCGCGGACACCGGGTCGAAGGCCTCGATCCCGCCGACCCGATCAACTACACCTACGATGCCAAGGTCGCCGCCGCTGGCGGCATGGTGAAATGGGCGGCCGGCCGCGACCGCATCGGCTACATGTCCGGGGGCAAGGCCGCGCTTTGGAAAGACGAGACCATCGCCGACACCTTCACGCACGAAGTGGTGGGCTTCATCGAGCGGAACCAAGCGAAGCCGTTCTTCCTCTATTTCGCGCCGCACGATGTGCACGCCCCGACCATTCCGCATCCGCGCTTCGTCGGCAGCACGGGCCTCGGTAATCGCGCCGACATGCTCAGCGAGCTCGACTGGTCGGTCGGCGAAGTCATGAAAACTCTCGAGCGTCTCGGCCTGGCCAAGGACACGCTGGTCATCTTCTCCAGCGACAATGGGGCCAACCCGACCAACGAGGCCGGCCACCTGCCAAACGGTCCATGGCGCGGCAAAAAATCCCAGCTCTGGGAGGGCGGTCACCGCGTGCCCTTCATCGCCCGCTGGCCGGGACACATCGCCCCCAACACCACCTCTGACGATCTCGTCTGCCTCGTTGATCTTGTTGCCACCGCCGCCGCCGTGGCCGGCGAGAAGCTCCCGGACGGCGCCGCGCCGGACAGCTTTAACCTGCTGCCCACCCTGCTCGGCCAGCCGAAGCCGATGAAACGCGACACCCTCGTCGTGATGAGCGGCAATGGCGACCTCGCCCTCCGCCAAGGCCAGTGGAAATTCATCCCGGACCTCACGGTAGCGGACGGCTGGAGCGCCGGCGCCAAGAAGCCGAATGAACCCGCCAAGCCCGCTCTGTTCGATCTCTCAAAGGACAAGGGTGAGACGAGAAACCTCTACAAGGATCAACCGGAAATCGCGCAGCGCATGGCGGAGCTACTTGGAAAAACCCAGTCCGCGAAGTTCACCCGCCCGACTTCGCTCTGACGTATTGACGCGAGCCCGCCCCCGTGAATTCCCGTTAGAAACGAAAATCGCCGATGCGCTCTCCCGCTGTGCTTCTTTTCCTGCTCGCGGTTTCCCACGCCGCGGCCGCGCCCGTGCCGGTCACGGTCGATGTGAAACTCGGCCTGCGCCGCGCCGGCCAGCCATATTTCGTCAAAGGTGCGGGTGGTGAGCGCGAACTCGCACGTCTGGCCGCCCACGGTGCCAACTCGGTTCGCACCTGGGACACGGGAAACTTGGCCAAAACCCTGGATGAATCGGCCCGATGTGGTCTGACCGTAAGCGCAGGGCTCTGGTTGGAACGCGAGTCCGCGTGGTTCTCGTATGCCAAGCCCGAGGATTGTGCCAAACAAACCGAGCGCGTCCGACAGCAGGTCGTGCAGTTCCGTGAGCATCCCGCCCTCCTCGCATGGGGCATTGGAAATGAAACCGAAGGCGATGGCACCCACGTGGCCTACTGGCAGCAGCTCGAACGTCTCGCCCTCTTGATCAAGGAACTTGATCCCGCCCACCCGACGTTCACGGCGGTCGCCGGACTCAGCGCCGAAAAAGCAAAGGGCCTCAATCAACACACACCGCATCTCGACTACGTGGGCGTGAACACATACGGCGGCATTTTCTCCCTTCGTGAACACTTGAGCAAAGTGGGCTGGACGCGGCCGTGGCTCGTGACCGAGTGGGGACCGCAGGGTTTTTGGGAACGCCCAAAGAGCAAATCCGGAGCCCCGCTGGAGCAGACCAGCACCGAGAAGGCCGCGATGATGGCGCAAGCCTACGAGAAAACTATCGCGAGGGGTCCGGCCTGTCTGGGCAGTTATGCTTTTGTCTGGGGCTGGAAATTCGAAGGATCGGCCACTTGGTTCGGTCTCATCACGCACCAGGGCGAAACCACCTCCGCGCTCGACGCGCTGGAGGAAAAATGGACCGGCCGGAAGCCCGCCAACCTCGCCCCGGCCACCCTACCGATCCAAGGCGTGCCCGCCGAGCCTTTGAAGCCGGGCACCAAATTCACCGTCCACGCCCAAGCGAACGATCCCGAGGGCGATCACCTTGCTTGGACTTGGTCCGTGCTGCCGGAAATCGCCCATCACGAGCCGGGCACACAGCCCCCAATGCCCGCCGCCATTTCCAATACGATCATCGCGACCCTTGCCCACGAAGCGACTGTCCAAGCCCCCGCCAAACCGGGCCTCTATCGCCTCCACGTGTGGATCAGCGACGGCCAAGGCCACGCCGCCACCGCCAACACGCCGTTTGAGGTGAAAGATTTCAAGTAGGACGATAAATTCACCCGAACGGGGGGGTAGCGCCCGCGCGGCCGGGTTGGTATGCTCGGGAAATCGTTCAGAATCAGTTTTGACTTCGATTTCCAACCCTACTCCCCATGCCTGTGTCGCCCTTGATCACGTCCGCCCAATTCGCAGCGCTGACGCTTACCTCTCGTTCGGTCTCAATGGTGTCCGCCGCAAACTCAGATCCTACCGAAGCCGCATCGCGTCGGCGTCTGAGATTTCACCGGACCGCCTTAGTCGCGTTCCTCGTGACCGTCGAAAGTCTGGCGCAGACTGCCGCGCCCGCGCCTGAACCGAAGAAGGACGACCCGATTGAACTGAGCCCGTTCGTCGTCTCATCGACGCTGGACACCGGATACCAAGCGACGACGACCTTGGCGGGCACGCGACTCAACACGAGTCTGAAGGATGTCGGTGCGGCGGTTTCCGTTTACACGGCGGAATTCCTAGCGGACATCGGCGTCAACAAGATCGAAGACATCCTGACCTACACCGCATCCACCGAAGGCGGCGGCCAGAACGGTAATTTCGCCGGCTTCGTCGGGGAAAACTCCTCCGAAGTGCGCGACGATCCGTCGAGCGTCAACCGCGTGCGCGCCCTCGCGCAAGCGACCCGCACCCGCGACTTCTTCGCGTCGGACATTCCGAGCGATGGCTACAGCTTTGAAACGGTTACGATCAGTCGCGGTCCCAATGCCATTCTCGCGGGCGTCGGCAGCGCCGGCGGCGTGATCGACGCGGCCTTGCGCAAGGCCACGTTTAAGGACAACTACCGCTTCGTCTCGCGCTTCAGCTCCTACGACTCCCACCGCGAGGAAGTGCATTTCAACACGGTCATCATCCCGCAGCGACTCGCCGTCCGGCTCGATTTGCTGAACGACGACACGCTCTTCCGTCAAAAGCCCGCCTACGCAAAAGACCAACGCCTCTACGCGGCGCTCAACTACCGCGTCCTCGATCCGAAGCGGGGGTCGTTCCTCGGCCGCGGCTCCTTCCGCGCCAATTTTGAAACCGGCAAGATCGACGGCGTGCCGCCGGAAGCGATCACCCCGACCTTCACCGTCGGCAACTGGTTCAACGCGATAAATCCAAAATGGAAATACGACGGCGCGCGCCAGCTCGTGCAAAACTCCGCCGGGGCCACCGTCACGGGCGCCGGGACCGGCATCATCCAAGGCTTTCCGCTCTATAACCAATTTGCGCTCGTCTATGCCAACCCGAGTTCCTCGAACGCCAGCGTGGGACTCGCCGGTGCCAACCTCGCCAACGTGCAGGGCTTTCAGGGCTCGATTCCCGCCACGCTGCCCGGCAGTCCCGGCGGCGCCCTGCGCTCCACCGGCGATGCGAACCGCCTCCGCGCGGGCTACGTCCGCACACACCTCAGTGATCCGCAGATCTTCAATTTTTATGACCGGCTGCTGACCGGGGCTTTCGATCACCGCGACCAGCGTTTCAACGCGGCCGACTTCCGCTACGAACAACTGTTCCTCGGCGGCAAGGCCGGCCTGGAGCTGGCCTACAACGATCAAAAGTTCACCCGTCGCCGTGATTTCCCGATTCCCGGCTCCGGCAACGACGAAGGTATTTTGGTCGACGTCAACTCGGTCCTCAGCGTGCGCTCGCCCGAATTCCCGCTGGGTATCCCGAACCCCAACTTCGGCCGGCCGTTCATCAGCACGCCGGATGTTTTTCGCGATCAGTTGAATCGCACGCAGCGCGAGTCCTCTCAGCTCACCGCGTTTTTCAAGCACGACTTCGCCCGCAGCGACTCGGCCATCCTGCGGCATTTCGGCCGGCACACTCTGTCGTCCCTTCTGTTCAAGACGAAGATCGAGCGCTTCAACCGCACTTATTCCAGCACGTGGGATCCGGCCGGGCAGATTAATCCTCAGTCCAGTCTCGCCGGCGCGTTGCCCGGCACGTTCGGCACGCAGGTCAACGGCTGGTTCTATCTCGGCCCGTCGCTGCTGAACACCAACAGTGTCCAAGATGTGCGCCTCGAGCCGATCACGAGCGGACGTCCGCAATACGGTCAGACCTACACGCTGCAAGTTTACGATCCGGTCAGCCGTTCGTTCGTCACCGGCACCTCCAAGCCGCTGCGTATTCTCAGTCGCGTCGTGGACCAACGGGAGGACCTCAGCTCCACCGCCTTCGCGCTCCAGAGTCACTGGCTCAAGGATCACGTCGTCACCGTCGTCGGCTGGCGCGAGGATCGTGACGAAGCGTTCACTTCGCTCACGCCCCCGCGCCTCCCGGATGGCAACCTCGATGCCTCCAAAATCGCGTTTCTTCCCGCCGTCAAGCAGGGCAAGCGCAGCTGGACCAAGAGCGTCGTCGGCCGCCTGCCGTTCAAGCTGCCCGGGGAAACGGAAGTGCGCGTGCTGTGGAACGAGTCGGGTAACTTTAATCCCGTCGGTCAGCGCCGCAATATCTGGAACGAGGAACTTGGTTCACCCTCGGCCGACACGAGGGAATACGGTGTCTCGTTCAACACCTTCGGCGGGAAACTCGATCTGCGCATCAACCGCTTCAAAACGCGCATCCAGGCCGATTCCATCGGCGGCGTGGGCAATCCCTACGGCTATATCAGCACGATGATCGGCCGCGTGCTCGCCGCCCGCGACTCCGGCCTGAACCCGGCGGATTTCAATTACATCCACCCGAGCTTCCGGACCTTCAGCGACGTCGCGCTCGCGCTCTACGAGACGATCCCCTCCCGTCTCAAGGCCAACATTGGGGTCGACAAGAATTTTCAACCCCGCTTCACCGGCAGCGGCGCCACGCTCCAATGGACGCCGGAGAGCATCACGAATCTCTCCTCGACGAGCGACACCGAGTCCACGGGCACGGAATTTGAGGCGATCATCAATCCGACGCGCAACTGGCGCATCTCGGCCAGCGTGGCCAAGAACGAAGCCGTCAAGGCCAACGTGGCCGTCGAGGAACTCGCCTTCGCCGCCGCGTGGAAGCAAAATCTCGACACGCTGTATAACGGCGCACTGCTGCCGGGCTCGCGCAATCCCGCCTCCAACGAGACGTTGAACTTCTATTCGCAATATGTGGGCGAGACGCTCCCCTCGATCCGCACCGCCGCCGCGCTGTCCGGCACCGCGACTCCGGAAATCCGCAAATGGCGCGCCAATGTCGTAACGCGTTACGATTTCCGCGAGGGCTTCATCAAAGGTGTGAACATCGGCGGCGCGCTCCGTTGGCAGGAAAGGATCGGGATCGGCTATCCGTTTATCACCAACGCCACGGGCCAATCCGTCGCCGACATCACGCGCCCGTATTGGGGACCAGGCAGCACTACGATCGACCTGAGCGCCGGCTACACCCGGAAATTGCGCGCCTTTGGCAAACCGGTGACGTGGAACGTCAATCTGAACGTCCGCAACCTTAACGCCAAGGATCAGGTCATCCCGATCGCCGCCAACGCCGACGGCACCTGGGGCACCTTCCGCATCCCGCCCGAGCGCCAGTGGACTTTGACCAACGCGTTCTCGTTCTGACCCCGTGGGCCACCCGCCCGTTTCGAATTCAGGCAGGTGAAAGGTTCGACGCCCGCCTCTCGTCGCGCGCGGTGGCGGGTTACGGACTAATCAGCTAGGGGCGGCCGGTTGTGCGAATGTGGACGAGCTCAACCATCTGCTGCGCACCTATCCGCGCAAGGCAGCTTATACCACCGGCTGTTGTTTATTAGACTTTTGTCATCGCGAGCTGCGCGAAGCGCGCCGTGGCGATCCAGCTGGATGGCTTCGTCGCTTCGCTCCTCGCCATGACAATCCAAATATTAACAGACGTTGGTATGAGGGGAGCGATGAGATGCCGTCGTCCGATGTTCAGATCATCAATCTTCGCGGCGACGGCATTGTGCCGCTCTGACTCTCGACCAGCGCCATCGAGCCCACGAGCCGGAATCACCCGATGAACGCGCCCGGCTCTTTTGCCGCGAGCGGACGGAAATAAATGATGTCCAATTCGGCGACCGTCGCGACATAACCTCCGTCTAGCCCCCCACCCACCTTTCTTACCCCTCCTGTGAACTTCCCCATCCCTCTCGGGTTTCTTCCACGCGGCAACTCCATCCGCACACTTTTGCTCTACGCCGCCCTGCTTGCACCCGCGCTGCCCGCCGCCGCCGCACCCACACATCCCCCACCGCCCAACGTCATTCTCTTCGTCGCCGACGACCTCAACGATTGGGTCGGTCCGCTGAATTCCGGCATCCGCGCCAAGACGCCGAACATGGATCGCCTCGCCGCGCGGGGCGTGACGTTTCAAAACGCGCAGGCCAGCGGCACGTTCTGCGCACCGGCACGCACCGCGGTCTTCACGGGTCGCCATCCGTCGACGACCGGTGCCTACACCACGCAGGTTTATTTTCGCGATCATCCCGAGCTGCGCCCGATGCAGGTCGCGCTCCAGCAAGGCGGCTATGCGACCTACGGCACGGGAAAACTTTTCCACCATCCCGCGGGCTACGTCGATCTGCGCGGCTGGACGGAATTTCATCCGCGCACACCCGCCCAGCGGCAAACGGGCTGGCCCGTCGACAGCTGGCGCAGTGGCGCGCCACTGCCCACGCCGGTGCCCTACAGCCAGTTCACCCAGGAGATGCGCGCCGATAGCGACAGGACCTTCATGGAGTATGCGCCGTTGCCCAATGAGGTCGAAAAGGACATGGCCGACACGCAGCAAACCGAGTGGGCCGTCAGCGTGCTCCAGCGCGCGCACACCCAGCCCTTCTTCCTCGCCCTGGGTCTCTACGCGCCGCACTTCCCGAACTACGCGCCGCAAAAATATTTCGACCTCTACCCGCTCGACGAAATCAAACTGCCGCCGATCAAGGACGACGACACCGACGATCTCCCGCCGGCGATCAAAAAATTCAACGACCGCCGCAAGGCCACGATTCACGACAAGCTGAATGAACTCGGGATGATGAAGGAAGTGCTGCGCGCGTATCTCGCCTCGATCTCCTACGCCGATGCCATGCTCGGCCGCGTGCTCGACGCGCTCGATGCCAGCGCCGCCCGCGACAACACCATTGTCATTTTCTGGAGCGACCAAGGCTATCACCACGGCGAGAAGGGCCACTGGGGCAAACACTCGCTCTGGGAGCGCACCGCCAACATCCCGTTCATCTGGGCCGGCCCCGGCATCGACCGTCAGGCCAGCGTCAACGCCACCGTGAGCGCCATCGACACGTTCCCCACACTGGTGGAACTCTGCGGCCTCGCTCCCGATGCCGGCCTCGAAGGCCAGTCACTCGCCACCACGCTCCGCCAACCCGCCCTCGCCAAAGACCGCAACGTCCTCCTCTGCGAGGTCAACGCCGGCGGCTACGCCATCGTCAACCAGCAGTGGCGCTACATCCACTACGCCGACGGCACCGAGGAACTCTACGACGTCGTCAAAGACCCAAACGAGTGGGACAACCTTGTCCCGCAGGAAAAATTTCGCCCCGTGATCGCCGAGCTACGCCAGAGCGCGCCGAAGCACTTCGCCCCGCCGGGCCCAGAAACAAACGAACTGCGCCTCGTCATCGAGGGCGAGCGTTTCCACTGGGAAGCGAAAGCCGCGGGCACCCAGAAAAAGGCGAAAACCGCGAAGTGACAGGAATCCCGTCGCCGTCGCGCCGCGGAGACGTCATCCGGACTGCTGGCCTGCTGGCTACACCGGCTGAAGCGCTGACAACCAATCCCCACCCCAAACCCCAAGCCCAGACCCGGTCCGGTTATTACCCCTCTGTCCCCGCGGTGTCATGGTTCATAGATGCTGGAGCGGTGGCCGACCGCGACGACCACGACAATCAACACCGAGTTTTCCAGTCGGCAAATGAGGCGGTAGTCTTGCACGCGGTAGCGCCAGAGGCCGTGCTTGGAGCCGCGCAACGGTTTTCCAAACGCGGCGGGATCAGCCGCTCCGCGGATGCGTTGATCGAGATAGCCGCGGATCACCAGCGCCGCCGTCGGGCCAAGGTCGCTCAGGTGGCGTTGGGCAGTCGGCTCAATCCGGTAGTCCCAGCTCACGCCAGACCTCCTCTCCGGTCCGTAAGCGTGAGCCGGTGGCGAGATGGCGTTCCCACGCGGCGTCGCCGACGCGGGCATCAATCTCGTCCTCTACCGCCTCACGAAGAGCGGCCGCCCGACGTTCCAACAGGATGAGCCGGGCATCGGGCGTGTCCGACGACGCTGTGGCGCGGGCGAGGGCGGCAGTGGTGATAAATTTAGCGGGACTCTCGCCCGCGCGGCGGGCCGCAGCGACGATGCGACGCTTCGCGGCGGGGGCCAGGCGGATGGTGGTGGTGAGCGTGGCAGCCATGAGGCACAGCTGTAGCACACGTGGGCCGGTGTCAAGGTGCCGGCGGATCATCACGGTCGACGTTGATTTCC
>JANNEY010000449.1:0-5498 GCA_031379235.1 Opitutaceae bacterium | reverse complement strand
AGGCGGAGCGGGCGCTGAAGCTGGACCCGAATTCCACCGAGGCGCTCTTCGCCCTCGGCCGCTGGCAGCGCGACCACGAGCCCGATCCGACCGTGGCCGAGAAGACGTTTCTGGCCGTGCTGTCGCGCGCGCCCGATCATGAGCAGGCACTCGGCAACCTGGCCACCCTCTACGACCGGTCGGATCGCTTTGAGGAGTCGATCGCGATGTTTGAGCGGGCGGCGCGCAATCCGCGCACGATGCCGTTGGCGCGTTATGGTCAGTATCTGGCCTATTTCAACCGGTGGCATTTCGCCGAGGCCGAGCGCTGCCTGCGCGAATCGATCGCGGCCGAGCCGTCGTCGAATTCCGTGACGGGCCTCGCGATGGTGCTGCTGACCGGCAAGGGCGACGCACCCGCGGCGGTGCGGGCGCTGGCAGATATGCCGGCGGCAAACCGCAGCGAACATCGCGCGGTGTGGATGTCGGCCTTTGCGCACCTCGCCGCGCGCGAGCCGGAGGCGGCGCTGACGGCCCTGCGCCGGCTCTCGGCTGACTTTGTGCAGGACAACTGGTTTGTCGGCCCGACGGCGTATTGGGTCGGCCGGGCGCACGCGCAGGCGGGTCGCGCGGAGGCGACGCGGATTGCGTTCGAGTCGGGGCTGGCGGTGATGGATGCGAAACTGAAGGCGGCGCCGGGAGATCCCGCCCTGCACGTCGCGCGCGGCGAGCTGCTCGCGTGGCTCGGCCGGACGGAGGAGGCGCTGCGCGCGGCGCGCACCGCGTCGGAACTGGTGAGCGGGCGCGACCGGTCGCGTTGGTTTATTTCGCCGGTGCGGTTAAGCGGCGCGGGGGGGCGCGCGGGCGAGGCGCGGCCGCTGCTGGAAAAATTCTGCGCACGCGGTCTCTCCCGGGTCGGCTGGCCGCTCACGCCCGCCTTGCTGAAAATCGATCCGCTCTGGGACAGGCTGCGCGGCGACGCGCGGTTTCAAGCGCTGTGCGTTGAGCCGGCCGCGGCAGAAAAGAAAACCGTCGCCGCGCCGGCGAGCGAAGGCGCGCAGCTCGCCGCGCGCGCGCTGGCGCTGTTCAATAAGACCGGGTTCACGCGCGACGACCTCGCGGTGGCCGAGGATTTCGCGCGACGCGCGACCGAGAAAGAGCCGGATAACGCCGCCGCGTGGGGCGTGCGCGCGGGCGTGCAGTCCGCGTGGGTTTTCCGCAATTGGGACCAGGGCGAAAAACGCCGGCAGGACACCCAGTCCCTCGCGAACAAGGCGCTGGCGCTCGACGCCAACGAGCCGGAGGCGCTCCTCGCGCTCAGCCACGTGCTGCGGGCGCAGGGCGCCTTCGACCAGGCCGCCGCCCATCTGCGGCGTGCGATGGCGGCGCATCCGAATCACGTCCGGCTGGCCCGGTCGCTGGGCTTTACCCTGACGCTCGCCAGCCGTTTCAGCGAGGCCCGGGCGGTTTTGCATGAACTCGCGCAACGCGCGCCGCGCGATCCCTTGGTGCGCTACGAACTGGCGATGACCTACACGGACTACAGCAGCCGTGGCGGCGCACTGCCGGAAAATCAGGCCGGAGCGCTGGAGCAGCTCGAGGCCGCAATCGCGATCCAGCCGTTTGCCTCGGCGCTGCTCCTGAAGGCGACGGTTCTGGGCGGCT
Organism: Opitutaceae bacterium; assembly: GCA_031379235.1. Lineage (GTDB taxonomy): Bacteria > Verrucomicrobiota > Verrucomicrobiia > Opitutales > Opitutaceae > ER46. Next base: position 3,854 of record JANNEY010000449.1, on the reverse strand, counting down.
GGCGCGGAGACCTGCCGGGCATGCGCGCGACGCTGGATCAATTGGACAAATTGCCCACGGCGGAACGCTCCGAGGATCGGTCGGTGTGCCTGTCGATGTGGGCGGGATTGATCGAGCGCCGGCCCGACCGCGCCGAGGCGGCGGCAGCGCTGACGGCGCGATCTTATTTCGAGGACAACGTCATGCCGCTGCGTCCGAAGGCCTGGTCGCTCGCGCTCGCGCACCGGCTCGCGGGGAAGGAAAACCTGGCCCGACGCGAGTGGCAGGCGGCGGAGGCCGTGCTGCGCCAGCGACTGAAAGACGATCCCGCCAACACGGTTTATCAAGCCGAGCTGGCGATCACGCTCGCGTGGCTGGAGCAGCGCGAGGAAGCCGCGCGCCTGATGGCCGTGATCGAGCCAGTGTGGCGGGAGGAATCGCGTTCCTGGCGCTCGCGGTTGCTGCCCCTCTACTACGCGGCGGCCGGTGATGCGGTGAAGGCAGCGGCCTATCTGCCGGAGACGATGGACCGCACGGTGTTCATGTCGCGAAAAGTAATCCTACTCGACCCGTGGTGGGACAAGGTCCGCGGCGCGCCGGAGTTCGAGGCGGTGCTGAAGGCGCCGGCGGGGAAGTGAGCAGAACGCTTAACGTTTAACTTTTAACGCTCAACGCTCAAGTGGCGGCATCCATGACACGGCTCATCACTTGGGCGTTATGCCACCGGCTGTTGTTTATTAGACTTTTGTCATCGCGAGGTGCGCGAAGCGCGCCGTTGCGATCCAGCTGGATGGTTTCGTCGCTTCGCTCTTCGCCATGACAATCCAAATATTAACAGACGTTGGTATTAAGAGTTGAGTGTTGAGCGTTGATCGCCCGGCCGTCGACGGCACAGTGGCCGGTCCATGATCGGTCTTCACGAGGGCAAGGGTGCCAAAATCAAAAAGCCGGCGGAGCGCACGTTCACGCTGCGGCTCGACGTGGTGGCGTGTCAGCCGCGGATCTGGCGGCGGCTCGTGGTGCGCGAGTCGATGTGGCTCTCGCGGCTGCACGACACCATCCAAATCGCCTTCGACTGGTTCGACTACCAGACGCACGCCTTCAACCTTGATGACCAGCGTTTCGGCAATCCGCTGAAGCGCGATGAAATGGCGATCGAGGACGACCGCGATGTCACGCTCACCGACCTCGATCTTGAGCACCGTGAGCGCATCACCTACGGCTACCATTTCGGCGACGGTTGGCAGATCGATCTCAAGATTGAGCAGACCGGCGGCGTGGAGAAAGGCGTGCATTATCCGATCTGCACGGGTGGCGAGCGGGCGGGTCCGCCGGAGGATTGCGGCGGCATCGAGGCTTTTCACGACATGCTGGCCTGCATCCAGGAGCCGCACACCGAACTCGGCCGCGAATGGATTGAATGGCTCGGGCCCGACTACAAACCCGACGAGTGCGAACTCGGGAAGATCAACAAGGCGCTGAAAAAACTAGGGAAGTAGGGGCGTGGGTAAGTTTGATTGGTCATGGCGAGCCCGGCTCGGCGGGCGCGGCAATCCAGCTGAAATTCCGCTGGATTACTTCGGCGTCCCTCGACGGGCTCGGGACCCTGAGCCTGCCGAACGCGCTCCGCTCCTCGCATTGACAGCGAAAAATCAAACCGACCCACGGCCAGAAGGAGTCGTCGGTGCAGGGTGCGAAAACGGAGCCGGCGCGGCTGCCCTAAACGCCCGCGCGACTCGTGCCGGTTTCCGCCGCGATTTGCGTCCGTGGCTGCTTCACGTGGGACCAGCGCCACGATGAGACATCCGACCAGCTGCCGACTTTGAGGCTGACGGTAATGGTGTCGCCGACGGCGAAATCATCCCGGTCCGTGCGCATCACGCGGAAGCCCCAGTGCGGCGCACGTCCCGGATCGAGCGGACTCGAACTTAACCGGAGATCGTCGTCCACGAGCGCGCGGAAATAGATCGCGTAGCCGTCGAGTCGGCCGGCGTGCACGACGGTGCGGGTAAAGGTGACCTCGGGCGGGAGGTCGGCCTCGTTGATCGTGTGCAGGTCGAGCGTGAGTGCGGGCGACGGCTCGGTGAGGAAGTGCTCGACCAGTGAGAGATCAGTGCTGCGGACCTGATAGTAGGTCGGCTCCTGCGGGCGCTGCCGCTCCAGCACCGCGTAGTCGTAGCCGTGGACTTCCAGCTCCCAGATAAACGGCACGTGCCGGTCGTCACGGATCTTGACCGGCTCACAGTAGAACTCGAAGCGACTCGGCAAAATGAGACCGTTGGGCTTCAGCAGGCGGTCGCGCAGATTACACACGTTGGCGACCATCGCCTCATCGAACAGGCAGTCGCCCATCTGCTCATGCACGATCGTATCGACGCGTTCGCCGAGGGAAAACTCCATGCTGTGGGTGGCGACAAATTCGACGCGCTCAATCCGGTTGGCCTGCGCGAGCGTGCGCGCGGTTTCCAAGATCGAGGAGTGATCGATGGCGTAAACCTTGGCCGCGCCCCGCCGAGAGGCGAGGGCGGCGAGGATGCCCGTGCCGGTCCCGAGATCGATCACGCGGTCGCCGGGCTGGATGTGGCGCTGGATCGCGGCGCGGTAGAATTCCATCCGGGGCTTGTCCGCCAACATGCGTTCCTGCTCGTAGAAATCGGAAAAATAGCGGCCGTTGAACTCGCGGTAGCGTTCGGCAGGGGAAAGCGTGCGCCGGAACAGGCGGCCGACGGCGGAGAGAGCGCGGTCGCCGAGGCGTCGCAGAGTGTGTAATGACATGATGCCCGCCGCCGGAGGGCTGCGGATCGGAGACGCTGCAGGCCCGTCCGCGTGACTGCAACAGGAAGCGTAGGCCGGCGCAGGGGGGGTGCGCTGCCGAAACACGGCGTCAAAAGGGGAACTCGGTTTTGTAGGGGCGCGGCTCGTCCGCGCCCGGTTTTCGGAGGGCGCAACAGATTGAGCTGCGCCGTTGCGATGAAGAGACGGATAAAGCTTCTCGCGGGTGGGCGAACGGGCGCGGTAAACTATTTCTTCGTTCCATGCTCCGCCACAAAATCAATCCAGGCCTTGAACTGCGTTTGCTGCAACCGGCGGACGCGGGGGAGTTGTTCGCTTTGATTGACTCGGATCGCGCGCAGCTGAGGGAGTGGTTGCCGTGGGTCGATGACACGAAGAAAGTTCAACACAGCGAAAAATTCATCGGGAAGGCGCTGAAGGAGCGGGCGGAGACGCGCGCGTTTACCTCCGGCATTTGGTCGATGGGCCGGCTCGTTGGCGTGATTCGGCACAATCGGATCGACTGGGCGAGCCGAGTGGCGTTTCCGACCTACTGGCTCGCGTCGAGCGAGCAGGGGCGGGGGCTGATGACGCAGTGTTGCCAAGTGTTCTACGCGCATGCGTTCGAGCAGCTGAAAGTCCACCGCGTGGTTGTTGCGGTCGCGACGGATAATCTCCGCGGGCAGGCGCTGCCGCCGCGGCTCGGTTTTAAGCAAGTGAGCACACTAAAAAAAGCCGAGTGGCTGCACGACCGCTGGGTCGAGCACACGATCTACAGCCTGCTCACGCCACACGCGCCGCCGGGGGCGTTTTGATGTAGATTCCGGACTGGGCGCGGGACTGCTTTCAGTCGTGGTGTCGGCTCGCGGCGTTTGAGGGCAGCAATTTGCGGTCGACCGCGACACCGACCGAAGCTGCACCGCAAACGATCGCGCCAACGGGCAGATTTGATCGACGCTTACCTGCCACGGTTCCGAGATAGTTTCTGAGTTTATTCCCCAACCCACGCGCGCGCGTTGTAGAAGAGCTTCATCCAGGGGGAGTCTTCGCCCCAGGTTTTCGGAGCGTAGCTCATGCAGGCACTGCGGAAGACGCGCTCGGGG
>JANNEY010000437.1:0-7209 GCA_031379235.1 Opitutaceae bacterium | reverse complement strand
GGCGCGCACGAGGCGCGCCCCTACGACGGGCCGGCCAAACCGGAAAGCCGTGGGGGAACCCATCGGACGTGACCCCGGTGATTTGTGTGAAATGGCCGTTCTTCCGTTTCACCGAAACCAAGGCGCGGCAGGCGCTCGAATCGATCCGCCGGCACCTCGGTTCGGTTTAGTCGGTCCCGGCCTTTCGCTGACGGAAAAAATCTGTCCGCAATACGGACAGAGGTGATTCGACTTTTGACCGCCCCGCCGCGCATCACAGGTTTGATGCCCCAACCCCAATTACAATATGGCGCACCCGTCCCACCTCCTCCATCGTGCCAGCGCCCCGACTCGTTCGCTCCGCGCCGTTCTCCTCGTTGTGATGTTGGCCGTCGCCGGCACCCATGCTCAAGTCGCCCCATCCGCGCCGGCCACGGCGCCCGCGGCCCGCGCCACCACGGCTGAAGAGGCCCTCGTCCTCAGTCCTTTTTCCGTCAACGCCAGTTCCGACACCGGCTATGCCGCCACGAGCACGCTCGGCGGCACGCGCCTGAAGAGCGAACTGCGCGACATGGCGTCGCAGATCGATGTCATGACCTCGGAATTCCTTGATGACATCGGTGCGTTGACCCTCGACGAGGCGACTCGCTATTCGATGAACATCGAGTCGAACGACGAGAATTTTTCGCCCGGCACGGACGCGAACACCAACAACGTCTTCGTCTCCACCTTCGGCGGCCGCACCCGCGGGCTCAGTCGCTCGAACAACACGCACGATTTCTTCGAGACCAACGTCCCGCTCGACACCTACAACACCGGCAAGCGCTTCACGCTCGTCTCCGGCTCCAACGCGATTCTGTTCGGCGCCGGATTCGCCGGCGGCACCAACGATGTTTCGTTCGACCGCGCCGACCTGCGGAAATTTACCGGCAACACCACGATCCGCGCCGACTCCAATGGCAGCCTGCGCACCTCGCTCAACTTGAGCCAGCCTCTGATCAAAAACCTGCTCGGCCTCCGCATCGCCGGCCTGCGCGCCGACGAGCGCGACTACCGCGACGGCGTCGGCTCAAAGACCGACCGGCTCTACACGTCGCTGATGTTTCAGCCGCACAAACGTATCTCGGTGCGCGGCTGGCTAGAGAAATACGAGGCGCGGCAGCGCAACGCGGCGAACACCCTCGTCGCCGATCGCGTGAGCCCGTGGCTGACGAGCGCCACCCGCCCATATTTCAACAATGCCGGTCTCACCCCCGCGAGCACCGCCGCGCAGTTTACCACCGCCTTCAACGCGCAGGGCGCCGATCTCGCGCGCTCCGCCGAGCGCTTCAACAACGTCGCCTCCGCCGGCACCGTCGTGTTCAACGTCGACGGCACCCAGCCCACCTCGATCCGCAACTGGACCAACACCGTCACATCGAGCCGCCCGCTCGACGGCACCCAGGACCCGAGCATCGTCGATCCCGCGATCTATCCGCTCGACCGCAACGTGATCGGCAACGCCATGCAACGCCGCTGGCGCGCCAGCACGCACGGCTTGGTCTTCGAGCTGAATCCGTGGCGCGACATCTACGTCGAGGGCGGCTACAACCGTGAAGTCTTCGACACCCGTTCGTTGGGTTTCATTTCCGGCAACAACACGGATCTCCGGGTCGATTTGAATCGGTTTCTTCCGGACGGCGTCACGCCGAATCCCAATCTCGGCAAATTCTACGTCGAGGACGACATCACCGGCAGCATGTGGCGCAATCACCGCACCGAGCGCCGGCTGCAGGTGGCGTTTGCGCAGGACCTCGAGAAGCGAGGTGGTCTCTGGCGCTGGCTCGGCACGCACCAGGGCGCGGTGATGTATACCGGCACCACGAACATGCGCGTGCAGCAGAACACCAACGGTCCCCGGATCATCTCCGACAACACGTTCGACGGTATCGCCTATCCCGCCGGCACCACCGCCGCCAACGACACCACCCGCAACACGCGCCGGCTCCGCTCGCGTTTCTATCTGGACACCCCGCAGAACAACAGCGGCCGGGGACAGTTTACGTTGAATGCCCCCTTCAATCTTTGGGATGCCGAGACACGGGTCATCGGCAAGGACTCGGCCGGTCGCGACGTCGTGATTAACTCCGGCATGAGCAGTCCCTACGGCGCTTTGGGCGCGACGACCAACGGTAAGAAAATCGAAGACGCGATACAGTATGGCCTGCAGAGCAGTTTCCTGCAGGGCCGCCTGAACCTCACGTTCGGCGAGCGATTCTCAGATGCCACGTTTGCGCCGTGGGCGGGTGGTCAGGGCGGAGCGAACCCGCGCCTGCCGCGCCGCTACAACGCCGCGACCGGCAAATACGAGGAGCCGATTCGCGATGGCACCGCGATCATTTTTCCGAGCAATCGCCAAGCCGTCGGCAACGCGGGCTTCGAGCCGTGGGATGCGATGCTGAGCCGCGGCGGCGAGTTCGATTCCCTCGATGCCGCTACCGCCTACAAGGTCACCTCGCGGTTGAAAGGCGTCGTCATTCATCCGCTGGGGCGCAACGCGATCCCGAGCCTGCACTACACCGAATCCACTTCGGCCTTCGTCGCGGAATTCACCCGTAAGGCGCCAACGGGAGCCGAGGCGCAGATCGACGACGGCACCACCCGCGAATACGGCGTCTCGCTGCGTTTCCTGGAGAACAAGCTGGTCCTGCGCGTGAATGCCTACGAATCCGTCTACCTCGGTGTCGGGAGCACGGTCTCGGTGCCGAACCCGGCGGCGGTCGGTGGGAATTCCGGCATGGACCGCACGGATATCCGCTGGGCCTCGGTCCACATCGAGAAATCGGTCCAGAATTACAATCTCATCAAATCCGGCGGACGCTACGAATCCGCCACGACCGGCTCGCCGGTCCTCGGTGGGAGCAACAACAGCATCGATCCGGGGAGCCCGATCCGCTACTTTCAAAACGATGTCCTCGGTTGGGCGAGCGAAGGCGCTGCCAGCAATGTCTTCAACCTGACCTATGCCAACAATTCGGACCGCATCGCCAAAGGCGTCGAATACCGACTCATCGCGAATCCGGTGCGCGGCTGGAGTGTCAGCGGGAGTCTGGCCAAGAACAACACCCGCAGCACTCGCATCGCGGCGGACTGGTTCGGCGTCATCAGTTACCGGCTGAAGGATTGGCTCGCCGCCGCCAACGATCTTGCCGCGCCGCAGCGCGCCGGCGGCACCGGCCCGGCTCAGTTGCACTTCAACACCGGCACCAACGCCAACGAGACACTCCTCGCCTACATCCGCAGTTCCGCGCTCGGCTGGGCCTTCCTGCGCGAGAGCGAGGGCCAGGCCAACAACCAGGAGGTCGAATGGCGCGGCAACATCACGAGTTCCTACCGCATCCAGACCGGGCCGCTGAAGGGCCTGCGGTTCGGCGGCAGCATGCGCTACCGCGGGGACCGCATTCTCGGCTACCGCGACAAAACCGTCGCCACCGCCGATCTCACGAAGGATCCGATCCTCGGCACGCCGGGGCTTTTCCCCGCCGGCTCGAGCATCACGCTCGCCGATGTCACGCGCCCGATCATGGGCGGCTCCACGATCAACACCGACGCCGTGCTCGGCTACTCGGCCGCGCTCTTCAACAAACGCATCCGCTGGAACGTCTCGCTCAACGTCCGCAACGTCCTCAACGAGGACAAGCTCATCGCCCAAAGCGGCCTCTCGGCTGCCGCTGTCCCCGTGGTCTTCCAGTATCCCGAGCCGAGGGTGTTCTTGCTCACGAACAGCTTCGATTTTTGAGCCGAGCGAATCGAACTGCGGACATGGCATGGGACGACCATTTCAACGTCCTGCCGTGGGGGCCGTGATGCCCCACGTATTTGTCGCGACCTAATTTCAATCCATGACCCATCGAACCACCCAAGGCGGCCTCCAAGTCGCCACTGTCCTCAACGATCTCCTGACCCAGCGCATCTGTCCTGGAACGGGCCTCGCGCCGGAATCGGTCTGGGCCGCACTGGAAAAAATCGTCACCGACCTCGCTCCGCGCGTCCGCACCCTGCTCGCCAAACGCGACGACTTGCAGGCGAAAATTGACGGCTGGCACCGACAGCATGCTGGCACGGCGCACGACGCAGCGGCCTACGAGCAATTTCTCCGCTCAATCGGCTATCTCCTCCCGGAAGGCCCGGACTTTTCCGCGACCACGGCCAACGTGGACGCCGAGGTCGCGCTGATTGCCGGACCGCAGCTCGTCGTGCCCGTCACCAACGCCCGCTACGCGCTCAACGCCGCCAATGCCCGTTGGGGCAGTCTCTACGACGCACTCTACGGCACGGACGTGATTCCCGAAACCGACGGCTGCGAAAAGTCCGGCGGCTACAATCCCAAGCGCGGCGCGAAGGCCATCGCGTTTGCCCGAAAGTTTCTGGATCAAGCCGCGCCGCTTGGCGGCGGCAGCCACCGGGACGCCACGAGCTATGCGGTGAACAACGGCACGCTTTCCATCCAACTCGCGAACGGCGCCACCACCACACTCGCCGCCGCCGCGAAATTCGCGGGCTACACCGGCGAACCGTCCGCCCCGAAATCCGTGCTGCTCGTCAACCACGGGCTGCACTTCGAAATCCAATTCGACCGCGCCCACACCATCGGCCAGACCGACGCGGCAGGCATCAAGGATGTGGTGTTGGAATCCGCCCTCACGACGATTCAGGACTTCGAGGACTCCGTGTCCGTCGTCGACGCGGCGGATAAAGTCCAAGCCTACGCCAACTGGCTCGGCCTGCTGAAAGGCGATCTGTCGGAGACGTTCGTGAAAGGCGGTCGGCCGCACACCCGCACCCTCAACCCGGACCGCACTTATACGCGGCCCGGTGGCGGCCAACTCACCGTGCCCGGGCGCAGCGTGCTGTTCGCGCGCAACGTCGGCCATCACATGTTCACCGATGCTGTGCTGGATCGCGACGGTCAGGAAATCCCCGAGGGCTTTCTCGACGCACTCTTCACCGCATTGATTTCGCTCCATGACGTGAAGGGCTTGTCCCGCCTGCGGAATTCCCGCGCGGGCAGCATCTACATCGTGAAGCCCAAAATGCACGGTCCGGACGAAGTAGCGTTGACCTGCGAACTCTTCAGCCGGGTCGAGGACGCCCTCGGCTTGCCGCGCTTCACCATCAAGGTCGGCATCATGGACGAAGAGCGCCGCACCACGATCAACCTCAAGGAATGCATCCGCGCCGCGAAAGAGCGCGTGGCCTTCATCAACACCGGTTTCCTCGATCGCACGGGTGACGAAATCCACACCAGCATGGCGGCAGGCGCGGTGGTGCGGAAGAACACGATGAAGTCGCAGCCCTGGATTCTCGCCTACGAAGACTGGAACGTGGACAACGGTTTCGCCTGCGGTCTGCGCGGTCGCGCCCAGATCGGCAAGGGCATGTATGCGATGCCCGAACTCATGGCGCAGATGGTGGCAACCAAGAGTGCTCACCCGAAAGCCGGCGCGAACACCGCGTGGGTGCCGTCGCCCACCGCCGCCACGTTGCACGCGTTGCACTATCATGAAATCAACGTGGCGCAGCGCCAGGCCGAGCTGGCCAAACGTCCGCGCGCCAGTCTCGGCGCCATTCTCACGCTGCCACTGCTCGGCGCCACGAAACCCACTGCGGCGGAAGTCCAGCAGGAGCTCGACAACAATTCCCAGAGCATCCTCGGCTATGTCGTGCGGTGGATTGATCAGGGCGTGGGCTGCTCGAAAGTTCCCGACATCAGCGACGTCGGCCTCATGGAAGACCGCGCCACACTGCGCATCTCCAGTCAGCACATCGCCAACTGGCTGCGCCACGGCATCTGCACAATGGCGCAAGTCACCGAGACGCTGCAGCGCATGGCCGCCATCGTAGATCGCCAGAACGCCGGCGACGCGAACTACCGTTCCATGGCCCCGCACTTTGACCAAAGCACCGCCTTCCAAGCCGCGTGCGACCTCATCTTCAAAGGCGGCGCGCAGCCCAACGGTTACACCGAATTCATTCTGCACGCCCGCCGCCGCGAGGTGAAGGTGCGTAACACCAAATAAACCCGAACCGCAGAAACAAAAATTATGTCTACTAACAAATCCCAACTTCCGTCCTACGGATCGTCCATCACGCTGGAGCAGGCACGAAAAATATCTGCCGCCGCCCAACAAAACGCGCAGCAAAACGGCTGGCTGATGGTCGTGGCGATCATGGACGCGGGCGGTCATCTCGTGCTGCTCGAGCGCATGGACCAAGCGCAGTTCGGCAGCGTGCAGGTCGCTCAGGACAAAGCACGGTCCGCCGTGGCGTTCCGTCGGCCCACCAAGGCGTTTCACGACATGGTGGCCGCCGGCGGCGAGGGGCTGCGCATGCTGGTCATGAGCGGGGCCGTGCCAATCGATGGCGGATTACCGATCCTCATCAACGGAGCGGTCGCCGGCAGCATCGGCATTTCCGGCGGCACGAGCGCTCAGGACGGGCAGGTCGCGCAGGCCGGGTTGGCCGTCTTGGCCCACTGATCCCGCGACGAAATCAATGAACCACGCGACGCCATCAACCACGGTGCCCGACCTCACTCCTGAAAAACGGTTTCTCCGGGGACCTGTGTTTCTGTTTTTGGGCCTCGGTTTGTTGGCCATGTATCTCGGCGTGATGCCGACCGGCATCATTGGCGCCGCCTGCCTCCTCTTGCCGCTGGCATTCTGCCTCGAGCCGTTGGGCGACCGGATTCCCATCCTGAAAGACTACCTCGGCGGCGCTCCGTTACTCCTCATTTTTTTCGGTGCGGGCTTGGTGCATTTTGGCGTTCTGACGCCACCGGTGTTGGCCTCCATCGGCGGATTTATGAAGGAGTCGGGCAGCAACTTCCTCGATTTCTTCATCTGCAGCCTGATCACCGGCGCGATCTTCGGCATTCATTCCAAGCTGCTCCTCAAGGCCGGCCTGCGCTATGCGGCACCGGTGATCGGCGGCGTGATTGTCAGTTGTGCTCTCTTGGCGCTGGTGGGCGCGCTGTCAGGTCAGGGCTGGGAGAAATTAGTGCTGAACATTGGGCTCCCCATTCTCGGCGGTGGCATCGGCGCCGGAGCAGTGCCGATGTCCAAAATCGTCCACGGCATCACCGGCCAGGACATCAAACAAATCATGTCGATCTTCGTGCCCGCCGTCGTGCTGGGGAATGTGTTCTCGATTATCGCGGCGGCATTGCTGCATCGCCTGGGTCAGCGGTTC
>JANNEY010000431.1:0-3173 GCA_031379235.1 Opitutaceae bacterium | reverse complement strand
ATCGTTGGAGACCTCGCGGGTCGGCAGGCCGGCGATCTCGGGCCAGTTGCCGGTGCCGCTGAGTTCGAGGGTCCACGTGACGGGTTCGCCGACGCCGGCTTTTTCGGGGACGACCTTGGAGACGAGCTTGAACTGGCCGACCGCACCGGTGAAACCGGGCGGCGCCGCCGGCAGCGGCCGCACCTCGAGCACCGGCTGATCCGAGGTGACGGACACCTGCTCCATGCGCGGCTGCGAAAAGAGGCCGCCAAAGGAGGTCGTGCCGGTCTGGATGCTCAGGAGATGGCCGGCGGCCTCGACCTTGAGCGTGGTCGGGGTCTTTGCGGCGGCGCGCGTGCGGAAGAGGACGTTGACGCGGCGGTCGTTGGTGGCACCGGCCTCGGTCACCTCAGGCTTCGACCAATCCTCCGCCACGAGGGGCGCGGCGTTCCAGTCGAAGGTCGGCGAAATCTGCGGGTTCGTGCGGCGCAGGGCGGAAAGTTCGTAGTTGAGGCCGAACACTTCGCCCGCCCAGACGCTCGTGCGTTCCGGAATAAGGCGTGAACTTGCGACTGATTCCAGCGGGGCCGCGGGGGCCGCAGCATTGAAGGCGGCGACGCGCTGTGGCCCGCGACTGGTCTTGGCGGTGAACGCGGGGATTTGCACCGGCGCGCCCTGCCGCCCGCGCACGAGGTAGCTGAGCATCACTGATCGCGTCGTCTGGAAATTGACCATGTTCATGCTCTCAGTCCGACCGACCGGCGTGAACGTGACGCCGGCGATCGCCGGTAGCTCGGGCTGGCCGTCGGGTTCGCAGTTTTCGAAAACAAGCACGACGGCACTCGCCAGGCCGCTCTCCGCGGGTTCCCAGCGCACGGCCTGGGCGCGCGCGGTCAGGCTGGCGACGAGCGAGAGAAAAACCAACGGAAGGAGTCGAGCGAGGCGCATGGCGTTACCAATTCTTGCCGGTCTTTTTCACGGGCTTCTTTTCACCCTCCATCAATTGAAAGAGCTGGGCGGGCGAATCCTGATTGCGGAGCTGATCAAGTTTTTGCAGCGGCAGCGCGAGCGAAGGATCGACGGGTTCGGGCGGCTGGTCGGGCTTTTCATGGTTGCCACCGACTTTCTGCGTGCTTTCCGGCGGCGGAGGCGGTGGCGTTTCCTTCTTGTTCATATCGCCAAAGGCGGACTCGCCCGGCGGCTTGGGTTCGGGCGGTTTGGCGTCCTGCTTTTGTTCTTCGTTCTCGGCCGGATCGTTCTTGTCCTTCTGATCCTGCGGCTGGCCGGACGAATCCTGTTTCTGCTGCTTGGATTTCTGATCCTTTTTCTGCGGATCCTGTTTTTGCTGCTGCTGATCATTTTTGTCCTGCTGGTCCTGCTGGTCTTTTTGATCCTGCTGCTGCTTGTCGTCGTCGTTCTTTTTCAGGAGCGCTTCGAGTTCCTCGCGCAGCTTCGACCAGTCGGTGGCTTTCGCGTCCAGTTTCGTGCCAAGCGCGACGGCGCTGAGCGCGTCGCGCACCGCCCCTTCGGGCACGGGCTGCTGCTCGGACTGGAGGCGCGAGCCCCACGTGACTGTCTCACGCCCGAGCTCGGCCCAGTCGCGCGCGTTGCGCGTTTCGGCGGCCGACAGCCGGCCGACGATTTTGGCGAGCGCGGCAGAAGGAGGCGGCGCTTCCGCGGCGCGCGCGGAAGGTGGGAGGAGGGAGGCTGGAGAGAGGAGGAAGACAAGGGCGATGGTGCCAGCGAGTTTTCCCGCCTCCGGCCTCCCTTCTCCCAACTCCCGCGTGCGCAGCGCGATGGTCCGCGGCCGGGCGCGCACGGGAAATTCGTAGAAGAAACTCACGCAGAGGAACCACAGTCCGAACGCCAGCGGCCACTGAAAACGTTCGACGAGGCGGATGGTATTTTTCTCGACGAACTGGCCCTTGCGGCCCGCTTCAATCGTCTCCTTCACGAGGGCCGCGAGGTCGACCCAGGCACTCGCGTCGCGATAGACTCCACCCGTGGTGCGCGCCAATTCCTGCAGGGTCGCGCTCTCGAGTTTGGAGAGCACGACGGCCCCGCGGTCGTCCTTTACGAACTGGCCGGTGCCGTCAGGGATCATCGCTCCGGCCGCCGTGCCGATGCCGAGGCCCAGCACGCGGATGCCCTTTTTCTTGAGCTCCTCGGCCTTGCCCTTCCATTCCTCGTCGGTGGCCTCGCCGTCGCTCAAGATCACCAGAAAACGATCGGCGGAGCCACCGGCGCTGAAGGCTTGGAGCGACGCTTCGATGAGCGCGCCGTAGTTGGAGCCGCCTTCGGGCAGAAAGTCCGGGCCGAGCGCGGGCAGAAATTCCCGCAGGATTTCGTAGTCGGCGCTGAGCGGACTCTGCAAAAACGAGGTGCCGGAAAACACGACGAGGCCGACGCGCTCGCCGGCGAGTTTTTCGAGCAGCGACTGGATGAGGAGCTTCGCGCGATCCAGGCGCGAGGGTTTCACGTCCGGCGTAAGCATCGAACGCGAAAGATCGATCGCGAGGAGGATCTCGCGCGACTGATCGAAGACGGGCTCCTCCAGCCGGCCCCATTGCGGGCGGGCGATGGCGAAGACGGCAAACGCGAGGCCCAGGAAAAGCCAGTAGCGCGGTGTGGCGGAGGTTGAGGGCGACGCGTTGAAGGCCGAAAGCGTCAGCGAGCGCGCCGCGGCCTCGGCGCGGAGAATTTTCGGATGCGCGATCGCCGCCGTGCGGCGACGGTGGGTCAGCTCCCATCCGAGCAGCGCGACGGGGGCGAGGAGGAGCCAGAGGAGGTGCGGCCACGCGAAAGTCATTGGGAAGCGAGCGGCTGGAGGTTAGCGGCGGAAGGTGCGCCCGCGCGTGGGGCGGTGAACATTGGCCGCGCCAAAAGTGCGCCGACGACCAAGGCCAGCAAGCCGGGCGCGGCTAGCCACCAGAACAGCTCTGTCGTCACGAGATAGCTTTTGGCCTGAAACTCGATCTTCTGCGCGCGGTCGATCGCCTTGAAGGCCGTCTCAATCGTGTCGGTGTCGGCCACGCGGAAAAATTTCCCCCCAGTCGTGTCGGCAATCTGGCGCAGCTGACCTTCGTCCAGATCGGAGAGCATGCGACGCGTGGTGACGCGCCGGCCAGCGTCGTCGTAAACGGGCACGCGCAGAAGATCGAGTTTCAGGCCAAAAGCTATCTCGTGACGACAGA
>JANNEY010000411.1:0-14393 GCA_031379235.1 Opitutaceae bacterium | reverse complement strand
TCCTGAGCAAAGAAAAGTTTCAGGCCCGAAAAGAGCGACGCGTTGAGAAAATAGTAGAGGGGCGATTGAAACATCTGCCAGCCGTCGGTCGCATAGGGCACCGACCAATGGCGCAGCACGTGCATCGTGTATTCCAAGTGGCCAGACACATCGAAGCCGGCGGGTGCGGGCACCTGGAAGAGATTGTGGAGTGCGAGCGCGCTCCACGCGCCCAGCACGAGCCCGCGCCAGCGCGAAACAGGCCGGGCCGTCGGCCAGATACGACCGAGGCGCGGGGCGAAAAAAATCGCCGCGCCGACGGCGAGGGCGATGCCGAGTAACAGCGGAGCCGCACGCACGAGTGCAGGCCAGGGCGGGATAAATTCGTGGGCGATCTGAGGAGTCGGGCGGTTAGCGGCAAGGCGCGCCGGGCTCCAGGCCAGACCGTCGGACGACACTTCCCAAGTTGCGCCCGTCGAGAGGGCCGCGGGTTCCAGCCGGGCCCAAAGGGCGACCGGACCGTGGGGGTTGTGCACCACGACCCGCAGCTCGTGTGCTCCCGGCTGCACGGTGGGCAGCTTCGCCGTCTGCGGGATTTTCCATTTCTCAAGGTTCTCCGGCGGCGCGAAGAAGACCGTTTGGTCGAGGGCGGCCTGCACGTGTTTTAAGGCGCGCACCGTCATGACCGCATCGGGCATCGGGTTGGCCGTGGCGAATGTGATCCGAAAGATGCGGCTCACCACGCCGGCGCCGTGGGTTTCGAGCGAGACCGGGTCGGGTGCGACGATCCACTCGGCTCCGGCAGCCTGGCCGAGAAAAATCACCGCGGAATCTTCGCGCAAACGACGGCCCATCCAAAGGCTGTAGGCGAGCAGCGCGCCGCTGAGGGCCAGGAGGATCGCCCGGCCGAGCCAGCGCGGCATCGGCGGCGGGGCGGCGGCGGCGGAAGGTAGCATGGCGGTCGCGCGGGAGCGGGACGGGATTCGGCGCCGCCGTGGTTTAATCGACGACTAACGGCGCACCGGGATGCCGCGCGCGGCAAGGTGGTTCTTAACCTGCGAAATTGTGAGGGTGCCGAAGTGAAATAAGCTCGCGGCGAGCACGGCGCTCGCGCGACCGGCCTCAAGCACTTCGCCGAAATGATCGAGGGTGCCGGCGCCGCCGCTGGCGATCACGGGCACGCTCACGGCGTCACTGACAGCGCGCGTGAGCGGGCAATCGTAGCCTGCCTGCGTGCCGTCGGCATCCATACTGGTGAGGAGAATCTCGCCGGCGCCGAGCGCGACCGCGCGCGCCGCCCACGCGACGGCGTCGAGCTCGGTGCGGTTGCGCCCGCCATGGGTGTAAACGCGCCACGATTTTCCGTCGGGTTCGCGTTTCGCGTCGATCGCGACGACGATACATTGCGCGCCGAAACGATCAGCGGCCTGCCGGACGAGTTCGGGCTCCTTGATGGCGGCGGTGTTGAGCGAAACTTTGTCGGCCCCGCTGCGGAGCATTGCCTCGATGTCGGCCACATTGCGCAGGCCACCGCCGACGGTGAGCGGCATGAAGCACTGCTCGGCGGTCGCGGCGACGACGTCGTGCATAATCCCCCGGTTGTCGCTGGACGCGGTGATGTCGAGGAAGACGAGTTCGTCGGCACCCTGGGCATCGTAGGCCTTGGCGCACTGCACGGGGTCGCCGGCGTCGCGGAGCTGCTGGAACTTCACGCCCTTGACCACGCGGCCGGCGTTGACGTCGAGGCAAGGGATGATGCGGCGGGAGAGCACGCGGAAAAGTAGCGAGTAGCGAGTAGCGGGTAGCGAGTAGAAAAACTCAGACGCGCGACAGCGTGATGCTCGCTGCTCACTACCCGCTGCTCGCTACTTCCCCGTCAGCTATCCATGTGCGTCACGTCAGGCTCAAAGTTTACCGCGAAGCGATAAATGTGGCCCGGACGCATGATCAACGGGTGATCGCGCACGAGGTATTGGAGGTAGTGGACCTTGCCGTAGTTCGTCCGATACGTGGGATCGGCGCTGACAACTTCGGTTTCGAGCCAGGCGGCTTGGAAATCATCCTTGGCGACGCTGCAACGATGGCCCTGCGGACCGAGCGCGAGGGCGCCGGTGACATGGTATTTCGAGTGCGGCGCGGCGATGGCGAGACAGTAGCGGAATTTGTCGAGCGTGACCTGCTGCTTCACCGTGTAGGCGAATTCGCAGCCGATCTTGTTGCCGGAAAAAGTCCACTGCACCTTCACGCTGCCAAGGCCCTTCACGAACTCTTCCTTGAGGTTGATCAGGTCGGGCTGCTCGTAACGGAAATAGAAACTGTTGCGCAGGCCGAGACCCGTGACGCAGTTTTTGCCGTAGAAAGCCGGGAGGGTGACGTGCTCGCCGAACGTCAGCTCGGGAAGCATGATTGGCGCGTAAACGTTATTCGGCCAATCGAAGATTCCGGGGCAGTGCGGGAAGGCGAGGGAATCGCTCGTGAGCGTGGAACCGGAGCTGACCAGCGGCACTTGCAGGTGCAGGCCGGACGCGGCGTCACGATAGAGGAAGAGGCCCTGCTCCTTGCGGTTGGATTTGTCGAAGATAACGAAGCGGCCGGAGGTCTTGACGGGTTCGACGCGCGGGGCGCCAGCCGGCATCTGGACGGTTTTGGCGAGACGCGACCACTGGCAGAGATAGCGCGCGGCGTCGAAATTCGCCATCCGCGTGGTATGATGGCTGTAGGCCGTGCGCTCGTCGTCACGGAGATCGAGGAAACCGTGTTCCTGATCGAGATAAGTCTCGTAGAAGAACATGAAGAGCCGGCGGAGAATGTCGTAGTATTTGACCTTCTGGTCGTCGGCGACCCAACCGTCGCGCAGGCCTTGCAGCACGAGACTGATGCAGTGCATCTGACCGTAGGCACCGGCGGCGCGGCCAAAGGCCCAGCCCAGTCCGTCGTGGCGGACGAGATCGGGCATCATCTTGATGTATTTCTCGGCGTAGGTGCGGAGCGTGGGCAGCTTGCGGTCACGCACGCCGCTGTTGGCGTGGAGCTGGAGCGCGGAGCGGACGAAGACGAAGCTCATCACCCCGTAGAGATTGAAATTACCACCGAAGCCGGAGGTCGAGTCGTCGAAGAATCCGGCCGAGCTCGTCTGCGTGATACGGTCGCACATGCGTTCGATCAGGCGTGAGGTCTCATCCTTCTTGGAGAGTCCGAGCGAGAAACGCGCAACGGCCTTCGCGATGTTAAAGGCCTGCCAGTGGTTGTCGTAGTCGCTGCGGTGGAGCAGCGACTTGTCGATGCGTTGCTGCGTCTCCTCGACGAGGCGTTCCCAGACGGGATTGCGTTCCTTCGACGGGCCGAAGGCGAGGAGGCCGAGCGCGGCGTAGGCGAGGCCGTTTTCCGCGGCGGGCTCGGTAAACATTTGCGCCGTGATGCAGCGCGCGGCGAGGTCGACGAGGTCGTGACCCTTGAGCGTGGTCTCACCGGTCGCGCGGTAGAATTCTCCGAGGGCAAAGGCGACGTGGCCGGGCTCATCGGGGCGCGATTGCTCGCCGTTGGCGGGAAGGATGGTGCCGTCCGGCTGAATCGATTCGAGGTTGTGGGCCAACATCGAACGGGCCATGTCGAGACACTGCTCGGAAAAACTATGCATGCGGTAGTGGGCTGGTGACTGGAAAAGACGTGCGGCGGTCGAGAAGGAAACGAATGAATCTCAGGAGATTTAGGACGGGAGCAAGGGGGAAGTGCGCGACGATTTAGCGCGCGATCAGTTTGAGGAACTCCGCGTTGGTCTTCGTCTTCGAAAGGCGGGCAATCATGGTATCGGTGGCTTCCTCGATTTTCTGCTGCACGAGGGCGCGGCGGAAAAAGTGGATCCCTTCGAGCGTTTTCGCGTCGATCAGCAGCTCCTCTTTGCGGGTGCCACTGGCGGCGACGTTGATGGCGGGCCAGAGCCGCATCTCGGCGCACTTGCGGTCGAGGACGAGCTCCATGTTACCGGTGCCCTTGAACTCCTGGAAGATGACGTCGTCCATGCGACTGCCGGTTTCGACGAGCACGCTGGCGATGATGGTGAGGGAGCCACCTTCCTCGGTCTTGCGGGCCGAGGCGAAGAGCTGGCGCGGTTTTTCCAGCGCACGCACATCGAGACCACCGGACCCGGTGCGGCCGGAATTCTTCGCGGTGTTGTGCGCCCGGGAAAGACGGGTGATGGAATCGACGAACAGCACGACATCGCGGCCGGCCTCGACGAGGCGCTTGGCGCGCTCGATGCAAAGGTCGGCGATGCGAATGTGGTTCTCGATCTGCTCGTCGTTGGAGGAAGCCCAGATTTCGGCGGTGGGGACGCTGCGCTTGAAGTCCGTGACTTCCTCCGGGCGTTCGTCCACGAGGAGAATCATCACCATGCACTCGGGGTTGTTTTGCAGCACCCCGAGCGCCATGTCGCGGAGCAGGGTGGTCTTGCCGGTGCGCGGCGGCGCGACGATCAGGCCGCGCGTGCCCTTGCCGATCGGGCAAAAAAGATCGACGGCGCGGGTCGTCAGGCGGCCGTCCTTCATCTCCATTTTGAGATGCTGGTTCGGCGAAATGGTCGTGAGCGCGGTGAATTCAAAACGCGCCCGCCGGTCCTCCAGAGGCACGCCATCGACGGTCTCGATGAAGCGCATCTTGGGGTTGGGGAAGCGGCCGTCGGGCGGGTAGGCCGTGCCGCCAATCATCGAGCCGGCGCGCAGCTTGAAGCGACGAATGAGTTCCTTGGGCACGAACGGGTCGGTGGGGCGGCGTTTACAGCCGCGGCCGACGTCGAGCAGCTGGCCGTTGCCGCCGCGCTGGAGGTCGATGTCGAGGAGACCTTCGACGCGAATGGTGTTTTCCACGGGCGCGGGGGCGGGCGCGTCGACCGGGGCCGGCGCTTGAGCGTCCGTTGGGGTGGAGTTGGGCGTAGTCGGAGCAGGAGCGACGACGACGACGGGTGTGTCCGCCGAGGCGGACGCAGGTTTCTTTTCCATACAGTGAGTTTGAACAGGGCACGTCCCGACGCTTGACGCTTGAAACTCTGGACAGGATAAGAACCGCGATTTGCGTCCTTAAACCCTTTAATCCGACACGCACGTGCCAGACCAGACGATTACCTCAGTGTCCCGGGAGAACCGGAAATTCAGGCCTTCGGCCGAGTTCAAAGCCCAAGCTAATCTTGGGAGTGATGCCGCTTACAAAAGGCTCTACGCTGAGTCTGTCAACTCCCCAGAAAAATTTTGGGGCCGACAGGCCAAAGAGCAATTGGTGTGGCGGAAGCCCTTCAAGCGCGTCCTGAAGTGGGAGGCGCCGCACGCCCAGTGGTTCATCGGCGGCAAGCTCAACGTCGCCGAAAACTGCCTCGATCGCCACCTCGGCACGCCGCGGGAGAACAAGGCTGCGCTCATTTTCGAGGGCGAGCCGGGCGATGTCCGCACTATCACTTACAAGCAGTTGCACGCTCACGTGTGCCGGCTGGCGCACATCTTTGAGAACATGGGCGTCGGTGCCGGCGATCGCGTGGCGATCTATCTGCCGATGATTCCCGAGGCCGTGATGGCGATGCTCGCTTGCGCGCGCGTCGGCGCGATTCACACGGTCATTTTCGGCGGTTTCTCCGCCGAGGCGATCAAGGATCGCATTAACGACTGCAAGGCCAAGCTCGTGATCACCGCGGATGGTGGCTGGCGCCGGGGCAAAGTCATCGAGCTCAAGGCCAACGTCGACCGCGCGGTTGAAAACACGCCGACGGTGCAAACCGTCCTCGTCGTCAAACGCTGCGCCAACCCCGTCAACATGAAGGAAGGCCGCGACGTGTGGTGGAAAGATGCCTGGGACGGAGCGCCGAATACGCACAAGGCGAAGGCGTTCGATTCGGAGCATCCGCTCTTCATTCTCTACACCTCTGGCTCCACGGGAAAACCCAAGGGCGTGCTCCACACCAGCGCCGGCTACCTGCTCGGCGCGAAGCTCAGCTCCCACTACATTTTCGATCTCAAGGAGACCGACCGCTACTTCTGCTCCGCCGACATCGGCTGGATCACGGGACACAGCTACGTCGTGTATGGCCTGCTTTCCAACGGCTCGACGGTCTTCATGTATGAAGGCGCGCCGAATCAACCCGAGCCCGACCGTTTCTGGCAGATGATCGACCGGCACAGCCTGACGATCCTCTACACCGCACCGACCGCGATCCGGGCGTTTATGCGCTGGGGCGACAACTACGTGAATCGCCACCGGCTCGACTCGCTGCGCCTCCTCGGCTCCGTCGGCGAACCCATCAATCCCGAGGCGTGGATGTGGTATCACACCATGATCGGAAAAAAGAAATGCCCCATCGTGGACACGTGGTGGCAGACCGAAACCGGCTGCATCATGATCGCGCCGATGCCCGGCGTCACTGCGACCACGCCCGGCTCGGCCACGCGGCCGTTCTTCGGCGTTGTGGCCAAGGTCGTCGATGACAAGTGCGTCGAGGTTCCCCGCAACAGCGGCGGCAAACTCATCATCACGCAGCCGTGGCCCTCGATGCTCCGCACGCTCTGGGGCGACGATGAGCGCTACAAGAAACAATACTTCTCCGAGTTCCCCGGCCGCCCGGAAATCTACTTCACCGGCGACGGCGCGCGGCAGGACAAGGACGGCTACTTCTGGATCGTTGGCCGCATCGATGATGTGCTCAATGTCTCCGGTCATCGGATCGGCACCGCCGAAATCGAGAGCGCCCTCGTCTCGCATCCCGCCGTCGCCGAAGCCGCGGCCGTGGGTCGGCCGGACGAACTCAAAGGCCAGGCGCTCGTGGTGTTTGTCACGGTCAAGTCCGGTGTGACCGCCGATGAAGCCCTGAAAGAGCAACTCCGCGCCCACGTCGGCAAGGAGATTGGTTCGCTCGCGAAACCGGATTCGATTCGCTTTGCGGCCAGCCTGCCCAAGACGCGCTCCGGAAAAATCATGCGCCGCATCCTGAAGGAAATCGCCGCCGGCGGCGAAGTGAAGGGCGACACGACGACCCTGGAGGATTTCAGCGTCGTCGCGGCGCTGCAGACCGAGGAGTGAGCGGGCAGGGCGGGCGTAGCGCGGTCAGCCTGGCCGCGCTTTTCGAACCAGCACGGGCAGGCTGTCCGTGCCACGTGGCGGCCAGCCTGAGTCCGCTTACTTTCCCGTTGCTGCGTCTGTAACGTTCGCGCATCTCTCGCGTCCTCACCCTCATGTCGCCCGCGCGCCCTAGTCGCAGCCGCACCTCTGCGTTCACGCTCATCGAGCTGCTCACGGTGATGATCGTCATAGCCATATTGGGTGCCATCACCTTGGGCGTGGTGCGAGGGGCGAAACAGCGTGCGTCCGCAGCGCGCGCCCGCAGCGAACTGGCCGCAATCGCGACAGCCCTCGAACGCTACAAAAGCCACTTTGGGGACTACCCGCAAACGGGCAATGCCGCCCAAGCCACGCCTGCGGTCAGCGGTCTTATCACGATGAGCCAAGCGCAGGCACTTCTGCTCAACGCCCTCATCGGCGTTTACGGGCCGACTAATTTTTCCACCCGCATCAACGGCCCTCTTTTCCTCGAAGTGTCGAAATTCAAGCTCGAGGCTGATCTCACGGCCAACACCGCTATCACCTTCGGCCAGCCTCAGGGCACGCCGCCTGTTAAACAGGCGGTAGCCAATTCGCTCCTCGATCCATGGGGCAACCGCTACCAATATTTTTATCGCGCTGCACCGGCTCCGGGTCAGACGGCTGCTAATCTCTGGCGTGCGCCTGCCTACGTGCTCTACTCGGTTGGTCCCGACGGTCAGCATACCGCACCAGCTACCGCCACGGGCCTTTACACCGGGACCGCCCAGACAACCGGGACCAATGCCGACAACATCTACGCCACACCGTGATCCGCCCCATGCCAACTTCCCCAGCTCCCGGCTCGCAGTTCCCGTCGGCACGTATCTCGCGCGCCGCCTTTACGCTCATTGAGCTGCTCACCGTCATAGCGGTCATCGGTATCCTGGCTTCGATCCTCGTGCCGACCGTCGCCGGTGCTCGCCAAGGGGCCAACAAGGCGCGCACTCGGGCGCAATTCAGTCAGTGGGCGGCGGGCTTCGAGCAATTTCGTCAGGAGTATGGCGCTTATCCTCAGCTCTTCCCCAATTCCGCGCAGAAGCTCGTCAACCAAGGTGCCACCACTCAGGCCGCGGGCAATCACCTCTTCCACGATCTGCTCTCTGGGGTGCGGCGTGATGGCACGGCGCTCACGGGAGTCGCCACAGGCACGCCCACGCCGGCCATCGGACAGAACACCCGGCGTGTCCGGTTCATCTCGTTCACCGATGCCGATTTCGTCACGGCGGCGGACGTCGCTGCCGGACGCAACACCAACGCCCAGCTCAACTTCATTCGCGATGCTTTCTACAACACCTCCATCGCCGTGGTCACCGACTCCAATTTGGACGGCGTGATCAACGGCCGCGATTCCACCGGCGGTTTCCCACCAGTGACGGTTGCCGGAGGCACGACCATCATCCGCCCCACGACCGTCGTGACCACGGGCACCACCGGCGGCACGCACGCCGGCGTGATTTTTTATTGCGCCCCGCCCGGCGCAACGACGGAGAACGATCTTATCATGAGCTGGCGATGAGGTCCGCCCGCGCATTCACCCTCATCGAGTTGATAGTTGTCGTCGCGATCATCGGCTTTACGGCGATCGGTTTCGGGCTCGCGCTCAAGGACACCGGCGGCAATTCGCTGGCCACGGGCCAGACGCTTCTCTCGACGATGGTCAGCGCGGCCCGTGCCCAAGCTGCCGTCCACCAGACCGAGGCACGGCTCCTGATTTACGGCACGCGTCCTCCCGCCGGCGACCCAGAGAAATTTCTCCGTCTCATGCAAGTCGTGCGCGCCGAATCACCCGGCAGTCCGAGAACCAATTGGTTGCCAGCGAGCGGCGTCGTCTCGCTTCCGCGCGGCATATACGTTGTGCCGACGGCGACCAACGGTTTGCTGGCCGCCGGTGTTATCTGGCCATCGAACCCACCTCTAACCTCTACTCTCGCCGCCGCCCTCCCTCACGGGCAACCGACAGGAACTCCTTTCGCCACGCCCGCCACCGCCTTCTATATTGAGTTCTTACCCGATGGCACCTGCTCACAGGTGCCATCGGTTTCACCTACGCAGCCCAGCTACGCCCGTCTACTCGTCGGCACCGCCTCGCTTTCCGCTGCCAATCTCCCACAGTTCAACAACAGCGGCGCAGTCCGCGGCCTCGTGATTCGGCCTTCCGGCTCGGTCACGTTTATCAACGACGCCACGAGTTTCTGATGATGCGCCGCACTCTCTCCAGAGGTTGTCATGCACTTTCGGCTCGGGTGGGCGGGCACGTCCCTGTGCCCGCATGGAACGCGCGCCGAACGCCCAAGCCGATGCGGGCGCAGGGACGCGCCCGCCCACCTGCTGAACGCGCGCGCGCCGCCTTCAGCCTGATCGAGGTGATCGTTGCCATCGGGATTTTTGCCATCGGCATGGTTGCGATTATCGGCCTCTTCGCCCCGGTGGCGCGCTCGGTTGCGGATACCGCTGACGCTGACCGCGCCGCACGCGTGGCCGACGCACTGCGACTGAAGCTGCGTAGCCTGCCTCTAGACTACATTGCCAAACAACTGCTGAAGACCGGCACCTCGTCTGGCCACCCGCTCACGCAGGCCGACGCCCGCTCCGATTACCAGCTCTCCACCGATACGCAGCTCCTCTTCGCCAGTAGCGACGGCACCAAGATCGGCACCTATGCGGATCCCATTTGGATCGATCCGACGACGCGCCGAAACTCCGACCGCGAAAAATTCTTCGAGATCGCCCTGATCCGCAACGAGACGCTCTCGCCTCCGCCCAGCACGAGCACCAATGCCGCGGGTGCTACGGTGACGGTCTCGCCGGATGACACCGCGGCGTTTCTCGCTTACACCGCCCGGTTTCGCTGGCCCGCTTATATTGGCGACGGCACCGCGACCGGCACGCTTCAGTTCGGGGCCAACCCGTCCGGCCCCGTGCGCTTCGATCACGGCAAAAAATCGGTGTTGTTTTTTTCCGGCACCGTCGCGCGATGAATCCACTTTCTGCACCGCACCGCTGTGCTCGTCCGTTCTCTCGCGCCTTCACGCTGATCGAGGTGCTCGTTGCCGTCGCCATCACCGCCGTGCTCTCCGGCTTCATGATCGTGATCGTCTCCAACGTCTCCGGCTTTTGGGGCCGCACGTCCGGCCGGGCCTCGGCCGAGTCCCAGGGCCGTTTCATCCTCGATCAACTCGCGCTCGACCTGCAGGCCGCGCTTTACCGCGACGACGGTGCCGCGTGGCTCGCCGCCACCATTCCAGCCAACACCAACAATACCGGTCTCTGGAACACTACGGGCACGACCGCCAACGCCCTCAAGCCGGCCAACAGCGCCGGCTCACTCCAAGGCATCGCCGTCGGAGCGTTTGACCAAGCGCGCTTCGGCATAGCCGGCACGTGGCTGCGTTTTTTTACCACGAAGCGTGGCACCAACGCGACCGTGGCCACCGCTTCCGCGCCCGTTGCAGTCGGCTACCAACTCGTGCGTCGCGCTACTTCAGGCAGTGAAGCGCGCAGCACCGATCGTCGCTATCTCCTGCATCGCTCTGAAGTCCGTCCTGGTCGCCTTTCGGCTACGAGCGCGAGCGTTGGCACGCTTGAGGCGGGTTTCGATCTCGATCCCGCGCTCCCGTCTTCACCTTACTACCCCACGCGCAATACGGCTGCCACGAATGATCCGGCCGAACTCCTATACCCGACAATCAATAGCGTCATTGGCGAAAACGTGATCGATTTCGGCGTGCGTCTTTATGTGCGTGATACTGCCACCACCACCGGCCTTCGCCAGGTTTTCCCTGCGACCAACACCACGCTGACCTATCTGGCCCGTTCTCCCGGCGCGCTTCCCGGCGCTAACGATCCTTTTCCCGATGTGATCGACGTGATGGTGCGGGTGCTTACCGACGAAGGCGCGCGCATTATCGCCGGCTACGAGGCCACTCCGCAGCGCCTCACTGCTCCGCAGGGCGTGACCACGCAGGCCTACTGGTGGCAACTGGCCCTCGCCAACTCCCAAGTCTTCACCCGCCGCATCGTGATCAACGGAGGTGGCCTGTGAGAAGTCTCTGGAAGAGCAACAAACAAGGCCGTGACCCGCGTAGTGCTCCGCGCGAAGCAGGATTTGCCCTGCTCATGACGCTCACGCTCTTGGCGTTTCTGGTGCTGCTGCTTGTCGGCCTTGCGACCTACACGCGCATCGAGACGGCTATCGCTGGAAATCAGCAACGGCAGGCGCAAGCCCGCGAAAACGCGTTGCTCGGCCTTCAAGTCGCGCTTGGGCAGCTCCAGATTCACGCCGGTCCCGACATGCGCGTCACCGCCACCGGCCAGTCCACCGGAGTCGCTGGGGCTAAAAATTACACCGGCGTATGGGATGTCGCCAATCCCGGTGCCACGCCGCGCGCGTGGCTCGTGAGTGGCAGCGAGACCAATGCCGATCCCGCGGTTACGCTTAACACCGCTCCCAATCCCACCACCCCCGCGAGCAACGATGAGGAAGTTTTGGTCGGCATCCGCACCGTTTCCGACGCCCTCGACCGCGTCAAAGTGCTGAAACAGAATATCACCGCCGTCGGCGTGCCTGGCCAGACCGGCTCAGTTCGGGTAGGCCGCTACGCGTGGTGGGTCGGCGACCAAGGCGTGAAAGCGCCGGTCGCGGTGCCGGACGCGAGTGACTCCGTAAATTTCGCGCCCTACGACTCCGCCGATTTGCGTTCACGCATCCGGCAACAAATCGCACTCGGGGCCGGCGCGGCGGATTCGGCGGGCGCGCCCGTATTCGAGCCCCGGGACGCCAACAACGACCGCAGTGGCGCAAGCCTCGTGGCTGACGCGAATCGCAACCCCAAGGTAACCGCCTTCAACCAACTCGCCCTCCTGCGCAACGGGTCGAACGCCCAGCTTGGTATCGCCGCGGTGCGGCCGAATTTCCACTCGTGGTCACCGAACAATTTCGCAGTGCTGGCGGATTCGAAACGCGGGGGCTTGCGGCAAGACCTCTCTGTGCAGCCCGACATTCTGGGGGCAGAGGTTAAAAGTTGGCTGGACTATACCAGCTACATGGAGCCACCGGATGCCAGTGTGGCGCCGCCAAGCGGGACACTGGAAATTAGTCCTTCATATTCATCCGACCCGATGCGCCGCCGCTATCTCATGCAGAGCGGGCCGCCGATGATTTCACCGGTTCTGAGTTTTCTTCTGCTCTCGTTTAACGTCCGGACGTTACCGACTCCTAGTGGTAATCCGTCGGCTTCGGTGCAACCTGTCCAGGTCCGGCTGCGTGGTGCGTTTACGCTTTGGAATCCTTATTCAAGTGCGCTAGTGCCCGAGAATCTCCGTCTGGAGATAACGGGTTTGCCGGCTTCGCTTGTCCTCGATGACGTGACCAATCCCACCAGTTCGGGACCGATTCCATTTGGGAATTTATTTGGCAGTCCCGTGGTCAAATTCAGTCTGCCGTGGAGTGCCAGTTCCGCCACGCCGCCGACCGATGATCGTCACTCTTGGCTGCCGGGCCGCTCCTACAGTTGGACGATTGCGGAAGATACAAGCGGCAACACACCTCCGCCCGGCGGTTATCCGTGCGTCATTAACTCGCAGATGGACTCCTCTGTTTTTGGCGACGGCGTGCATCGCACGATTCCCGGGAAAACAGTCGATGGTAGTGACCAATGCCACATCGAGACGAGGGCGGCCACGCAATTTGTGGTGACCCTGATTGCCGAGAGGGCGGGCGGCGATGTCACGCTGGGCTCATTCACTTCGCCGCGCTTCGATTCATTCAGCACGACGACACGTGACCTGGGCAGTTTCACGTTCACTCCCACCTTTGTTTTTCGCCTTGCCGAAAGCGACAATGGCCTTGGGGCGTGGCTCACGACGGCTGGAATAGATCCTCGGGAATCAACGCTTCCGAGCGATGCTTATACCGTCGGGACGACCGGCAATGTGAACGGCCCGTTTCCTGAACAATATGAGAATGTCCGCACCGTCTCCGCGCCGGATCGCCTGCTTGATCGCGATGTCGTGAGTTTTTCCTACAACGAAGATGTTCCAGTCTTCGAGCTGCCGCGCGCACCGGTGCTGTCGCTCGGCCAGCTTCAGCATCTGCCGCTGGCCGGCCTGCGGCCATTTGCCGTTGGGAATTCGTGGGTTGGGTCCACTCAGCTCAACGGCATCAATGCTTCGGAATTGTTCGACCGTTATTTTTTCTCTGGTTTGGCCGGGTCAATCACGCCTGTGCCTGTGAACGGTTCGCTGCGGTTGCCAAACCCGCTCCTAAAAGTGCTACGTGATCCGACCACTGGCATCGCGGCTGATTTGCAAGGTGCGCCTAACGCCCAATCGTCGAAATTTCTGCTGCAAGGCGGCGCGTTCAACCTGAATTCGACGAATCCAGTGGCATGGGCGGCGGTGCTGCGCTCAGTTCGCTTCGTTTCAAGTAGTGATGCAGATCAATTTAAGTTCTTGGAGGCCGAGTTTGGCACCGGCACCGCAGGAGATTCCAAGGATGCCGTTCCAAGCTCTGCCGCTCGAGGTCCGCTTAAAATACTGCCCACCGATCCTGAAATAGGTGAAGCGAGTTTCTTTCGATTTCCTCAGTCTGCGCAGGAAACCTATAAGGCCTTTCCTGATTATGCTGCGAGTCTTGCTGACCCCGAAACCCCTACGAATAACAGTAGCCAGAGAAATCCGCCTGTTCCGGCATCGCTAGCGCGAACGGATTTATTCCGCAAAGGGCTGCGCAAACTGACCCCCGCTCAGCTCTCCCTGTTGAGCCAGTCAATTGTCTCGTTAATCAGAATTCGTCACTCGGCGGACGGGCCATTTCGTTCGCTCGAAGAATTCCTAGCGTCGGCGTCCGGGGGCGGTCCGAGCTTGCTCGAACAGGCGCTCGCGGATGCAGCCATCAATAACGATCCAACAACCGGTGCCCCTATCGAATTCAGCTCCCAGTTTCTCACCCAAGCCGACGTGATGACCGCGCTCGCCCCGGTGCTTTTCCCGCGCTCCGACACGTTTGTGATCCGCGCCTATGGCGAGGCGGTAAATCCCGCTACTGCCGCCACCGAGGGCCGTGCGTGGTGCGAAGCGACCGTCCAGCGCGTGCCGGACTATCTCGTCGTTCCGGGCTTTGACGCCACCGGCACCGCCATCGGCGATGCCGCCGAAGCTACGCCGACCGATCCGCTCAACATACGTCACGGCCGCCGCTTCAAGATCGTCTCCTTCCGATGGCTCACGCGCTCGGATATTTGATTTTCCGTTGTAGGGCGGGGTCGCCGAACCCCGCCGTCCGGGATATATATATATAT
>JANNEY010000384.1:0-2174 GCA_031379235.1 Opitutaceae bacterium | reverse complement strand
CGAGGTCGGCTTTCTGGAAATTCTGCGTGGCGAGGGTGCGTTCCTTGGGATCGGTCGGCGGCTTGAAAGCCACGGGGATTTGCTTTCCGCGTTTCGCGAGCGCCTCGAACTTCGCGAGCTTGTCGGGGCGCTTGTCGTAGTGCTGCCAGAAATCGGGCTGCTTGTATTTGAACTCCCGCGGGCCGCCCGAGATCGTCTCGATCATGATCGGAACCTTGGGGCAGAGCTGGGCCCAGCGAGCGGCGTATTTTTTCCAGTCGATCAGGCCGTCGCCGGCGGCGGTCCATTGCACGGCGGCGCCGTCGGGCGTTTCCCACACCATGTTATCGCGCAGGCTGGAGCAGATGGTGACGGGACCGAGCGTTTCGAGGACGTCCATCGGATCCTCGAGCGTCCAGGCGGCGTTGCCGGAGTCGATGTTGGCGCCGACGAAATCCTCGCCGGCAGCCTTGATGAGATCGCGGAGCTCCCACGAGTGCATGTCGCCCGCGTGGTTTTCGATCGCGACCTTCACGCCGGCGGCCTTCGCGTCGGCGCGGCAGGCTTTCAGCACGGCGACCGTGTCGGCGATGCGGGCGCGGATGCCGCCCTCGGTTTTTCGATCCTCCATGTTGCCGAGGACGACGCGGAATACAGGCGAACCGAGCGCCTTCGACACCCGCAGCCCGAGGCGCAGATGTTCTTCGGCGGTGCCGCGGTTGGGTCGAAACGCTTTCGACGTTGGGCAGATGCTCCAGCTGCCGGCGTAGAGCTGGACGCCGGCGGCCTCGGCCTGCGCGCGCACGGTGCGGAGTGCGGCGTCGTCGAGGCTCTCGTAGGCGTCGAGGTCCGAGATGAGGAGCGAGTCGCACTTAAGCTGAGCGGCGTAGGCGATGAGCGCGGGTGCCTTCCACTGCATCGCGCGCACGGCGAAGTTGTCGTAGCCGAGGCCGATCTTGGTCCCGGCGGATTTTGCACTGGCAGCGAATAACGGGCGCGCAGTGGTGAGGGCGGAAGCGGCCGCGAGGCCGGAGAGGAAGGAGCGGCGTTGCATGGGGTGGAGGAAGGACGGGGTGGAGTCGAAAGCGTTTTGGCGGGCGAGGCCACTTCCAAACGATTGGCCGCAAAAAGGCGCAAGAATTCCGCGGCCTGCCGGCGAAAATCGCCCGTGCGCCTATAGGCGCCTTGAGAATCTCAATCGCCCTCCGATTTTCTTGCGCCATTTTGCGGCCAATGGCTTGGGCCGAAATGGGTGGGCGTCTATTTCGCGAACAGCTCGGCGACGGGCACGATCTTTACGGACTCGCGTTTGATTTTCAGCGGGAAAGTCGCGATGGCCTTGTCCTCTTCCGTGACACTCGCGGGCTTGGGTGAAGCGTAGGTGATCGGGCTCGCGGTATCGGCCGCGAGCGCGTCGGCGAAGGCGGCGGCGTCCTGGGTAACGGCGACGATTTGCAGGTTGGCGAGCTGCCAGTGTTTTTTGATCGCGGCGTTCACCTCGGTGAGCGTGAGCTCGTCCATCAGGCGGCGATATTTTTCGAGGTGCGGTTCGTCGAGGCCGTAGAACGCGTCGTCGATCGCGTAGCCGAGGCGCTCGCTGGTGGTCGACGCGTAGTGCAGCACGTATTTTTTCAGAAACGCGCGGCGCTCCTCGAACTGCTCGGCGGTCAAACCGTTTTTCACCAAGAGATCAACTTCACGGAGCGCGGCGCGGAGGGCGAAGTGGCGCGCCTCGTGCGGCACGGGGCGAATCCATAGCTCGAAAATCTGCCGGCGGCGCGGGACGTTTTGTGGCGGCGTCATGCGCGCGCCGCCGTTGGGGTAGTGCTCGATGTAGGAATAGTCGCCGTAGTTGAGGCCGCGTTTTTCCCGGATGATCTGGAAGAGCCGGCCGCTCTGGTTGCGATGTTCGCCGAGCCAGGAGTTGGCGATCGCCAGAGCATACCATTCGCGCGAACCGCGGACGACGTCGAGCGGCAGGCCGACGCTAATGGCGGTGGAGGCGGTTTGCTTCTCGATGAGCGTGACGTTGACGCCCGAGAGAGGCGTGGGCTGCGGAGCCGGCACGCGCGCAGGTGCGCCGGCGGGGAGTTTTCCGAGATCGGTTTTGAGGCGGGCGAGCACGGTGGTCGGGTTCACGAGATCGGCGGAACCACTGATCCAGGCCGCGGGGCGGTCGAGGAGCTTTTCGGCTT
>JANNEY010000378.1:0-3177 GCA_031379235.1 Opitutaceae bacterium | reverse complement strand
CCGGCACCTTCATCGACGTGACTCGTAATGCCGGCAACCAACTCGTGCGCGGTTACGAAGTCGATTTCAACTGGCAGGTGACCGACGCGTTTTCCGTCCTCGGCAGCTATGGTAACGTCCATTCGATCTATACTGATTTTGGCTCCTCCTTCCCCGCCGCCGTCGGCCGCCCCGTGCAGTTCATCGCCCCCTACAATGGCAGCCTGAGCGTGAAATTCACTCCCGGCCGCGGTGCGGCCAAGGGCTTCTCGGTCAACGTCGGCGTGACCTTCGTCGGCTCCACGCCCACCGATACGCCCAACGCCGGCGACACCTACATCACCACTCCGGGCACGGGCGTCCGCGTCGTCTCCCGTTCCACCGGTCAATGGGCGCTCCGGGCCCCCGCCTATCAATTGTGGAGTGCCGGTCTCCGCTACCAACTGCAGAGCACCTCGGCGATCTCCCACACATTCGCCGTCAACGTAAACAACGCCCTCGACCGGCGATATTTCAAGGCCGGCAGCAGCGCGGCCACCCGCCTCCGCGGCGAGGATCGCGCGGTGTTTTTCACCTATACGATCAACCATCGGGGCACCAAATTCTGACGCCGACCCCGGCATGTTTTGCGATGGCGGCCGTCCACAATGCTCGCTGGCGCCGTCTTCGTGTTTCGCCGTTCTGAAATCCTCGCTATGAAACCATCTCGAACAGTCACCGCGCTCGCCCGCGTCGTCGCTGCGCTGGTTGCAGTTGGTTTCGTGGCGGGGAGTCTCGGAGCGCGGGAGATTCTCGTGGCGGGGCCGGGCCAGCTCGCGAGCGCTCTCAAATCGGCGCGGGCGGGCGATACCGTGACGCTCAAGAACGGCGACTGGAAGGACACGAAGTTTGTCGTCAATCAGGGCGGCAGTGCGGGGAAGCCGATCGAGATTCGCGCCGAAACTCCCGGTGGCGTGAAACTCGGCGGCACCTCCTTCCTAGAGATCAACGCGCCCTACGTCACGATTGACGGTCTGCTGTTTCAAGGCGGCGCGACGACGCAAAGCGCAGTGATCCAGTTGAAGTCGCATCACGGGATCGTCCGCAACACGGCGATCATCGACTACAACCCGCCCTCGTTCGCGACGGAGTGCTATTGGGCTTTCTTCGCGGGCGACGACAACCTCGTCGAACGCTGCTATTTCAAAGGGAAGAACAACCTGCACCCCCTGATCGGCAACGCCATCGAGGACAGCCGGCGCAACGCCGTCCGCGGTTCGTATTTCAAAAATATTCCCTACGTGGCGAATGCCAACGGCCGGGAAATCATCCGTGTTTGGGGCTCCGGCAAAATTGAGGAGCGCGACGACGATGGAGCCTACTTCACGATTGAAGGAAACCTTTTCGACCACGCCGACGGCGAAGGCACCGAGACGATCTCCCTGAAGTCGAATCACAATGTCGTGCGCAACAACACCGTCATCGCGACGCGCGGCGGCATCAATATCCGGCGGGGAAATTTCAACACGGTCCAAAACAACATCATGCTCGGTCAGGGCGTTGACGGTGCGCATGGTCTGCGGATGTCGGGGCGCGACAATGTGGTGCAGGGAAACTTCGTCTCGGGCTGCGACTACGGCATCCGCATCGCCTGCGGCGAATACATCGCGGATGCGCTGACTCCGAGCTACACGCCCGACGTGAAGCCGAACGGCCGGAAGACGGCGCAGGTGCGGATTCCGACCTATCCGCAGGTGCGAAAGCTCACGCTCTCCGACAACGTGATGGTCGGAATTTCCGGCCCCGATCTCGAGGTCGGTTCCTCCTACAAGGGCCACTGGCCGGAGTCGCAGCAAGTGCTGCTTCCCGAGGAATGCATCATCAGGAGCAACCGCTTTGTGCGTCCGCAGGGCGGTGCGTCGGTCTTGGTGACGGTTGCAGAGCGCACGCCGCCCTTGGATCGCTTCACGTTCAAACCGAACGTCTATAACGGAAACATCCTTGTCGGCAGCGGCAGTATCGCTGCAGTGGCGCGCGATGGATTCGCGACGCAGGTTCTTCCCGTCGGTTGGACGGAAGCGCACGAGCACGCGAAGCTCAAGCCTCTCACGCCCGAAGACGTCGGCCCCGCTTGGATCGTCGCACTGCGCAAAGCAGGTGGTCTGTCTGTCGAAGACATTTCGTCCACGGCTCCTGCTGTTCCGACTGAACCGAAAAGGAAAAAGAAGAACCGCTAGAGACCACGCACTACCCTCTGAAAAACAATTCAACATCACTCCGCCGTTCCGCGCTCACTCTGATCCTTCGACTACCATGAAAACGCTCCTCCGATTCATCCTTTGCCTGACCGCCGTCGGCTTGGCCCGCGCCGCGGTTCCCGCGCCGTCGCGCCCCAACATCCTCTTCATCGCCGTCGACGACCTTCGCCCGGAGTTCGGTGCCTATGGCGCGAGCTACATCAAGAGCCCGAATCTTGATCGGATCGCGAAGGCCGGTATCACGTTCAATCGCTCTTACTGCCAACAGGCTGTCTGCTCGCCCACCCGATCCAGCCTGCTCACTGGCACGCGCCCCGACACCACCAAGGTGTGGGATCTCGTCACGCACTTCCGTGACGCGCTGCCGAACGTCGTCACGCTCCCACAGCACTTCAAAAACAACGGCTACTTCGTCCAAGGGATGGGGAAGATCTACCACGGCAGTTTCGATGACGCTCCGTCCTGGTCAGTGCCATGGCAGACACCCAAGGCCCCCACCTATGGCCTGAAGGAAAACCTCGTCCACAATCGCGGCCAAGCGGGCCTCGACCCCGACGCGGCGGCACCGGCGAAGGGCGGCAAGAAAAACAAAAAAGAAAAGGAGCCCACGCCGAAAAATTCCCGCGGCCCGGCCTTCGAGGGCGCCGACGTTCCGGACAACTACTACCAAGATGGCAAGGTCGCCGACCTCGCGCTCTCAACCCTGCGCGACATGAGCAAGAAGAAGGAACCGTTCTTCCTCGCCGTCGGCTTCGTCAAACCGCACCTCCCGTTTATTTCCCCGAAGAAATACTGGGACCTCTACGACCCCGCCAAAATCCAACTCGCGCCCAATCCCTTCCGTCCAAAAGACGCGCCCGACTACGCGATCCAGCCCGGCGGCGAGCTGCGCAACTACCGAGATATCCCGGATGGTTCCATCCCTGACAACCTCGCCCGCCAGCTCAAGCACGGCTACTAC
>JANNEY010000578.1:0-2550 GCA_031379235.1 Opitutaceae bacterium | reverse complement strand
CGAGAGCCTGGACCGACGGATCAATCCGGCGGGGTTCGGCGACCCCGCCCTGCTATCAATACGAACGGTCGAATCACAGCTCCTTGATCGCGATGTTGCGGAACTGCACGAGACTGGAGGCGGGCGAATATTTCCCGTTGGCGAAGCCGCCGTGGTGCTGGAGCGCGAACGCACCCTCCGCCGGCACGTCGGGGAGCTGCGCATTTTCGATCACAGTTTTGCCGTTGAGCACCACGGTGAGGCGGTCGCCCTTCAGCGTGATTTCAAAACTATTCCACTCCCCGACCGGTTTGTCGGCCTTCAGCTTCGGCGTCACACCGGCGCGGACGGCGGGCGGCATCTTGGCGTCCATGCGGTAGCCGTAGACTTCGCCCGAGCCGATGGGCCAGCACCAGATGTTGAGCTGCGCCTTGCTCGAACCGCGGAGGTAGATGCCGGAGTCGGCATTGGCGGTGGGCGTGATGATGTCTTTGCCGTCGGGACCTTTCTTGTGGGTGCCGTCGGGCAACACGGTCGGCACGGGATAAAGGCCGGTGGTCTCCTTGATGCGCCAGTCGAGGCGGAGCACAAAATCCTTGTAGGTCTTTTCGGACCAGAGGTGCTTTTCGCCGGGCGCCTCGCTGCGCGCATCGTAGTCGATCACACCGTCGAGGACTTTCCAGTGGCCGTTGTCGCCGACGGGGATCTTCCAACCGCTGAGGTCGCGTCCGTTAAAGAGGGAGACAAAGCCGCGGTCGGCGGCCGAGAGACTGGCGCAGGCCGCAACGAAGGCGACCGTGGCGAGGAGGCGGGGAATTTTCATGGGGTAACAAAAAAGAACGGCCGAGGTCAGGCGATGATGTCGCGCACCACGTGACCATGCACATCGGTGAGACGGAAGTCACGGCCTTGGAAACGATGCGTGAGCTTGGTGTGGTCGAAGCCGAGCAAATGCAAAATCGTCGCGTGCAGGTCGTGCACGTGCACGGGATCGCGCGCGACGTTGAAACCGAGGTCGTCAGACTCGCCGTGGATGTGGCCACGCTTCACGCCACCGCCCGCCATCCAGATTGTGAAGGCGCGGTTGTGGTGGTCGCGGCCGTCGTTGCCGCCCTGCACCATCGGCGTGCGGCCAAACTCGCCGCCCCAGATCACCAGCGTGTCGTCGAGCAACCCACGCTCCTTGAGGTCGGCGACGAGCGCGGCGCCGGCCTGGTCGGTGTCACCGCAGTTTTTCTTCAAGTCTTTGGTGAGGTTGCCGTGCTGGTCCCACGCCTCGTGGAAGAGCTGCACGCAACGCACGCCGCGCTCGATGAGGCGGCGCGCGAGCAGGCAGTTGCGCGCGAACGTGGACTCCTTCGCCTCCTTGATGCCGTAGCGCTCGAGCGTGGCCGGCGACTCGGCGCCGAGGTCCATCAATTCGGGCGCGCTGGTCTGGAGGCGGTAGGCGAGCTCGTAGCTCGCGATGCGCGCCGCGATCGCGGGATCGCCGGCGGCGGCGAGCGAACTGGTATTGAGTTCACGGAGCGCATCGAGGGAGGCGCGCTGCGTCGGCGCGTCGATGCCCGGGGGGTTGGAGAGATAGAGAATCGGATCGCCGGCGCTGCGGAACGGCACGCCGCCATAGACCGTGGGGAGAAAGCCACAGCCGTAGTTGCTCGCGCCGCCACTCGTGCCCTTGGCGCTCGTGAGCACGACATAGCCGGGGAGATCTTCGTTCTCAGTGCCGAGGCCGTAGAGCGTCCACGCGCCGAGGCTCGGCCGGCCAAACTGCTGCGAGCCCGTGCTCATCATGATCTGACCGGGCGCGTGATTGACCGCGTCGGTCTGCATCGAGCGGATCACACACAAATCGTCGGCGAGCTTGGCGGTATGCGGGAGCAACTCCGAGAACTCGATGCCCGACTGACCGTGGCGCGCGAATTTGTATTTCGGGCCAAGCAGCGCGGAGTTGGGCTTGATGAACGCGGCGCGATAATCCTTGAGCAGCTCCGCGGGTGGCAACTGGCCGTCGCGCTTGGTGAGCTCCGGCTT
The DNA here is from genome assembly GCA_031379235.1 of Opitutaceae bacterium. Classification (GTDB taxonomy): domain Bacteria; phylum Verrucomicrobiota; class Verrucomicrobiia; order Opitutales; family Opitutaceae; genus ER46. Next base: position 537 of record JANNEY010000578.1, on the reverse strand, counting down.
GGGATCGAAGAGCTCGAGGTGGCTGGGTGCGCCGGCCTGAAAAAGATAAATGACGCGCTTGGCCTTCGGCGCGAAATGCGGCGCGCGCGGCGCGAGGGGATTCTTCGCCGGTGTGGCGGAGCCGGCGGCGTGCGTGTCGCGGGCGAGCAGCTGCGTGAGCGCGGCGCCGGCGAGGCCGACACCGCAGTCGCGGAGAAACCAGCGCCGAGAAAGCATTCGCGCGCGTTCAGCCTGAAGATCGGTAGCAAGGTTCATGGCGATGGTGGGCGGCGTAGGTTAAGAAACGCGGGAGTCAGTTGTCGGGCGCATCGCGAGCGAGCCCCAACGGGGCGCCAGTCAATAGCCCGGGGCAACGCCCCGGGAAAGCACATTGAAAAATAACGAGCCCTGAAAGGGCGAAACACGCGGTTGGGTCGCGCCCCTTCAGGGCTGGGTGAAAAACGGAATACCAACCCAGGGCTGCACCCTGGGCTATCGACTGGCGCCCCGTTGGGGCTCGGTCGACGAGTGCCGCGAGGCGACACGGACGCGCGACGG
>JANNEY010000327.1:0-3734 GCA_031379235.1 Opitutaceae bacterium | reverse complement strand
GTCAGTGTCCATTTTGAATCCACCATGTCATCCACCAGCAGCACGGGGCCGGTCGGCATGTTTCCCGCCACTCTCAACGAACCATCCACGTTGCGAGCTTGTTGGCTGCTGTTCTCCATTTCTTTCTGAGCCGCGCGGTCGTCCGTTTTTTCGAGCACCGGATGAAATGGTAGATTCAACGCGACCGCCAGGCGGCGGGCAAATTCAGGCACGAGGTTTGGATGACGGCGTGATGGAATGCAGGTGAGCCAGACCGGTGCCGGTTGTGGTGCCCACGTCCGCACCATCGCCGCACAGGCTTCGACCAGTTGATCCGCGAATCGTCCTTCGCGTGACTTTCCCTGGCGAACCAAAGCACCCCAGCCGGCATCGTTCCAAACGCACAACACGCGCCCGTGCTGCGCTCGGAAGGCTTCCACAATTTTCCCGCGCACATTCATGTGTGGCAACCCACCGGTCGGCCACTGAAGGCGCGGCTCCAACGGCAGACTCGTCCGGCGGAGATAGGTCACGGCCTCGTTGGCCAGTCCCGCATCGAATGTCTCCGGCAACGGCGCGATATTCGGCAACGCATGATTACCCGGATCGCCGTTCAGTGCGCGGATGAGATACTCCATGTGCCCCGAGGCGAGGCCCACGTATTCCTGCATCTGCTGTTGTTCAGCGCGGCGCAAGGCCGTGAGGCGCTCCGCCCGTTCCCAGAACGCTTCCGTCAGGTTGGCGGTGGTGAGTCTCCACTTGCTGCCGTCTTTCACAATCGGAGGCGGTGTCTCCAGCGCCATCAGTTGAACAGCCTTGTCGATCCGGCCACGTCGCACATTCACCCGAGGCATCAGTTCGTTGATGGAAAGCCCTTCGGGTGCGCCCTGCAAAGCCGCCAGCACGCCCGCGACTTCTTCCCGCGATGGGAACGCGCTCTCGATGAAGAAATCGGTGATGTCCGTATCTTCTGCTCCGCTCAACAGCACGCCATGCGCGGCGTCCAGCGCACGGCCCGCGCGACCGACCTGCTGGTAATAGGCCACGACCGAACCCGGCGTCTGGTAGTGAATTACGAAGGCGAGATCCGGCTTGTCAAAACCCATGCCAAGCGCCGTGGTTGCCACCAGGGCCTTCACGCGATTCCCCAACAGCGCGTTCTCCAGTTCCACGCGACGGTCGCCCGTCTCCCCGCTATACGACTCCGCCTGGATGCCGCGCGCCTGCAACCATCCCGCGATCTGCACAGCATCGCGAACCGTCAGCGTGTAGATGATGCCGCTACCTTGGATGTTTGGCACATGCGTCGCCAGCCAGGCCATGCGTGCGACCTGACTCGGGAGGCGCATCGTCTGGAGCAGCAGCGAGGGTCGGCCCAGTTCACCGCGCGACACGGTGAGATTCGGTCCCAGCACTGTCTCCAAATCGGCAAGCACCCGGTTGTTGGCTGTCGCCGTGGTCGCGAGCACGCGGAGATTCGGCGGCATCGTGCGGAGGATGCGTTCGATGAAGCGGTAGTGAGGGCGAAAGTCGTGGCCCCAATCCGAGATGCAATGCGCCTCATCCACCACCAGCAGCGAGACACGCCCGGCGATGGGTGCCAGCACTTCCGTGCGGAAATACTCATTGGCCAGTCGCTCCGGCGAGATGAGCAGTATGTCCACCTCGTTCCGCGCCAGCGCCGCCTCGACCGCCTGCCAGTCGTCGCGATTTTCCGAGTTGATGGTGACGGCACGAACGCCCATTCGCTCGGCCGCCGCGATTTGATTCCGCATCAGTGCCAACAGGGGCGAAATCAAGATGGCCGGTCCGACGCCATGCTCTCGCAGCAACTTGGTGGCGATGAAATAAACCGAACTCTTGCCCCACCCAGTCCGCTGCACCACCAGCAGCCGCCCGACACCATCCACCACATGCCGAATCGCCGCCTCCTGCCCGTCGCGAAAGGCTGCGGCAGGGTTCTGCGTGCCGAGTCGCAGGAGTTCGAGAGCGCGTGTTGGGTTGTATGGCATGGCGAGTTCAGTGGCGCTAAATTCAAAATTCAACCACGACATCTTTGCCGAACTTCAGCCCGGCGACCTCGGCGGCGAGGCGGATGATGGTTTTCTTCAAAACATTGTTCAGGTTGGTGGCAACCAACCAGCCGCCCGGCAGAGTGTCGCGCATATCGCGCAGGTCTTCACGGTCGGGATAAAGTTCTTCCGGTGTCCGCGCGATGTAGCGGCGCTTGCGGCCTTGGGCGTCGGGGTGTTGGGAACAGCGTTCGAGGAACGAGGGATCGGTCTTGGCGAGTTCTCGAAGGACGATGACCATGGCATCCTTGGCGTTGTGGTATGCGTGCGCCTTGCCGAGCAGCACGAGCTTGCCGCTGCGGGTTGTTTCGTTCGTTGTGCGAGTCGGCGTCGAACGGGGAGCAACACCACTACTTGGCTGCGTTGTGTTACTGCGTGCGGCTTCCACGATGATTGTCCTGCCGAGACCTGCGAGAAACTCTGCGACATCGTCCGCATCGGGCCGGACTCCCGCTCGCGATTCCACGGCGTTGGTCAACATCTCGACGAGGAGCTCGTCGCCCTTTTCCACCAGTTCGCGCCACGCCTCGGGAATGGCGGCTTTGGCCTGCGATTGTCGGTTGCGGCTGCGGTATTCCTTTCGTGCAGTCTCGAGCGCTTCGCCGGATTGGACTCTGGCGCAATCCAGGTAGCGGTGAAGCGCTGCGGCGGCTTCGGCAGGCGGACGCTCGTAGAGGTCGAGCTTGTAAACGCGACGGTCCTCGTAGCTGCCTTGTTCCGCTGGCAGGTAGAAACTCCACGTCCTTCCGTCGGTCAACACGACGAATGGAACACCCGCGTGGAAAGCGTATTCGAGTGCTTGGCGCACCGCGTCCTCAGCTTTGCCGGGCTGTTTGACTTCGGTAAACACCGCCGGCTTCGAGGGAGGATGGCACAGCGCGAAATCCGCACGACCTTCGCCAGTTTGGTATTCGGGCCAAACGACGTTGGTGTCCCAGGTATCCCAGCCGAGTTCCTGAAAAATGCGCAGCGCGATGCCTTGGGAAATTGCCTGCTCGTTCGGAAACTTCCCCTGGCGCAGCCGTGAAGTGATGTCGGCGAGTGTGGTTTCGAGTGACATAAGTTTTAAGCAGCGAGAGCCACGTTGAATTTGTCCGTCGCTATGAAGAGTTGGCCGGGGAGGGCGACCATGCAGTCCGCGAGGTCGGCCTCGATGAGGGCGCGCTCCCGCAGGGCGGGATCGCGTTGCCTTCCAAGGCCATGCAGTATCGCCTCCGGCTTTGAGGATGCGTTTCGCGCTACGCATTGCCTTCCGAGGCTCTGCGAATCGGTTGACCGCGTTTCGGAATGCGCTCCGCGCAGGCAGTCGCCGGATTGGTTGGAGGATCCCGCATTCGCGGGACCATTTGCGAGGACAACCGGAGCGAAGCGGAGATGGACGAAGTCAAAGCCGGCCATGGCGCGCGCGATCTGAAGCTCGGGACTACTTTCTGTTCCCGCCTCAAAGCCGATGGTGGCGGTGCTGGTGTTCGTGCCGTTGGATTTGGTGCGGGCCATGATCAGAAGTTGGCACCCTGCGGCGAGGATGGGCGGGTGGACTTCGCGGACTGGGCTTTTTCCAATAGCTCCGCCATACGCCTGGCAATTGCCGGTTTTTGCTGGGCGAGGTTCTTCGTTTCGCCCTGGTCGGTGGAAAGATCGAACAGGGCGGGCTGGGCGGGTTGATTCGGCTTCTTGCCGCCG
>JANNEY010000301.1:0-3876 GCA_031379235.1 Opitutaceae bacterium | reverse complement strand
GCGCACAAGGCGCGCCCCTATGCTATGCAAAAACTGAGATGCGTCCTTCACCGGATTGTGCATCGGCATGCCGTTGAATCACTGGGCTCGGAGTGACAGCCGCGGACGGTGCCTACTTCGGCTTCTGCCCGAGCGTGAGCGCGCTAAACACCATCGTGAGCACGCAGCACACCGTCATGGTCGCGAAGACGCCGCCCCAGCCGAAATTGTCCGCAATCCAACCCACGCCCCAGCCCGAAGGCGCGGAGCCGAGGAAGTAGCCGAACAACCCGGTGAAGCCTGCGGCCGTGCCCGCGGCCTTCTTCGGCACGAGGTCGAGCGCGTGCAGTCCAATCATCATGATCGGGCCGTAGATGAAAAATCCGACCGCGATGAGGGCCGCCATGTCGATCCACAGCGGGCCTTTGCCGTTGAGCGCGTAAACGATCAGGCCGACGAGCGTGAGCGCCATGAAGAGAATCGTGGCGGGGGCGCGGCGCGCCTTGAAAACCTTGTCCGAAAGCCAGCCGCACAAAATCGTGCCGGGGATGCCCGCGAGTTCGAAGGCCGTCCATGCCATGCCCGAGGCCTTGAAATCAAAACCCTTCGCCGTCTGCAGGTAGGTCGGAATCCAGTTCACCACCCCGTAGCGCACGAAGTAAACGAAGGCGTTGGCGATCGCGATGAACCAGAGGAAGCGGTTGTTGAGCACATAGCCGAGGAAGATTTCCCGGAACGTGAGCGTGCGCTCGTGCGCCGCGGAGTAATCGGGTGGAAAATCATTTTTAAACTGCTCGATCGGCGGCAGCCCGCAGCTCTGCGGCGTGTCGCGCACGAGCAGCGCAATCAATCCGGCGACACCCGCGGCGATCACGGCGTTGAACCAGAACTTGGCGCCCCAATCCCCATAGCGCGCCATCGCCCACGTCCCGAACACCGCGATGAGCGCACCGCCGACGTTGTGCGCGCAATTCCACACCGATACAATCTGGCCGCGCTCGCGCGTGCTCCACCAGTGCACCATCGTTTTTCCGCACGGCGGCCAGCCCATGCCGTTGCACCAGCCGTTAAGCGCCTGCAGCGCGATCACGAGAATCAGCGAGCTGTAGAGCGCCGGCACGACGCCAAAGGCAAACGTGATGACGCTCGAAAGCAGGAGCCCCACCGCCATGAACCAGCGCGGGTTGCTGCGATCGGAGACGGAGCCCATCAGGAATTTGGAAACGCCGTAGGCCGTGAGCAGGCCAGTCATCGCCCCACCGAGCTGTGCCTTGGAATACTCCGGATGCGCTTTCAGGATGTCCGGCAGGGCGAGCGCGAAATTATTTCGCACGAGGTAGAAGCCCGCGTAGCCGACGAAGATGCCGGCAAAAACCTGCCAGCGCAGCCGGCGGTTGGCGGGATCAACCGGGTGGGGGGGAAGCGGGGAGGGGGGGGGGGCTGGCTGGAAAAGAGAAATCACACGCTAAATGGCGCTGGCATGATGAGAGGGGGCGGTCACGTCCTCGTGCCCGCTTGAGGCGCTCGCGGCGAGACAAACCACGCGGCCGCACGGTAACGCCCGCCTTCCCGTCGGAAGCTCGCATGGCGCGCGCATCACGACGCGTGCCCGTGAGCCAGAACACTGGCCGGCGACGGAGCGTCGGCGCGCAGCAGGTAGTCACGTGCCAGCGTGGAATAAGCCGTCACCTGCGATTGAATCCACACCGCGTCGCGCCCCCGCTCTGCCGCGAGCAACCGGGCCACGACCGGGGCCGCCGCGATTGAGCCGCGGGCATCGAGCAGCAGCGCGCGCGTGCGCCGCGCGAGCACGTCCTCCACGGTGCGCGCCATCTCGTGCCGGGCGTGCCAGAGAACTTCGCCGCAGCGAATGGGCAGACCGGCGATAAGCGGCGCGGCGAGTTCGGGCGCCGATCGCACCAGTGCGGCAATCGCGGGGGCGTCGGTGCCGTAGGTCGAGAGGTAGGACGGGTCTGCGACTCGCCCTCGCGGGTCCTGAGCATTCGCCGGCGTGTCACCGCCCCGCCCTCCTTCTGGTGCGCCATGGATCGCGAGTTCCGCGGTAGAACATGGGCGCGGCGCGAGGCCGGCGATCTTTTCCGCCCGGTCGATCACATCCTCGGCCATCTTCCGGTAGGTCGTCCACTTTCCGCCTGTGAGTGTAATCAGGCGGCTGGTCGAAATCGCAATGGTGTGATCGCGCGAGAGTGCCGCCGTGCTGCCTACGCCCTGCCGCGTAACCAGCGGCCGCAAGCCCGCGAAGACGCTGAGCACGTCGTGCTCTTCCGGATCGCGCGTCAGATATTTCCGCGCGTGCTCCAGGATAAACTCAATCTCGGCTGGCAGCGCACGCGGTTCCGCCGCGGCGGCGACTCCCGGTGTGTCCGTCGTGCCCACCACCACCCGATCGTGCCACGGGATCGCAAAGAGCACGCGGCCGTCCGCGGTTTTGGGAATCATCAGCGCGCTCGTGCCCGGCAGGAATTCGCGTGGCAGCACCACATGCACACCCTGGCTCACCGTGACCATCGGCACCGCCGCCGGCTCGTCGAACTTCCGCAATTCGTCCACAAACACCCCCGTCGCGTTGATCACGGCGCGGGCGCGGATGACAAATTCCGCGCCCGTTTCCCGATCGCGAGCGCGCACGCCATTCACGTTACCGCGGTCCTTGGTCAGACCGACGCACGCGCAATAGTTGAGGAGCGTCGCACCATTTTCAGCTGCAGTCTGCGCGAGGTTGATCGCAAGCCGGGCGTCGTCGAACTGGCCGTCGTAGTAGAGGACGCCACCCGCGAGCCCTTTCGTCTCGACGGTGGGCAAATGCTCGACCGTTTCGCGGCGGGACAACCGCTGCGAGCGGCCGAGTGAAAGCCGGCCCGCGAGCAAATCATAGAGCGTCAGGCCGAAGGCGTAATACGGGCCACCCCACCACGAGTAATTGGGAATGACGAAGGCGGTCGCGTGCGCGAGGTGCGGCGCGTTGCGCAGCAGCAACCCGCGTTCGCGGAGCGCCGACTTCACCAAGGAGATACTACCCTGCCCCAGGTAGCGCACGCCACCATGCACGAGTTTCGTCGAGCGGCTTGAGGTGCCCTGCGCAAAATCCCCGCGCTCGATCAGCGCCACGCGATGGCCGCGCGCCGCGGCATCGACGGCGGCACCCAGTCCGCTCGCGCCCCCACCGACGATGACGAAGTCGAAAACTTCGCCGCCAGCGCGGACCCGGGCGAGGGCATGGTCACGTTGCATGAATAACGTTAAGAGGTCGTATGCTATTACACCTTGTCATCGCGAGGAGCGTAGCGACGTGGCGATCCATCTGAGATTTCAGATGGATTGCCGTGGTCGGCTTTGCCTCCCTCGCAATGACAAACAATGGGCACGGATTCATTGAAGAGGCGCGCTCAGAACTTCCTCGCCATCTCCAGCGTAAACTGCCGGCCGCGCGGGTTGGCGCTGCCGGAGAAGTAGCCGTATTGCTCGTCGGCGAGCTGGGGATCGCGGTCGAGGACGTTGTTCACGCCAACGCGCATTGTCGCGCCCCCGAGCCAGCGCGCGTCACGCCGGTCGAAGCGATACGAGAGCCACGCGTTGTGGGTGATCATGGGATCGACGCGGAACAAGTAGCGCGTGACGCCATTGTCGTTGAAGACGCGGATGTAGCCCGGCCCGCCGAGCGCGCGATAGATGGGCTCAGTCGTGGCGGCGGAGGTGTCGACAAACGATCCGAAGTAGTTCGCAAACCAGCCCGCGGACAACGGGCCCTGGCGCCACGAGAGCGAGGCGTTGGCGCGCCACTTGGTGCGGCCGTTGCGCTCAAGTTCGTCGAGCACGGGTGAGACATCGTCGCCCTGCGAGCGGCGGAGCACGTAGTGCGTGGCCTCGGCATTGAAG
>JANNEY010000570.1:0-25231 GCA_031379235.1 Opitutaceae bacterium | reverse complement strand
CTCACCCGCTGGGCGCTCGCCGCCGGCACCCTGATCGGGCTGATGCAGGCCACGAAGGCCAGCGCCCCGCTCTTTCTGGCGGCGGCCGCGCTCGCGTTCCTGGTCACACGCCAGGGCGAGCGCCCGGCGACGCGGCGGATTCGGCGCGATGCCGCGATCGCGTTGGCGGGCGCAGTGTTCACCGCCGCGCTGCTCTACGCGTCGTTCGGCACGAATCTCGGCGGGATTAGGGCGGCGCTCGACACCTATGCGCACGCGCTCACGCGCTTCGGGGCGGCGGCCGCGCCGACGGGCCACGAGAAACCATGGTGGTATTATCTGAAACTCTTCGGTTGGTTTCGGGACGGCGGGCTGGTCTGGCACCAAGTCGCATTCTCGGTGCTCGCGTTGACCGGACTCCTCATCGCGTGGGCCCGGCGCGAGGCGCTGCCGCGCGCGGCGGCAATCTACACCGCGATCATCGTGCTCACCCTTTCAGCATTTGCCTACAAGACCCCGTGGCACGCCCTCCACTTTGTGCCCGGCCTCGCGGTGCTCGCGGCGGCGACCCTCGCGGCGATCGCACGACTGCGGACGGGGCGGCTCGTCGCGGTGGCGTTCGCGCTCATCGCCCTCGCGACCCAATTCCAGCAAACGTGGCGCGCCTCGTTTCTGCGGCCCGCGGACCAGCGCAATCCTTACGCTTATGTCCACAGCTCGCCGGACGTGCTGAAATTTCGGCCGCTGGCCGAGGCCGCCCGCATTCGCTCCCTCAGCCAGCCCATCCGCGTGATCAGCGAGGAATACTGGCCGCTGCCCTGGTATCTGCGCGGCATCCCCAACGTCGGCTATTGGGCGACGCCGCCGGACGACTGCGACGGCGCGCTCGTCATCGCCTCGAACACACAGGCCGACGCCGTGCGCGCGAAACTGCGCGGGGCCTATCGCGAGTCGTTCCTCGGCCTGCGGCCGGGTTTCATCTGCATCCTCTTCACGCCCGAACCGTGACGCCGCAGCTTTCCATGGTCGTGCCGGTTTACAACGAAGCCGGCAACATCCTCCCGCTCGCCGCGCGGGCAGCGGAAGTGCTGCGCGAACTCGGCCGTCCCTTCGAAATCATCTTCGTTAACGACGGCAGCACCGACGCCACCGCCACCGAGATCGCGGAGGCACACGCGCGCTGGCCGGAACTCCGCGAGCTCCGACTCGAAAAAAACTCCGGTCAAGCGGCCGCGCTGCTCGCCGGTCTGGCCGCGGCCCAGGGTGAGTTCCTGCTCATGATGGACGGCGACGGCCAAAACGACCCGCGCGACTACCCCGCCCTCCTCGCCCTCGTCGAGTCTGACCGGATCGATCTGGCGTGCGGCTGGCGGGTGAATCGCCACGACTCGACCCTACGCCGGATCATGTCCCGGGTGGCGAATATCGTGCGCGGCGCGATCCTCAAGGACGGCGTGCACGACTCCGGCTGCCAGTTGCGCGTCATGCGCCGCGAAGTGCGCGAAGCTTTTTTCCCGATGGAGCTGATGCAGAGTTTTATCCCAGCGCTTGCCGTCGCGGCGGGTTTCCGCGTCGGCGAGCTGCCCGTCCGCCACCACGCCCGGCAACACGGCGATTCCAAATACGGCCTCGGCCGCCTCTGGTGGCGCCCCGCCGCCGCGATGATCGGACTACGTTGGAAAATCTGGCGCGGCCGGACGCCCAAACGAAAACAACCACAGATGATCACGGATGAACACTGATGCCCATTCAGCGGCCCGTTTCTTTCACTTTCGATTTTCTGGCCACCGTCGCCCTGCGCCTGTTGTTTGATTTCTATCCGTGTCCATCCGTGATCATCTGTGGTTAAGCCCGTTTGAGATCCAATGACCGCTTACGCCTTCCAGCACGAAGCCATGGCCACTCATTGGGAGATCGCCGTCGCCGGACAGGAGCGCGACTACGCGCGGCAGGCGGCGGAGGCGGCGTTTCGCGAACTCGACCGGCTGGAAACGCTCCTCAGCCGTTACGTCGAGTCGAGCGACATCTCCCGCATCAACGGCCTCGCGCGCGGCGCCTCCACGTCGATCAGCGACGAGACGCTCGACTGTCTGCTCATCGCCGCCGACATCTCCCTCGTCACGCGCCGCGCCTTCGATCCGGCCTACGCGTCCGAACGTCCGCCCGAACTCGCGGGCGACGCCCCGCCTTTCACTCTCGATCCGGAAAATCACACGCTCACGTCCCTCGCGACCCATCTGCATCTCGATCTCGGCGCCGTCGGCAAAGGTTACGCGCTCGACCGGATGGTGGCGACTTTGCACGAGTGGAGCATCGCCGACGCCTGCCTCAATGGCGGCGGCAGCAGTGTGCTGGCACTCGGCAACGCGTCCCCCGCAAACGTGGGCTGGCCCGTCGGGCTCGGCGAAGGGATCGGTCAACGCACATTCGCGCTGCAGGCCGCGTCGCTCAGCGGCTCGGGCACGGCCGTGCAGGGCGCACACCTCATTGACCCGCGCACGGGCCAACCGGCGACGCGCACCACCCGGGCGTGGGCCTATGCGCCAACGGCCGCTCAAGCCGACGCGTTGTCCACGGCGTTTTTTCTGATGAGCGAAGCGGAGATGGCCGCACTCTGCGCCGCCCATCCGCAGATCGGCGGCGCATTCGCCGGAGCCAAGGGCGAGCTCATCGTGCATGGCGCCTTGCAAGCGGCGGTTTTGCGTAAGGCGGGTCCGTGATCCGCCCTTTGGCGCCGTTGAGTATGCCCCCCGAGGGCGGGCCGCAGACCCGACCTACGGCGCACCGGGTGATAAGTTTCCCGCATCGCGCCGCAATCGTGCGATAAGTTCAAAGCGTTTGAAACGGCCGCCATGGACGGATGATTGAAATCCCTCTCCGCCCCGATTCTAGTGCACTTAACCCCACGCTCTCAACGCGTCGTCCGTTTTGCCCGCGCTTATCTCCGCCATGAACAGTAGCCACCCCTACGCGTTCCTCGCCCTTTTCGCCGCCGTCGCGGTCGCGTTTCCGCTCCTGCTGCTGGGAATCGCCCGTCTGTGGGCGTATTTTTTTCAGCCCGCCAAGCCGAGCGCCGTGAAAAACGACATCTACGAATGCGGTGTCGCCTCGACCGGCGATTCATGGATTCAGTTCAAGGCCCACTATTATCTCTACGCGATTCTGTTCCTGATCTTTGACGTCGAGGTGCTCTTTCTCCTGCCGTTTGCCGTGGCGTTCACCGGGCTGCCCGTCGGCGCACTCGTCGCGATGCTCGTCTTTATTTTGCTGCTCGCCGAGGGACTCGTGTGGGCGTGGCACCGCGGGCACCTCGAATGGAAATGATGTCTCCCCGCGCCCAGGCCATCATCGCCCACCGTTGCCGCATTGAGGACGCAACGCCCTCGCCGCGTTGCAGGAATCGCGCAACCCCGCGCGGACGCCGCGCCTCCAACGGCTCACCCGTATGAGCGACTTCGCGACGACACTGCCCACCGGCGTCAACGAACTCGACCGCACCGAGCTGCGCCGGCAGGGTATTTTGCTCACAAGCCTGGAGGAATTCTACAACTGGGGCCGGAGTAATTCCGTGTGGCCGCTGCAGTTCGGCCTCGCCTGCTGCGCCATCGAAATGATCGCCGCCTCCACGGCGCGCTTCGACATCGCGCGCTTCGGCTCGGAAGTCTTCCGCCCTTCACCGCGCCAGGCCGACCTCCTCATCGTCTCCGGCACGGTCACCAAAAAAATGGCGCCCCAAGTCGTGCGTCTCTGGAATCAAATGCCCGAGCCCAAATACTGCATCGCGATGGGAGCATGCGCGATTTCCGGCGGGCCATTCAAGCAGGGCTACAACGTCCTCAAGGGCATCGACCGCTACATCCCCGTCGACATCTACATCCCCGGCTGCCCGCCGCGCCCCGAGGCGTTGCTCCACGGGCTGATGACGCTCCAGGAGAAAATCCGGGGCCAGAAACTCACCGGGCCCGACGCCCCGCGCCACCTGCAGCCCGCCGCCGCGTGCGACTACGCCGTCCCCGAATTCGGTGCACACGATCTCGAGCCAACGAAGAACTCCACCGTGTGGCAGCCGCCGCAGATCGTGCGGAAGGAATAAGCCATGCACCCAAAGCAAAGCCCGTTTTCCGAGGTGGAGCGTGTTGCCCCCAACGCGCTGGGGCGGGATGTGCGTCCTGAAAACGCGTTAGAGGCAACGCGCTCCACCTCGAACCACTGATCCGTGGAAACCCTCGCACAACTCCACGCCCGCCTGCTCGCCCGCTTCCCCGGCGCAGAAATTTCCATCGTCACCAATCCCGGCCCCGCCGCGCAGCACTCGCTCCTTCTCACTTCGCCCGTCGCCCGCGACATCGCCCGATTCCTCCGCGATGATCCTGCGCTCTGCCTCGACTACTGCTCCAACGTCACCGGGATCGACTGGCCCAAGCTCGGCTACCTTGAGGTCGTCTACCACCTTTACTCGATGGCGTTGAAGCACGGCCCCGTGATTGTTCGGCTGCGCACAGCCAATCGCACCGACGCCGTCACGCTCCCCTCGCTCACCCCCATTTGGCGGGCCTGCGAGTTTCAGGAACGCGAAATCTTTGATCTCTACGGCATCGTCTTCAGCGAACATCCGGATCTGCGGCGCATCTTGATGTGGGACGAATTCAAGGATCACCCGATGCGGAAAGATTACGTCGAGCCCGACGACTACGAGTGGGAACCGACGCCGCACGGCACGGTTCACGCCAAGGCCAAGGTCCACTACCCCGCTTCGCCTGCGGCGCAGCCGCCGGACGAACCCTCCGTAGCCTTAGCGAAGGAGGGCCGCCCGTGATCGCCGCCGATCTCTCAGCTCTCAGCTCTCAGCTCTCAGCCACACCCGGCGCCCACGTCCGCGAAGTGCACGACGATTTCCACGGCGACTTGCTCGAAGTTTCGATGGGCCCGCACCACCCCTCGACCCACGGGGTGTTTCGCATGATCGTCACGCTCGACGGCGAGACGATCGTGAAGCTGAAACCGGTCTTCGGCTACCTGCACCGCAACCACGAGAAGCTTGGGGAGAACACGAGTTACCTCGGCTCGATGCCTTACACCGATCGCCTTGATTACCTGAATTCGATGACGAACAACTGGGCCTACGCCCTGGCCGTCGAGAAGCTCGCCGGCCAGCCCGTGCTCGAACGCGCCGAGTATCTCCGCATCATCCTCGCCGAGCTCACGCGGTTGCTGAACCACACGTGCCTCGCCGGTTTTCTCCTCCAAGACACCGGCTGTTCGGGCACTCCGCTGATGTATGCGTTTCGCGAGCGCGAAAAAATTCTCGACCTCTTCGAGTCGCTGAGTGGCTCGCGGATGATGTGTAATTTCCAGCGCTTCGGCGGCTGCCGCACCGATGCTACGCCGGAGTGGCTCGCTGCCGCCCAGCAACTCACCGATGGTTACGGCGCTTTTCTCGACGAATATGAACGCCTCATCACCGGCAACGAAATCCTCATGGCCCGCACGCAGGGCGTTGGCGCGCTGAAGTCCGCCCTCGCCATCAGCGCCGGCATCACCGGCCCGATGCTCCGTGCGACCGGCGTGAACTACGATTTGCGCAAGGTCGATGCCTACGGGTTCTACTCGCGTTTCGATTTCCGTGTGCCGCTTGGCGACCACGGCGATACCTACGACCGCTACATGATTCGCGTCCTCGAGATGCGCGAATCGATCAAAATCCTCCAACAAGCGCTCCGGGATCTGCCCGCGGGCCCCATCATGGATCCGAAGGCGAAGCTTCGCGGCTTTCGCCCCAAGGCCGGCGAAGCCTACGGCCGCATCGAAGGCCCCAAGGGCGAGATCGGTTTTTTTCTCGTGAGCGATGGCACCCCCAATCCCTACCGCTACCGCGTGCGCCCGCCGTCGCTCATTAACCTCACCGTGCTCGAAGACCTCTGCCTCGGCCACACGGTCGCCGACGCCGTGATCATTCTCGGTTCAATCGACATCGTGCTGGGTGAAGTAGACCGATGAGACACCCAAACCAATCACCACGGATTACACGGATGGACACGGATAAATTCCCACTCACTTGTCATTCTGAGCAAAGCGAAGAATCCAACCGGAGACTCGCAGCCATATACCGCATTGTCAGTCCAAGTGGATTCTTCGCTGCACTCAGAATGGCAGGCCATCCGTGTTCATCCGTGTAATCCGTGGTCAAAAAAATGCTTGGATCTGGATTACTTCAAGGTCTCGTCGTCACCGCGAAAAATTTCGCCGGGAGCTTCCACGATCCCGCGCGGCTCACGACCGTCGAGTATCCCGAGCAAAAAACCAAACTCCCCGAGGCCTACCGCAACTTCCCGTTTCTCGTCTCCGAAAACGCCACCGATCCGATGGGCACGCTGCGCTGCGTCGCTTGCCAAATCTGCGAGAAGGAGTGCCCGCCGCAGTGAATCTTCATCGAGAAATCAAAGGACAAGAAGCCCGACGCCACCGGCAAGCCGCAGCTCTATCCGGCGATCTTCGACATCGATACCTCCGTGTGCATGAGCTGCCAGATTTGCGTCGAAGTCTGTCCGTTCGACGCGATCAAAATGGACCAAGTCTTCGAGATCGCGACGACCGATCGGTTCTCCGCGTTGCTGCTGAAGCGCGAGCAACTCGCAAAGCCCAACGATTACTACCACGTGATTCATCCGACCGAGGCCGCGGAAGTCGACACTCGCCTCGCCGCCGAGCGCAAAGCGGCCGAAGAAAAGGCCAAAGCCGCGGCTGCGGCGAAAGCGGCCGCGGCGGCCGCCCCGAAACCCGTGCCCGGAGCGGAACGGCTTCCCGTTCCGCCCGGCGGAAGCGAAAGCCCTTCCGCTCCGAAACCGCCCGCCGCATGAGCGCGGCGCTGGCATTTTGCAGGAGCCTGCTTGCAGACGATGCTTGGAACGGATCGTTCCCCGACACGATCCATCGCCTGCAAGCAGGTTTCTACCTTCCGAGGGCGTCCGCCGATTCGCTCCTTGAGCGCCTGCCTCTCCTCACCCGCGATCTCCTCACCGGTTGGCTGCCAGAATCTGCGAGGTGGCTCGCCAACAGTCTGGTTGCCATCGCTACGGTCGTCGTCGCCTTCGCCAGTCTCTTCGCCGTGCTGACGCTCGTCGAACGCAAGGTCCTCGCTCGGGTGCAAAACCGACCGGGCCCGAATCGCGTGGGTCTGCCGTTTCTGCCCTTCACGAAGAACCGCCTCTTCGGCCTCGGCCAGCCGCTCGCCGACGGGATCAAGCTGCTGACCAAGGAAGATATCGTGCCGCGCGCGGCCGATCAGTTGCTCCACTTTCTTGCCCCGGTCGCGTTACTCGCGTTTTCGATTCTCACGTTTGCCGTGATTCCGTTTGGCCGGCAGCTCGTGCCCGTCGAGCTTGATGCCGGGGTGCTCTATTTTTTTGCGGCCGGCGCGGCCACCGAGCTCGCGGTGTTCATGGCCGGCTGGGCGAGT
Source organism: Opitutaceae bacterium (assembly GCA_031379235.1). GTDB lineage: Bacteria > Verrucomicrobiota > Verrucomicrobiia > Opitutales > Opitutaceae > ER46. The sequence continues at coordinate 17,796 of JANNEY010000570.1, read as the reverse complement.
CACAACAAATATTCGTTACTCGCCGCCATGCGGGCGCTCGCGCAGCTCATCAGCTACGAACTGCCGCTCTTACTTTCCATCGTCCCCGTCGTGATGCTCGCCAGCAGTCTCTCGACCGTCGGCATCGTGGAGAAACAGGCCGGCTGGACGTGGGGCTTCGTCCCGCACTGGCATGTGTTCACCCCGTGGGGCGCGGCGGCGTTCGCGATTTTCTTTGTCGCCGCGCTGGCCGAATCGAACCGCTCGCCGTTCGATCTCCCCGAGGCCGAGAGCGAACTCATCGCCGGTCACCTCACGGAATACTCGGGCTTTAAATATGCCCTCTTCTTCATGGCGGAATATTTCGGCATGTGTGCGCTGTGCGGCATGGGCGTGACGCTTTTCCTCGGTGGCTGGCAGGCGCCGCTGCCTTTCCTCGAGATCATCCCGTCTTATGTTTGGTTCACCGTGAAACTGCTCATGCTGCTTTTCGCCTTCATGTGGATTCGCGCCACGTTGCCCCGGCTGCGCATGGATCAACTCACGCGCCTCGCGTGGAAATTCCTCGTGCCCTTGGCGCTCATCAACCTCGGCGTAGCCGCGTTCTGGGCCCTGACGGCTGACTGGGTAGGAGCGCTGCGCGCGACTCGCTGGCTTATCGCCGGCGTGCTGCTCATCGGGCCGTTTGTCCTGATCGGCCGCAAACTCAGCGCGGGCATCGCCCCGCGGACCTATCGCTACGCATAAGCATCGCATGGTCGCATTCATTCTCATTGCCGTCATCACGCTCGCCACCGCGGCGGTGGCGATCACCCTGCGCAATCTGATTCACAGCGCGCTGCTGCTGATCGCCAGCTGGACGGGCATCGCCGCGTTTTACCTTTGGGCCGGCGCGGAGTTCGTCGCCTTTGCGCAGGTGCTCGTCTATGTCGGGGCGATTTCGATGGTCGTGCTTTTCGCCGTGCTACTGACCCGGCCATCTCGGGCCGAGGGCGCGATGGCGCCGGGCTCCCTTGGGCGCGTGGTGCTCGCCCTCATCGCGGGCGGGGCCGTGCTCGGGGTGCTGGCCGGCGCAGTGCTGGGCACGAAACTCGGCGGCACGTCTGGGCCCGCGCCCACCGTCACCGTAAAGCAAATCGGCCAGGCGCTGGCCGGCCCGCAGGCCGCGGCTCTGCTCGTGACCGGCGTGCTGCTCACGGTCGCCTTGCTCGGGGCCGTCGTCCTCGCCGTGACCGAACGCCGGGGCAAGGAGGATGCGTGAATCTGTCGCCCCTCCACCTCTGCCTGCTCTTTTCGAGCGCACTCTTCACCCTCGGCCTGATTGCAGCACTGGCGCGCAGCAACACGATCCTCGTGCTGCTCGGCATCGAGCTGATGCTGAATGCGGCCAACCTCAACTTCATCGCGTTCTGGCGCTACGGCCCGAATCCCGAGGCGGCAACGGGCGTGCTGTTCGTGATCTTCGCCATCGCGGTCGCCGCCGCGGAGGCCGCCGTCGGGCTCGCGCTCGTGATCGCGGTCTATCGACACCAGAAAAACATCCGCCTGCAGGAGGCGAACCGACTCAAAGGATGATCGCCCACCAACAGTGCCTTGAGGTGGAGCGCGTTGCCCTCAACGCGCTTTCGGTCCGCGTGCCCGCACTCCAAACCCGCGTCTGGCGGGCAAGCCGCGTCACCTTCGTTCGATGAGCCTTTCCGTCCAATATCTCTGGCTCATCCCGGTGCTGCCGCTCAGCGCCGCGGTGATCGGCACATTCGCGCCGCGGGGTGCGCGACGCCTCGCGTCGGGGGCCGCCATCGGCGCGATGACGTTCGCGTTTCTGCTTTCGTGCGGAGCACTCGTCACCGCGCTCGCCGATTCTTCGGCGCATCTCACACACAACTTCGCCTGGTTCGACCTTGGGCACGGCGCGGTGCGGCTCGGCTGGCTGCTCGATCCTTTAAGCGCGCTGATGTGCGTGATGGTGACGTTCGTCGGGCTCCTGATCTTTGTCTTCAGCACGGGCTACATGCGCCACGACGCCAACGCCAAGCAGTTCTTCTGCTTCCTCAGCCTCTTCGCCGCGGCCATGCTTGGCCTGCTCATCGCCAACAGCCTGCTCCTGCTTTTCATCTGCTGGGAACTCGTCGGCCTCGCCTCGTATCTCCTGATCGGCTTCTGGTTTCACAAACCCGAAGCTGCGGCCGCCGCGAAGAAAGCCTTCATCACAACGCGCATCGGCGACCTCGGGCTGCTCCTCGGGCTGCTCTGGCTCTACGACTCGACCGGTTCGCTACTTTTCTATGACGGCGGCAATGGGGTGTTGGAAGCGAACATCCTCGCCGGCCTCGGTGGCTCGACCGCGATCGGGCTACTCATCTTCTGCGGGGCGATCGGCAAGTCGGGCCAGTTTCCGCTGCACGTCTGGCTGCCCGACGCGATGGAGGGACCAACCCCGGTCTCCGCTCTCATTCACGCGGCGACGATGGTGGCGGCCGGAGTGTTTCTTATGGCGCGAGTATTCGTGTTGCTCACGCCCGACGCGCTCACGGTCGTCGCTGCCATCGGCGCGACTACGGCGCTTATGGGCGCGCTCATCGCGGTCGCGCAACATGACATCAAGCGCATCCTCGCCTTTTCCACAGTCTCGCAGCTCGGCTACATGATGCTGGCGATCGGCGTGGGTTCTTGGACGGCGGCAATTTTTCACCTCCTCACGCACGCCTTTTTTAAGGCGCTGCTCTTCCTCGGCGCGGGCTCGGTGATTCATGCGGCGCACCACGAGCAGGATATTCGCGCGCTCGGCGGCCTGCGCGCGCCGATGAAGGCAACCTTCGCCACGTTTGCCGTCGGGATGATGGCGCTCTCGGGCGTGCCATTTCTCTTCTCCGGTTTTTGGAGCAAGGAAGCCATCCTCCACGCCGCGCACGCCTGGGATGTTTCGCACCTGCCGCTCTACGTTGGGCTCGCGGCTGTCGTGCTCACTGCCTTCTACATGACGCGGCTCGTTGCCGAGGTCTTCTACGGCCAACCGCGCAGCGAGGGCGCGGCGCAGGCCCGCGAAAATTCCGCCGCGATGACCGGGCCGCTGCGGCTGCTCGCGGTGTGCGCCGTCGGGCTCGGCTTTCTCGGCACACCGTATTGGCCGTGGCTGCAACACACGCTCAACCCCCACACACACGTCGAAGCCGATGGCTACGGCTTGATGATGATCTCGATCGTGCTCGTTGCGCTCGGCCTCGGCAGCGGTTGGGCGATTTACGGACGCACGCCACGCCGAAAATCTTCCGCCCCCGATCCGCTCGCGGCGAAGGCGCCCGGCCTGTTCGCCTTTCTCGGCGCGCGCATGAAATTCGACGAGCTCTATGCCGGCACGTTTGGCCAACTGAACCACGCGCTCGCTGTTTTCGCGGATGCCCTCGATCGCCACCTATGGGACGGGGCAGTGCGTTTCCTTTCTCGGCTCGGTGAATTTGCCGGTCTCGTGAACCGGGAGACGGATGAGGACGCGTTGAACGGCGGCTTCGATGCGGCGAGCGCTGGATTGCACAAGAGCGGCCAATCCTATTCGCGCGCGCAAACCGGCGACGCCCATGGTTACCTGCTGATGATCGCGTTCGGTTTCGTGGTGCTCGTGTTCGCGGTGTTGCTGGGAGGTGGACGGTGATCACGCGCAGGCCGGGCGTTTGCACAGCCCTCCGCGCCTGCGCGAGTCATCGCCCCAAAGGGGCGAGATTCGATAGCCCAGGGCAAAACCCTGGGATCAACGGTCGCCAAAAAATCCAAGCCCTGAAAGGGCGACACTCGCGCACGTATGATTCGCCCTTTCAGGGCTGGTTAATTGCGATAACAAAACCCGGGGCGTTGCCCCGGGCTGTCCAATTACGCCCCGTTGGGGCTCACAGCCAATGTTCAGCGCAGCCGTGCTTCGCCGAGACGGCAGCAGATGCGGCCAGCTTGTTTGGCCGTCGCTCCGGGGGCCACGTGCGATGACTGCGCTACCCCTCCTCTCCCTCATTGTTTTCACGCCGTTGGTCGGCGCGGCCACTCTCGCCCTGCTGCGCCGGGCCTCGGCCCGCACCAGCCGCATCATCACCTTACTCTCCAGTCTCTCGACGCTCGCCTACACGTTGTTCGCCCTCGCGAATTTCGATCCGGCGCGCACGAGCCCGCAATTCGTCGAACGCCAGCCGTGGATCGCGGCGCTCAACGTCCATTATCACCTCGGGCTCGACGGCCTGAGCCTCGTGCTGGTGTTGCTTACGGGCATCATCACGCCCGTCGCACTGCTCGCGTCATGGCGGATCGAACGCTCCGTGCGTCTGTTCGGCGCCTTGTTTCTCACGCTGCAAGGCGCCGCCCTCGGCGTGTTTCTCGCGCTCGATTTTTTCCACTGGTTCGTGTTCTGGGAACTCAGCCTCGTGCCGGCGTTTTTCCTGATCAAACTCTGGGGCGGACGCGACGCGGCGCGGGCCGCCTACCAATTCGTGGTCTACACGATTGGCGGCAGCGCGTTCATGCTGCTCGGATTCGCCGCGCTGTTTGCGACGGTGGGCACGCTTGATTTCGCCCAGCTGGCGCGACTCGGCGCCGACGGGACGCTCGCGGCGAAACTCGGCGCGGGGCCGCTCCAATTCGTTTTTCTCGGCGTGTTGCTTGGCCTCGCGGTGAAGGTGCCGCTTTGGCCGTTTCATACCTGGCTGCCGCCCGCCTACGCCGAGGCCCCGACAGGCGCGTCGATGTTTCTCACCGGCGTGATGTCGAAGCTGGGCGTCTATGGTTTTCTGCGCATTCTCTGGCCGATTTTTCCACAGCAACTGCACGACGCGGCGCCCTGGCTCCTGACGCTCGCGCTCGGTGGTGCGGTGCTCGGCGCGTGGGCCGCGATGCGTCAGACCGACCTCAAGCGCATGGTTGCCTACTCATCGATCAACCATCTGAGCTACTGCCTGCTCGCGCTTTTCGCCGTTTCTTACGCGACGGGCCGCGCCGGTGCCTCCAGCGAGGCCGCAGCAGCGGCATTGAGCGGCACGATTCTGCAAATGTTCAACCACGGCCTCTCCGCCGCCGGGCTGTTTGCGTGCGTAGGCATCCTCGAAACCCGATCCGGCGGGCGGCGTGGGCTCGGTGATTTTGGCGGCGTGCGCTCGGCCGCGCCGATTTTCGCCGGGCTCTGCGGCATCGCGCTGTTTTCTTCGCTCGGGCTGCCGGGCCTCAACGGCTTCGTCGGCGAGTTTCTGATTTTCCGCGGCGTCTTCGGCCTCGATCCCGGTGCCGCGGCGGTCGCGTGCCTCGGCCTGCTCGGCACCGCCTTGTTTCTGCTCACGTTTTGGCAGCGCGTCTTTCACGGCCCGCGCGCCGGAGCGGCCGCCGGCGAATTTCCTGATCTACGTGGGGTCGAATACGCGGCACTCGTGCCGCTGGTTCTGCTGATGTTCGCGCTCGGCGTCGCGCCGCAGCTGCTCACCCGGCTCATCAATCCCCTCGTCACGTCGTGGGCCGGGCATCTCGTGTTGCCATGAGAACAGACCAAACTGATGGGCCGCAAAAAGGCGCAAAAAACCTCGGTCCTGCCGACGAAGGAATTCCGCGCGCCTATAGGCGCCTTGAGATTCAAAATCGCCCTCCGATTTCTTGTGCCTCTTTGCGGCCATTCCTTCTGCCATGAACGCCCTGCCGTGGACGATCTATCTCTCCTTTGCCGGCGCGGCGCTCGCGCTGGTGGCGGGGACGCGCTCCGCAGCGGCGGCGCGTTGGGCGGCGCTGATCACCGCATTGGCGGGTTTCGGCGCCACGCTGTTTTGCGCCGTTGGTTTTTCGCCGACGTCGAATCTCCAAACCATCGTGGACGTCCCGTGGATCGCCGAGCTGGGCATCCGTTACCACCTCGCGGCGGACGGCATCAGTCTCACGCTGCTCGTGCTCACCGGACTGGCGGCGACGGCCGGCGTGCTCTTCTCGTGGAATATCGAGGAACGGACCGGCGAATTCTTTGCCCTCTACCTCGCGCTTATCGGCGGCGTGTATGGCGTGTTTCTGAGCGCCGATGCCTTCACGCTTTTCGTCTTCTACGAGATCGCGATCGTGCCAAAATATTTCCTCATCGCGAACTGGGGCTCCACGCAGCGCGCATACGGGGCGATGAAACTCGTGCTGTATTCGTTCGCGGGCAGCACGCTCGTCCTGGCTGGGTTGCTGTGGGCTTACGCCGCGGGCGGCGGCAAAAGTTTCGCGCTCGCCGATCTGGCGGTGGCGGCCACGCATTTCTCGCGCAGCGAACAACTGGGGATGTTTGCGCTCGTGTTCCTCGGGTTCGCGGTGCTCGCCGGCATGTTTCCCTTTCACACCTGGGCGCCGACCGGCCATGTGGCGGCGCCGACCGGGGCGTCGATGCTGCTCGCCGGCGTGGTGATGAAACTCGGTGCTTACGGTTGCCTGCGCGTCGCGCTGCCGCTTTTTCCTATCGGATTCGAATTTTGGCAACCGACGATCGCATGGCTCGCGGTGGCGGGAATTCTCTACGCCGGATTCGTCGCCCTCGTGCAGGATGATTTCAAATTTGTCATCGGCTACTCCAGCGTCAGCCACATGGGCTTCGTGCTGCTCGGGCTCGCAGCGGGCAACGCCCAGGCCGTAGGCGGCGCGGTGCTCCAGATGTTCTCGCACGGCGTCATTGCCGGGCTGCTCTTCGCCGTCGTCGGCCGGATGGTCTATGCACGGACGCACACGCGCAAACTAGCCGACCTGCGCACGCTCCCGCTTCACCGCACGCTGCCTTTCGCCGCCCTGACCTTCGTCCTCGCGGGCCTCGCCTCCATGGGCATGCCGGGCTTCAGTGGTTTTCCGGCCGAACTCACGATCCTCGTCGGCACGTGGAAAACGTCCCCGCTTTGGGCCGCGTTCGCCGCCGCCGGCGTGCTCGTAGCGGCGGCGTTCACGCTGCGCGCGATCCAAGTTTCATTTTTCGGCACGACCGACAAGTCGGTCGCGCAGGACCCAACACCCCCTGTGCGTTACGAACCGATCACGCTGGCCGAGCGCGCCGGCGCGCTGCTCCTGATCGCCGCGACCATACACGTGGGCCTGAAGCCCGACGTGCTACTCGACTGGATCGTGCCGGCACTCCAATCGCCGCTGATGCAGGCGACATTGAAGGGAGGCGGCCCGTGAGTCCCAACTACTCGGAGCTGATCCAAGCCCTGCTGCCGGAGACTGCGCTCGTTTTCTTTGCCGTCCTCGGACTTACCCTCGATCTCATTTCCGGCCGCAACCGGACGCTCGAACAACGCCTGTGGGGCGCAGTTTCGCTCGGCCTGATTGCCCTCATCGCCGCCGGCTACGCCGCGTGCGCCACTGATGCCTCCGGCTCCGTGTTTGGTGGCGTGCTCGTGCTCGACACGCTGACGCGGGTCACGCGCCTTGGGGTGATCGGACTCAGCGCCCTCACCCTCGGGCTGCTGCCCGGCACGGCGCGCATCCGTCATCCCGCCGAATTTGTCGCCATCATTCTTTTTGCCACGGCCGGTTTTTCGGTGATGGCCGCGGCCCAGCAGCTCCTGCTGGCGTTCGTCGCGCTGGAGCTCGCGAGTCTCTCGCTCTACGTGCTCGCCGGGTTCGACAAGAACCGACTGGAATCCGCCGAGGCCGCGCTGAAATATTTTCTCTTCGGCGGCATGTCCGCGGCTTTCCTGCTGTTTGGCTTCAGCCTGATCTACGGGCTCACTGGCTCGATCGAATTGCCGGAAATCGCGCGCCAGCTGCAAACGCAGCCGACGAATCCGCTCCTCGTGGTCGCACTCGTGATGGTGCTGGTGGCGTTCGGCTTCAAGGCTGCGGCGGCGCCATTTCACCTCTGGGCGCCCGATGTCTACCAAGGCGCCCCCGCGTCGTCGGCCGCGCTGATTGCCTCCGCCTCAAAACTCGCCGGCTTCGCTTTGTTCGTGCGACTGCTCTGGGGTGGCTTGGGCGAGGCCGCTGGTCGCACTCCAGCGTGGATCACGGTCGTCATCGTTATGGCGGGCGCGTCGTTGCTGCTCGGCAACATCGCGGCCCTCGCGCAATCAAACCTCCGTCGGCTCCTCGCCTACTCGGCGATCGGGCACGCGGGTGCGATGCTCATCGGCGTCATCGCCGCCGGGCGTTTCGGTCCGGGGGGCATCACCTATTACGCGTTCACCTACGGGCTCGCGACCGTCGGCGTCTTCGGCGTCATCGCGGTGGTCGAGCGCGCTGGACAGTGCCACACCCTCGATGATCTCGCCGGCCTCCACCGGCGTTCGCCGCTCCTCGCGGGTTGTCTGCTGGTCTTTGTGCTCTCGCTCGCCGGCATCCCGCCGCTCGCGGGGTTCTTTGGAAAATTCCTCGTGTTTAGCCAAGCCCTCAAACTCGACAGCCTCGCCGGCGCTGCCGGCTGGCTGGCACTCCTCGCCCTCGCGGTGAGCGCGGTCGCGCTCTACTACTACCTTCTCATCCTAAAATCCGCCCTCGTGCGCCCGCCGACACCTGGGGCCACCGCGAAGATTGAGGTCCCGCCAGCTGCCGCCCTCACTCTCGTGATTGCCGCCCTGCTCATCGTTATGCTCGGTGTCCTGCCTTCGATTTTTCTGCGGCTGTGGGCGTGACCCGCGGTCAAGTGGCTGGCGCGGCAATAAAATCCTTCCCACGCTTGCCCCGACCCGCCTCAATCGGGCCTCGTGGCTGCATCTCAGACCATTGGCTCAAAGGAAATACACGCCGCGATTTCGCGGCTCGGCGACGCCATTGCCGCCCGCCACCCGCAGCGAAGGAAATTGCTCCTGCTTGGGATTGCCAACGGCGGCGTTGAACTCGCGCGCCGGCTCGCCCTGCAGCTCGCGGCGCAACCCGAGCCGACGCCGACCGCCACCGGCGTGATCGACATTTCCTTTCATCGGGATGACATCGGCCGCCATCCCATCCCGAAGGAATTTGCGCCGACGCAAATCCCCGTCGATGTCGACGGCGCGACCATCATTCTCGTCGATGACGTGCTCTTTTCCGGTCGCACCGTCAAAGCCGCGCTCGACGAACTCTTCGACCACGGCCGCCCCGCCAAGGTTGAACTCGCCGTCCTCGTCGATCGCGGAGGCCGGTTGATGCCGGTGGCTGCCGACTACGTTGGCTTCGACCTCGCGGCCGCACCGCGCGAAAAAATCGTGGTCGCGCTCGACGGCGCGAAGCCCGTGCGCGACACCATCCGCATCGAACTGACTGTCGCCGCTCCGCCAGCCCCAAGCCGTAATCCGAAAGCAAAAATTTCCTGATGCCCTGGACCCGCCGCCATCTTCTCACCGTCGAGGAATTGTCCCTCGCCGAGATCGATCAGATTCACGCTGCTGCGAGTGCGTTCAAGCGCACCCTCAACCGCAGCGTAAAAAAAGTCCCCGCCCTGCGCGGCAAGACCATCGTCAATCTCTTCCTCGAGCCCAGCACGCGCACGCGCATGGCGTTCGACATGGCGGCGAAACGGCTCAGCGCCGATGTGATTTCCCTCGATGGTTCGAGCAGCAGCACGACCAAGGGCGAGACGCTGCGCGACACCGCGGAAAACATCCAGGCCCTCCAAGCGGATATGATCGTGATCCGGCACGCCGCCGCCGGCTCACCGCTTTATCTCTCCCGCATCCTCGACATCCCCGTGATCAACGCCGGCGATGGCGCGCACGAGCACCCCACGCAGGGTCTGCTCGACACCTTCACGATGCGCGAGCACTTCGGCTCGATGCGCGGCCGCAAGGTCGTGATCCTCGGCGATATTTTATTCAGCCGCGTCGCGCGCTCCAACATCCATGCGCTTACCAAAATGGGCGCGGCCGTCACCCTCGTCGGTCCCTCGACGCTCGTGCCCGCGTGGTTTACCGCGATGGGCGTGAGTGTTTCGCACGATTTGCGCAGCGCGCTCGCCGATGCCGAGGTCGTGATGCTGCTGCGCATCCAGCACGAGCGGCAGGCCGCGGGGCTGTTTCCCTCGCTCGGCGAATACACCAGCATGTTCGGCCTCAACAAGGCCCGCGCCAGCTGGCTCAACCCCAAGGCCATCATCATGCATCCCGGCCCGATCAACCGCGGCGTCGAGATCGACAGCGAACTCGCCGACGGCGACCGCAGCGTGATTTTGGAGCAGGTGACCAATGGTATCGCGGTCCGCATGGCCGTCCTCTACCTCTGCGCCGGCGGCCAGCCCGAACTCGTCACCCCCGTCGAATAACTCTGCGCCATGCCTTCCCTCTGGATTAAAAACGCCCGCGTTATCGACCCCGCCGCCAAGCGCGACGCGGTGGGAGATATCTTTGTAGTCGACGGCAAGTTCGTCGCCTCGCTCTCGGTCGCGGCCAAAAAACGCGCCAAGCAGATCGATGCCCGTGGGCTCGTCGCCTGCCCGGGACTCGTCGATATCCACGTCCACTTCCGCGAGCCCGGCCAGACGCACAAGGAGACGATCGGCACCGGCTCACGCGCAGCGGCGGCAGGCGGCTTCACGACTGTGGTGATGATGCCCAACACCTCGCCCGTCGCCGACAACGCCGGCACGATTCAGTTGATGAAAGACGTGATCGCGCGCGATGCCGTCGTCCGGGTTTACCCGACGGGTTGCATCACCGCCGGCATGAAAGGTCAGACGCTCGCCCCGATCGGATCGCTGAAACGGGCCGGCGTCGTCGCCATCACGGATGACGGCGACTGCGTCCAGTCTAACGATCTCATGCGCCGGGCCGTCGAATACGCGAAGATGTTCGACCTGCCCGTGATGGACCACTGCCAGGATCAATCGATGACACAGGGGGCGGTGATGAACGAAGGCGTCATGTCCACGCGCCTTGGGCTCCGCGGCTGGCCCAATGCCGCCGAAGATCTGATCGTCGCGCGCAACGTCATCCTCTCGGAATACACCGGCGCGCACATTCACCTGCAGCACATCTCCTCGAAATTTTCCGTCGATATCATCCGCCGCGCCAAGCAGCGCGGCGCGCGCATCAGCGCCGAAGCCACGCCGCACCACATCGCCCTCACCGACGACTTACTCGCGGGCTACGACACCCATTTGAAGATGAACCCGCCGCTGCGCACGGAAGAGGATCGCGTCGCCCTGATCGACGGCCTGCGCGACGGCACCCTCGATATCATTGCCACCGACCACGCGCCGCACACCGACTACGAGAAAGACAAGGAGTTCGACTACGCGCCCAACGGTATCCTCGGCCTGGAGACCGCGCTGCCCGTGACGCTCGAAATTCTCGTGCGGCAAAACAAATTCAAGCTGCCCTACGTGATTGATCTCATGACGCGGCGACCGGCGAAGCTCATGAATCTGGCCGGCGGCACGCTCACCGCCGGCGCCGACGCCGACGTCTGCCTCTTTGATCCAGCCGAAAAATGGCGCTACGATGCAAAAGCGGGCTTCAGCAAATCCAGCAATTCCCCCTGGTCAGGCCAGACGCTCACGGGGCGGGTAAAGACGACCATCGTAGGCGGAAAAATCGTCTTCGCTGACGGAAAGATCATCGCGCGTTAGGCTCGCGGCGCTCGGCCGCTGCGAAACTTTTATGCCTTCGCCTGCGACAATGATAGTCGGTGCCGTCGAGGTCACCCTGCTCGCAATCGGCTGCGTTTTGCTTTGGCAAAAAGTCCTGAGCCCAGCCGCACGGGCCCGTCGTGAACCGCCGCTGTTACCAGCGTGGGAGACGCCGCTCACGGAATTTCTCTCGTTCATCTTCTTGGTAATCGGCGGGAGTTTCATTCTCACCATCGTGGCCGGGCCACTGGCGAGGTCGCTTGGTCTCCGTGGGGATGCCGTGACTATTTTCAGCGGTGCGGCCGCGCAGCTGGGGATGCTCGGCGGGGTCCTGCTCTCGGCGGTCATGCGCCGCGGATCTTTTCGCATGCCCCATTCCGGCTTGGCGGGCACGGTGGTTTCAGGTGCGGCAACCTTTGCGCTCGCGCTGCCGGTGCTGGCCTTGACGGCGAAGGCATCGGAAATGATCGTGCGCGCCGCCGGACTGCCGGTCGACAAGCAGGATCTCATCGGCATGTTCGCGCGCGCGGATTCCCCGTGGCTCCTGACCGTGATGATCGCGCTGGCCGTGGTGGTGGCACCACTGACAGAAGAACTCGTTTTTCGCGCCGGAGTGTTTCGCTACCTGCGGACGCGCATCCCCCGCTCTTTCGCCCTCATCCTACCCGCGCTGTTCTTCGCGGTGCTTCATGTGAATTGGAAAACGCTGAGCGGACTTGCAAGCGTGCCTCCGCTCGTGCTGCTGGCTGTAATCTTTTCCCTCGCCTATGAACGCACGGGCCGGATCGGCACGCCGATCGTGGCGCACGCGCTGTTCAATTTGAACAGCGTCCTCGTGATCCTTTCCGGTGTCGCCGACGTTACCGAGTAGCTCATGCATCCCTTCACGAAACGGCCGAAAGACTCCGTCGCCGCGTGGGGCGAGGAAAAGGTCATCGCGGCCATCCGCCGCTGGCTCGGTTCGGCGTCGCCGCGTGCACCATTTGGCGTGGGTGACGACTGCGCCGTGTTGGCACCGTCACGCGGCCGCCAGCTCATCACCGTCGATCCGGTGATCTATGGACGTCACTTTGACGATGCGGTGCCACCGCGCGGTGTGGCGGAGAAACTACTGAAGCGAAACCTGAGCGATATCGCGGCGATGGGCGGACGCCCCGTGGCTGCGGTGCTGGCCCTGACGCTCGATGCGCGCACCAGCGTGGCGTGGTTGGAAAAATTCTACCGCGGCCTCGCCGCATGCGCGCGGAAATTTGGCGTCGCGATCGTAGGCGGCGATATCGCGCAGGCCGACGGCGTGCTGGCCGCGAATCTCACCCTACTGGGTGAAGCCACCGGGCCGCGCGTCCTCACCCGCACGGGCGCAAGAATTGGCGACGCGATCTATGTGACCGGCGTCCTCGGCGGGAGTTTAAGGAGCGGCCATCACTTCCGCTTCACCCCACGACTGAGCGAAGGCCGCTGGCTCGCCCGCCGAAAGGAAGTGCACGCCATGATGGATCTGAGTGATGGCCTCGCCAAGGATCTGCACGCGCTCACGCCGGCGCGCGCGCGCGCGGCAATCGCGGCAAGTTCACTTCCGCGACGCGTGGGCGCGGATGTCCGCGCGGCCGTGGCGGATGGTGAAGACTACGAGTTGCTCTTCGCCGTGTCGGGTCAAAGCGATCACGCGAAACTGGCGCGCGCTTGGCGGCGCGCCTTTCCGCGCACGCGGCTGACGCGGATCGGGGAATTTGAACCGGCCGGTCAATTGCCTCCGGGCGCACTCAACCTCGCCGACTACCGTGGCTACGAACATCTACGATAGACTCCGGGCCGGCTTGATCACGGGCTGCGCGCGCGAGACGCAAACGCTCGCAGTCGAATTGGCCGCCGCCCTGCCGCCGGATTCGACGCTGGCGCTGCACGGCGACCTCGGCGTGGGGAAGACGACTTTTGTGCAGGGTCTCGCGCGCGGGCTTGGCATCACCGAGCCGGTGACGAGCCCGACCTTCAACATCTTTACGCTGCACCGCGGCCGCACCAACCTCCTGCACCTCGATGCCTATCGGCTGGAAAACGCGCGTCAGGTCGAGGACTTGCTGCTATCCGACTTCATGATCTCGCCGTGGTGTCTCGCCGTCGAGTGGCCGGACAAGATCGTTGCATGGCTGCCCGCGGCGACCATGCACCTCGAACTCGGGATCGCAGCCGATGAGCGGCATACGCTCCGGCTGCGATAGTGTAAGACGTGGCCCGCGGCTCAGACCGGAGCCGAACCCGGCGGGTTTTCCACCGCAGGCGTGGATTCCGACGAACTCGATTCCAGGGGAGCACCTTCCGCCGGAGCAGACTCCGCCATCGGCGCGGCAGACTCACTCACGGCTGCAGCGGCTGGCGCCTCGGGGAAATTCTCCGGATCGTGCTCCTCGGCTTCGATTTCCTTCTTCCGCGCCTCGACCACCGGCGGCGGCGCAAAGAGCCGACCGTCGATAAACTCGGTCACGTAGCCTTCACGCACGAGCCAAACGAGATCACCCTGCATGCGGACGAACTTGGCGCGCTCGTCGATAGATAGGCTGGGCTCGGACTTCGGCGCCTCAGGGGCGGTTGCCACCGCGGGCTCGCTACCAGCGTCACTCGCCACAATGGCGGGAGCTGCGTCAGCCGACTTCGCGGCCGGCGCGAAGGCCAGGCCGAGGAACTTCGGCGCGAGTTCGCTCGCACGAATCATCGCATGAGCCTCGATGAACGAGATGAGCGCACCAATGCTATCGGAGAACGTCTGGCCGGGCACGCGGAACTTCCGCTTCACGGCGCAAACGTAGGAGACGCCCTTCGAACCTTTCTTGAAGATGGTGAAGTGCTCGCGGCGCAAGCGGCCGCGCAGAGCGTTGGCGGTGTCGAGCGGGAAACGGCGCTGGCGCTCCAGCGCACCCTCGATCGCGCTGCGGATTTCGCCGGGCGGCATCGTCTCAGCAATCTTGCCGTGGAAGCGCGCCGTGTCGGTGGTGCGCACAATCTTATCGCGTGCCTGCGTCAGCAGGAAAACGCGGGCGTCTTCGAACGTGTCGAAAGTCGGCACAGTGGGAGCGGCGGGCGCTTCCACCGGCGCAGTGGTGGCATCGGCCGCCGGAGCCTCGGTCGGAGCGGCCGCTTCCGTCGCCGCCGGCTTGACCGCCGGAGCCGCGACTTTCCACGTGTAGCGGGTGGTCTTCTTCATCTTCGCCAGCCACTGATTGACGACCTCGGGATCGCGCACCGTTTCGATGCGGCTACGGAAGGCTTCGAGCCCCATGCGCGCGGCCACCTTGGCGGCATAGTGCTGCTGCACGATTTGCGTGTAGCGGTGATAATTCGGCGGCCCGAGCAATTCGCCGGTGATGCCGCAGCGATTGATGACCTGAAAATTTCCCTTGGGCGGGTCGACCTCGACCTCCGCGCTTTCAAAAAACTTGTCGAGGTGATTGCTCAGCACGTGTGAAACCGCCGCATCGTCGCTTTCAAACGGGACGCCATCGGGCACGGAAATGTGAAACAGCGGCCGCGGGGCCTTCACCGCGGGGGTAGCCGTGGCGTCCGGCGCGGGCGCGGCGGACCTTGGCGCCGCGTCGAAGCCAGGCTGCGGTTTATTCGCGACGACGACCACGAACCGATCCGTCTTCGCGACGACAGTGCGGGCAATTTCGAAAAGTTCGACCGTGCGGCACGATTTGCGGATCGTCTGGACGAGGGTGTTGAAGCTCGTGTCCTCCGGATAAAAAGTAACCGCGTAATACGGGCTGTCGTAGGGACCGCGCTCCACCGGAGCACCGCGTCCGCCGTAGCCACCTTGACCGCCTTGACCATAACGCGGGCCACGATCACCGCCGCCGGCGTAACCGCCCTCGCGACGTGGACCGCCGCGATAGTCGCCACCACCGCCACCACCCGCCGGACGCGGGCGTCGGTCACCGGCAAACTCCCGCCGTTCGGGCGCGCCAGCGCCCGTCGGAGCCGGGGCCGGAGCCGCACCTTCGCCACCTTCGGGTCCACCCGGCCGGCGAAACGCGCGGCGATCACGCCGATCGGGAGCGCCGCCGCCCGGACCGTCGCGCCGCGGACGCTCTCCGCCCTGCTCCCGGTCACGCCGATCCGATGCGGAGGGCTTCTCCTGCGACCATTGCGTGCCGAAGCTGAACCCTTGAAGTTGGGTCAGATCGAGTTTGTTGAAATCCGCGGGCGGATTTTCCTTGGGAGCGTTGTCGTCCATGTCGTCCGAAAAAAGCGGGCCGTTGCCCACGTGGTTGCTTGGTGTCTTAGGCGAGTGTAATCGCGCGGGAGTCTCGGCGCTGGCGGGGCAGTGGCAAGCAGTTTTCCGGCAAGGATCGGCGCGCTGAATCAGGGTAAAGTATAGATCTCGACGAGCGCCTCGCCCGTCGTTCCGCCAACACCCGTGATCTGAATCGTATAGACGCCCGGATCGACGGTCGTGATCAAGGCACAATCGGCACTGCCGGCCGCCAGCGGAAACGCCCCCGTGATTTCAGCCGCCGCCACGAGATCGTAGGCGCCGACTTCCGTGGTCCAGCCGGTGTTGGTGCGCAGCAACTGCTGCGCACCGTTGAAAAGCGCCAGGGTAGGCCGGGCGAGCACGCCACTCACGCCAAACTGCGTGAGCCCCGGCCCGACCGCGCGCAGGAGCAAGCGGGTTTTCCCCGGGCCACCGACCACCACGCCGGCGAACAACGCATTTGCACCCGCGCCGACCTGACCACGGGTCGAAAGATTCACGAGCCGCGCCGTCGCGTCGCCGCCCACCGCGTCGTAAGCCTCGATCAACACCACGCCCCCGCGGGCGTCGGTCGCGGATACTTGGGCGGTATAAGGTCCGGCTGGCAGCGGCAACACCATCGCCGCGTCCTTGCTTCCGTTCGGCAGCGGAAACGCCCCAACCGCCGCGCCGGTATCACTGGCGGAAAGTCCGCCCTCATTGTTTCCCCAGTCTTCATTGGCCCCGATGATGGTGCTGCCGGAAAAAACCCGCAGTCGCGGGTCGGGCATGCCGGTGAGCCCGAAGGCCCCGAGCGTCGGTCCGATCCCGCGCATGAGATAGGCCCGTTGACCGGTGCCCTGCACCGCAAACCCGGCAATGAGTGTCTCCGTGCCACTCACCTGGGCGCGGGTGGAGAGATTCAGCAGTCGCCCCGCGCCACTGACCGTCAGCGCCCGTCCCTGCCGCTGCGGATCGCGATGAAACGACGGCCAAGCAGACAGTGCAGACAGGGGAATGCCGTTGCCGTTGAGTTTGTAGAGAAAGCCGTCCTGCGATCCGACGTAAATGGAACCGTCCGCCGCAATCGTGGGCGACGACTCAATCAAATTTCCCTGACCGGTGCGTGTGTCGTAGCTCCACTTTGGTGTGCCGTCTGAATTGAGTGCACGGATTACACCGTCGTCCGACCCCACAATGATCGCGCCGTCGCCGCGCACCGCGGCGCTTGAAGCGCTCGTGTTGATGCGAGATTTCCAGCGCAGCGTCCCATCGGGTTTCAGCGCGTAGAGATTCACGTCCGCCGCGAAATAGATCGTTCCGTCGGCACCGAGTGCCGGCGACGCTTGGATGTCACCATTGGCGAGGTATTCCCATTTTTTGGCCCCGTCGGACGTCAACGCGTAAAGTCGCTGATCCCCCGCGCCGACGTAGATCGTGCCGTCCGCGCCGATGGCCGGAGAGGAAAAAACGCGGCCACCGGTCAGGTAACTCCACAGCAACGCACCGTCGCGAGTCACCGCATACACTCGGTTGTCGAACGAACCAAAATAAACGGTGCCATCCGCGCCGATGGCCGGAGAAGAATCGACCCAGTCTCCGACGGGATACGACCAGCGCTCCGTGCCGTTGGGATTCAGGGCGTGGAGTCGCGAATCGCCCGCCCCGAAGTAAATCGTCCCGTCGGCGGCGACCGCCGGCGAACTGGCAATGAATGTGCCCGTGGAAAACTCCCAGCGAATCGCCCGGTTATCGGGATTGAGCGCGTAGAGCTTTCCATCGTAACAACCGATATAGATCGTCCCGTCGGCGCCAATCGCGGGCGAGGACTCAATAGCGTCGCCGCGGTCGAAATTCCATTTCGGCACGCCCGCCCGCGTAAAGGCAATCAGGCGACCGCCGGTCTGCGTTTCCACCCCGACATAAACGACGGAACCATCGGGGCTGAGCGCAGGCGACGAGAGCGTGATGAAGCCCTGCACTTGAGCAGCCCATTGTTTCGTGCCGTGGGCCGGCGCCCCGCCGCCCACGGCCCACACCAACAAAAAAAAAAACACCCCAAACCCACACCCCCCCC
>JANNEY010000231.1:0-2065 GCA_031379235.1 Opitutaceae bacterium | reverse complement strand
CGTGGCTTTGGAACTCGGCGCGGATGACTACGTTCCAAAGCCCTTCAGCGCGCGGGAACTCGCGCTGCGTGTGAGGGCGATTCTCTCGCGGCGACCGGCGCTCCAGCCGAAGGCGACGCGCATGAGCGTGGGCACGCTGCGCCTCGATGCGGAGAGCCGGACCGTCACCGTGAATGGCAGGCCCGCGGAACTCAGCGCGCTGGATTTCCGGCTGCTCACGGTGCTCATGGGCGCGCGCGGAAGTGTCGTGTCGCGGGAGAAATTGATCGAGTCGGCCTGGGGTGAGGAAAGCGAAATCTCCCCGCGGACGGTGGACACACAATTTCGGCGGCTGCGCAAAAAGCTGGGCAGCGCTTCCAACCAAATCCAGACGGTGCGGGGCTTCGGATACCGGCTGGACGAATAGGAATCCGCGATGAAAGCCGCCATGAACATGCAACTGCCCCAAGCGTCCGCACGGACTGCCACGGTATCGTCATGGAAATGTCGCAATCTGACCATGTGGCGATTTGGCGACATTCCGGCGAGAGCTTTTCAAAGGGAAGCAATGCGCCCCGCAGCCACCGTCGCCGGTCCGTCACCCAAAGTTAACATTGCTTTGCTTGCCCGTCCTTCGCGGCAGGTGAGATAGGGCAAGGTTCAAATATCAGCCCATGAATCGCAAACGCCCGCACCACATCTTTTCGCCATTGCGGGCATGCGTGATCCCATTGCTCGCGGGGCTGTGCAGCGGTGCGGAGACCGGCGACGCAAGAACTCCGGAACAACCGCAAGTTCCGGCGGGCGAAGTGCAGCAGAAGCTGTTCATCCGTGAGTTCCGCGTGCTCGGCACGCAGACCCTGCCGCGGATCGAGGTCGAGGAGGCGGTGTATCCGTTCCTCGGGCCGGGGCGCACATTCGAGGATGTGGAAAAGGCGCGCGTGGCGCTGGAGAAGGCGTATCACGACAAGGGCTACAAGGCCACCGGGGTAGCGATCGAGCAGATCGGCGGAGGTGGGCTCGTACTGTTGCACGTTTACGAGGGGAAAGTCGGTTCGCTGCGCGTGAAGGGCGCGAAGTATTTTCTGCCGAGCCGGATCAAACAGATGGCGCGTTCGGTGGCGGAGGGAAAGGTGATGAACTTCAACGACATCACGCGCGACATCGTCGCGCTGAACAAGACCGCCGATCTTCGCGTGGAACCGCTGCCACCTACGTCAAGCGAGCCGGGCGTGTTCGACGTTGTCCTGAACGTGAAGGACACGCTCCCGCTGCACGGCCGCGTGGAACTGAACAACCGCCGCAGCGCGAACACCACCGACCTGCGCCTGAACGCCTCGCTGAGCTACGCGAACCTCTGGCAGCTCGGCCACACCATCGGCGGCAGCATGCAGCTTTCGCCCGAGGATCAGAGCGAGGTGAAGGTTTTCTCCGGCTTCTACATCTGGCGTTTCCGCGATCCCGACTGGCTGAGCCTCCTCGTGAGCTACACGAAGCAGGACAGCAACGTCTCCACGCTCGGCAATTCCGCCGTGCTCGGAAAAGGCGAAATCCTCGGCGTGCGCGGCATCGCGACATTGCCGGGCGCGGACAATTTCTTCCACTCGCTGAGCGCCGGTTTTGACTACAAGAACTTCCGCCAGACGCTGAACACCGGCACGGCGACGGACGTGACGCCGGTGAGCTATTACCCCGTCAGCCTCTCGTGGGACGGCACGTGGATTCATAAAAAGGACGTCGTCGCGGATGGGAAGAAGGGCAGCGTCGTGAAAGGCACCACCGAGATGAGCGCGGGCATCACGGCCAATGTGCGCGGCCTCGGGAGCACGATCTCCAGCCTCGATCGGAACCGCTTCGGATCGGAGGGGAACTTCTTCTACTTCCGCGGCGAAGTCGCGCACACGCAGAAGCTGCGCAGGGACTGGGAGGCCTTCGTGAAAATCCACGGCCAGGCCGCGGACCAGCCGCTCGTGAACAGCGAGCAGGCCGCGGGCGGCGGCATGGGCACGGTGCGCGGCTACATCGAAGCGGAGGCCGTGGGCGACAATGCGATTTTCAGCACGGTGGAACTGCGCACGCCGTCGTT
>JANNEY010000203.1:0-2312 GCA_031379235.1 Opitutaceae bacterium | reverse complement strand
TGTGGGAATTTTTCGACCCGCACCTCGGCCCGCCCGAGAAGCTGGCGCGCAAGCCTCAGGCGCGAAAGACGCCGTGGCCCGACTACATCGGCCACAATCCGCTCTTCGCGATGATCGATCTCTGGCGCGAATGCGGCGGGGTGGAAAAAGCATCGAATCCGCCGTGAAATTGAATTTGCTTCGCTCCCGCCCATGAACCCCCGCTCCGCCGTTTTGTTGCTCCTGCTCCTCGCGCTCGCCGTCCACGCGCGCGCCGCCGACTCGACCACCCGTCCCAATATCCTATGGGTCGTCGCCGAGGATGCGGCCGCAACTTTCTACGGACCCTACGGCGATCCGCTCGCACGCACACCGACTTTCGACCGGCTCGCCAAGGATGGGATCGTCTTCGAGCGCGCCTACTCCACCTCCGCCGTCTGCGCGCCCACGCGCGCGAGTATCATCACGGGGATGTTCGCGCCGTCGCTCGGCACGCAGCACATGCGCAGCAACGTCCCGCTGCCGACGTGGCTCCGCTACTTCCCCGCCTACCTCCGCGACGCCGGCTACTACACGACCAACAACGCCAAGACCGACTACAACGCCGCCACCCTCCCCGGCACGTGGGATCAGAACGGCGCGCAGGCGCACTACAAAAACCGAATGCCGGGCCAGCCGTTTTTCGCCGTCTTCAATTTTGCCCAGAGCCACGAAAGCTCCCTGCACAAACGCTTCCCGCTCGTCACCGATCCGGCGAAAGTGAAGGTGCCCGCCTATCTGCCCGACACTCCCGAAGTGCGCGCCGACCTCGCGCAATACTACGACCGCGTCGGCGAAGCCGATCGCTTGATCGGCGAGACGATCGCTGCGCTCGAAGTCGCCGGCCTCGCCGACGACACGATCATTTTCTACTACTCGGATCACGGCGGCGTGCTGCCGCGCAGTAAACGTTTCCTCTACGAAGTCGGCACGCACCCCGTTCTCGGCCTGCGCTTCGGGAAAAATTTCCAGCACCTCGCGCCCGCTGCGCCCGGTTCGCGTTCGAAGGAACTCGTCAACTGGGTGGATCTCGCCCCCACCGTGCTGAGCCTCGCGGGCGTGAAGGCACCCGACCATTTCCAAGGGCGCGCGTTTGCCGGTGCCGTGCGCGCGCCGGCGCCGGAGTTTACCTACAACTTCCGCGACCGCATGGACGAACGCATCGATTTCTGCCGCGCCGTGACGGACGGTCGCTACCGCTACATCCGCAACTATCGGCCCGACCTGCCCACGATGCAGTTCGTCACCTACCTCTGGCAGCAGGCCGCGATGAAGGACTGGGACCGTCTGCATCAGGCCGGCAAGCTCAGCGCCACGCAGGAGTCATTCTTCCAGCCGCACCCCGCCGAGCAGCTCTTCGATCTCGCGAACGACTACGACAACGTGCGCAACCTCGCTGCCGATCCCGCGCACCGCGCCACGTTGGAGCGCTTCCGCGCCGCCAACCGCGCGCATCTCCTCCGCATCCGCGACACCGGCTTCATGCCCGAAGCGCTGCTGCGTGAGCTCACCGCGACCCGGACCGCGGCCGAGCTCGCCCGCGACGATTCCATCTATCCCCTCGCGCGCATCCTCGACACCATCGACCGCCTGCAACTCGACGCCGCACCCACCACCGCCACGCTCAAGGCCGCGCTCACCGATCCGGTCGCCGCGATCCGCTTCTGGGGCGCGCACGCAACCATGCGAGGCCCGAAGGCCGTGACCGCCGAGCTTCCCCCACTCCTCAACGATTCCGTGGGTTCCGTCCGCATCGCCGCCGCCTACGCGACCGCGCGCCACGGCGTCACCGACGCGGCGTGGCCGGTATTTGCCGCCGCCCTCGCCACGGACCAAACTGCCGAGCTGCGGCTCGAGGCGCTCAACTACCTCACGCTGCTGCCGAACCGCCCCGCCACACTGCGCCCGCTCTACGAGGCCAACGCGAAAAGCGAAGCCCGTAACGGCGGCGAAAACTACGCGGCCCGCGCCGCGGAGCATCTGCTGAAGTAGGGCCGGCCCTTGTGGCCGGGCAGATTTCGGTGCGCACCGGATCTTCGTCCGCCAACTGCGGCCGGCCGCCGGAGCCGGCCCGGCAGGGACCATCCATACTCACTCTTGCTTCGCCTTCGCCTTCTTCGCCTTTTTCGTCGCGACGTCGGCCACGCCGCCGGTCACGCAGGTGGAGCGCGGCGGCTATCCCGGCCACAGCGTGCGCACGCCGCGCTGGCGCTACACGGAATGGGACGACGGCAAGCAGGGCGTGGAGCTTTACGACGAGCAGAATGATCCCGGCGAAATGAAAAACCTCGCCG
>JANNEY010000122.1:0-2938 GCA_031379235.1 Opitutaceae bacterium | reverse complement strand
ATGCCCCAGAAAAACAGGAAGCAGACGAGCTGCACCGCACTGATGCCGAGCACGGGCAGTGGAGCGCCTGCGGTGATCGACGGCGTGAACACGCCGATAATCTTGTAGATCGCATCGCCGCCGATCCACGTCTGGATGCCGAACCAGCCGCAGGCGACGAGCGCGCGGAGGAGCGCGGGGATGTTGGCGCCGGTCGTGCCGAAGGAGGCGCGGCAGAAAACGGGAAACGGAATGCCGTAGCGCGTGCCCGCGTGGGCATTTAGGATCATCGGAATTGCGACGATCACATTGCCGAGGAAAATTGTGAACACGGCCTGCGACCAGTTCATGCCGGTGCCGATGAGGCCGGACGCGAGCATGTAGGTCGGGATGCACGCCGCCATCGAGATCCAGAGCGCGGCGATGGAGCCGAGGCCCCACTTGCGGCCGGAAGGAGGGACGGGCGCGAGGTCTTCGTTGTAGAGCCGCGAGTCGTGCGCGCCGGCGAGGGCGGCGGTGGAGTCGATCAACTCAGGAACAGAGGAAGACATCGGATATTGCCCGCGAATCACGCGAATGGGCGCGAATGACGGAGGCCGGATTGATTCGCGTTCATTCGCGTGATTCGCGGGCAGAGGCTTTAAAAATGGCTTGGTTTCCGCTGAAGGAATTGGCCGCGGCCGAGGGTGCCGGTGAATTGTCCATCGCGGGCGGCGACTTGGCCGCGGACGGTCACGACGCTGGCGCGTCCTTCCAACGGCCACCCCTCGAAGGCGGAGTAATCCACGTTCATGTGCTGGGTCTTGGCGGAGATCGTGCCGCGATAGTTGGGATCAAAAACCACGAGGTCGGCGTCGGCGCCCGGCTGGATCGCGCCTTTGCGCGGGAAGAGATCGAACTGTTTCGCCACAGCGGTGCTCGCGACGTTGACGAACGTGTGCAGATCGATGCGGCCACGCGCGACGCCGTGCGTGTAGAGGAGATTGATGCGTTCCTCGAGCGACGGAATGCCGTTGGGAATTTTCGTGAAGTCGTCGCGACCCATCGGTTTTTGCTTTTCGAAATCGAACGGCGCGTGATCGGTGGCGACAGTATTGATGAGGCCATCGCGCAGGCCGTTCCACAGCACGGCTTGGTTGCGGGCGTCGCGCAGCGGCGGCGACATCACGAATTTCGCGCCCTCGAAATTCGGCTTCTCCGCGTAGGTTTTGTCGAGCGTGAGGTATTGGATGAGCGTCTCGATGCCGACGCGCACGCCGCGCTGGCGGGCGGCGATGGCTTGGTCGAGCGCCTCCTTGCACGAGAGGTGGACGATGTAGGTCGCGGCGCCGGTGAGTTCGGCAAACGTCATCAGGTGGTGCACGCCCTCGGCCTCGACGGCGGGTGGGCGGCTCTCATGGTGCTGCGCCGGATCGGTTTTGCCGGCGGCGAGGAGTTCCTTGCAGCGCTCGGCGACGAGGGTTTCGTTTTCGCAGTGCGCGGTGACGACGACGCCGAGTTCCTTGGCGAGTTTGAGCGTCCGGTAGAGTTCCGTGTCGTCGATTCCGAACGCGCCTTTGTAGGCGAGGAAGATTTTGAAGGAGCTGATGCCACGCTGCACGATCTCGCGGAGCTGGGCCTCGGTCGTGGCGTCAAATTTCGTGACGCCCATGTGGAACGAAAAATCGCACGCGGATTTGCCGGCGGCCTGCGACATCCACAGATCAAACGAGGCGAGGGCGTCGTCCTTCCGCGCGGGGCAGCACATCTCGATCAGCGTCGTCGTGCCGCCGACGAGCGCGGCCTGCGAGCCGGTCACGTAGCTGTCCTTGGAAAACGTGCCCATGAAGGGGAGGTAGATGTGGACGTGCGGATCGATGAAGCCGGGAAAGACGAATTTGCCGGTGGCGTCGATGACCTCGGCCCCCGCGGGCGCGGAGAGATGGCGGTCAATGCGGGTGATGATCTCGCCCTCGCAGAAAATGTCGGCGTGGTAACGGGTATCGGCGGTGATGATTTCGCGGTTTTTGATCTGGAGGCTCATGGGAGAGAGCTGGAAGGGTTCGGATTATTGACCGCGGATTGCACGGAGGGCGCGGATAGTTTCAGAATGAGATGGAGGCTTGCCGCGAGCGGCGCACGGCATAGCGTATTTCCATGAGCCAGTTGCACCGCATCACGTTCAACCCAAAGCAGTGTGGGGGGAAGCCGTGCATTCGCGGGATGCGGATTCGGGTGAAAGATGTGCTCGATATGCTGGCGGGTGGGGCGACCGAGGCGCAGATCCTTGAGGATTTCCCCGACCTTGAAGCGGGTGACATCCGCGCATCGCTCGAATACGCGGCGCAGTCGGTCAACCATCCGGTGCTCATGGTCGGGCAGACGTGAAGTTTCTGGTAGACGCGCAATTGCCGCCGACACTGGCGCGTTGGCTGAATGAAGCCGGACACGAGGCGCTGCCCGTGCGAGAAGTTGGCCTGCGGGAGGCGGAGGACGATGCCATTTGCGAGTATGCGCTGCGGGTCGGTGCCGTGATCATCACCAAGGATGAAGATTTCGCGGCGAAGGCGAAGGGTGTCGCCGCCGCCCCGGTCATCGTGTGGTTGCGAATTGGAAACTGCTCCAACGAGGAGCTGCGCGCGTGGCTGGAACCGCGATTGTCTGGGATTGTGGAGTTGGTCACGCAAGGTGGCCGGGTCGTCGAGGTGATCTGAGCGACGGGTGCGGAAGCAAACTGATCATCCTCGCGACAGCGCGTCGGACTGCTTCACGAATTCGTCGCCGGTCCATTCGCCGTCGCTCTTCACGACCTTCGTCGCGCCGGCGGCCGCGGCGGCGGCTTTTTGCGCGGCTTTGCGCTCGGTCTGGCGGCGCACGAGGTCGGCGTGGGTCGTGAAATACGGGAGGCTTTTGCCTTTGAAATCCGCGAGCGTCTCGAACTTGTGCTTCGCCATAAACGCGAGGAGCTGCTCCTGCATCG
>JANNEY010000080.1:0-7586 GCA_031379235.1 Opitutaceae bacterium | reverse complement strand
GGGCGCACCCGCGTGCTCAACACTCCGCTCGCCGAAAGCGCCTGCACCGGCTACGCCATCGGCCTCGCGCTCAACGGCCACCGGCCGATCGAGGAGTTTCAGTTCGCCGACTTCTCCACCGAGGCGACGACGCAAATCACGCTCAACGCCGCCACGATGCACTTCCGCTCCGGCGCGGCGTGCCCGCTCGTGCTGCGGCTGCCCTGCGGCGGCGGGCTTACCTTCGGTTCGTTTCACTCCCAGGAGCTCGAATCGCTTTTTCTTTCGATGCCCGGCATCAAAGGCCTCTACCCAAGCACGCCACAGGATGCGTTCAACGCCCTCCTCGCCGCCTACGAGGACAACAATCCCGTGCTCCTCTTCGAGCACAAGGGCCTCTACCGCCGCGGCCGCGCTCCCGTTGTCTGGGATCCCAATTACCGCGACATCTGGTCGCCGAAAAAATTGCGCGCGGGTGACTACGCCACTTTCATCACCTATGGCGAAATGGTTTACCTCGCTACGGAAGCCGCCGACTACCTTGCGGCAGAATACGAAGCGACGTTCGACCTCTTCGATCTCCGCGCGCTCGCTCCGCTGAAGCTTGAAGCTATCGAAGCCTCCCTCGCCCGCACCGGTCGCCTCATCGTATTGCACGAGGGCCGTCAAACCCACGGCTTCGGGGCTGAGCTCGTTTCCCGCCTCGTCGAAAAATATTTCACCACGATGAAAGCCGCCCCGCTGCGCATCGCCTCCCTCGACCTGCCCGTGCCTTTCGCGCCGGAACTGGAAAAAGAATTCCGCCCCACGGCGGAAAAAATCATCGGTCGCATCACCGCGTGGATGGGATAAAGCCCGAATTGAAACGCGGAGAGCGGAAGGTCCCAGTGCCGCTCAAATCCGATAGTTCCCCTTCTCCGCGTCCTCGGCGTTTCCAAAAAGCAAAACCGTGAAGCCTCTTCCCGTCTCCAGCCACTGGGCGAATATCCGCCTCTTCGCGATGGACGTTGATGGTGTGCTAACCGATGGCACGGTGCTGATTTCGTCGGACGGCACCGAGGCGAAGAATTTCTCCATTCTCGACGGCATGGGTTTGAAGCGATTGGAAAAAGCCGGCGTCGCGGTGGCTTGGATCAGCGGGCGGGCTTCGGGCGCGACGACCGCGCGGGCGAACGAGCTGAAGATTCCCCACGTAATCCAAGGGCGCACGGACAAACTTGCTGCCCTCCAAGAGCTCGCGGGCAAACTTTCGCTGTCGGCCGCGCAATGCGCCTATATGGGTGACGACGACATCGACGCCCCCGCGATCGCGTGGGCCGGAGTTGGCATCGCGCCCTGCGGGTCGATGCCCGCGGCCCTCGCCGCCGCCGCTATCGTTCCCGCGCGCCCCGCCGGGCACGGCGCGGTCCGTGAAATCTGTGAACTCATCCTCGCGGCGCGGGTCTAGCGCGCTTCCATTCCGGTGAAACTCTCGTTGCTCTTCCTCGTGTTGCTGCCGTTTTGCTGCACTCGCGCGCAGGCACCAGCGGCGGTTGCCCCAAACCCTCCCGTTGCCACCGCCGCCCCGGCCGTGAACTGGGTGCTCCCTATTTTCACCGACAAGGAAGGCTACCGCTCCATGACGCTGCGCGGTTCGGAGGTGCGGCCCGTCGGCAAAACCGTCGCCGTAACCGATCTCAGCATCACGATTTTTTCGGGCGACGCGAAGGCGCAGGTGGACAGCATGCTCCTCAGCCCTGCGGCGGTTTTTTCTCCGAAGGAAAATCGCGCGAGCGGCGACAAGACGGTGCGGTTCATCCGCGACGATGTGGAGGTCACCGGTTTCGGTTGGACCTATGATCACGCCACGCGAAAAGTTTCGCTCCGGGAAAACGTGCACGTCACCTTTCGCACGCAATTGAACGACATCCTGAAATGATCCGCCCCTGCCGCCTCGCCTTCTCGGGCCTTAGCGCCCTCGCCCTCGCCTGCTTTGCGCATGGCGCCGAGCCTGCGGTCGCGGCCACCGCACCCAAAGCCCCGCTCGTGCCCACCGAGATCGTCAGTGGCGCCGCGGAGATGGTGAGCACCGACAAGGAGACGACATTCACGTTTTCCAAGGGTGTCACCGTCACCGCCACCAACCTCAAAATCCGGTGCGACGATCTCGTGGTCATCTCCAAACGTTCCGGCGACCCCACGGCGACCATCGGTAAACAGGATAACTTCAAATCCCTCGTCGCGACGGGACACGTGCACATTCTGCAAAACGACCGCGAAGCCTTCTGCGAGCGCGCGGAAGTTTTTCCCGGCGACGACAAGGTCGTGCTCACCGGCAGCCCCCGCGTGCGCAGTCTCGATGGCCTCTATCAGGCGAGCGGACCGAAGATGGAGTTACTTCGTGGCGAACGCCGCGCACAGATGATTGGCGATGGTTCCTCGCGCCCCACCATCACACTGCCTGCGCTCAAGGATCTCGGTTACGACAAGGTGCCGGAAAAAAAGAAGGCCGCGCCAGCGGGACCGGCTGTCGAGACATCGAAAGCCGAGCCGCCCGCGCCTAAGCTCACGGTGCCATTGCCCGTCTTGCCGAAATGAGCGCCGCAACTCCCGCGACTTCTGAGATTCGAACCGAGGGCTTGGTCAAAACGTTTGGCCAGCGCACCGTCGTTAACGGTGTGAGCCTGCACTTTCGCGCGGGCGAGGTCGTCGGCCTGCTCGGGCCCAATGGCGCCGGCAAGACGACGACCTTTTACATGGTCGTCGGTCTCGTGCCCGCCACCGCGGGCCGCGTGCGCCTCGACGGCGCCGACGTCACCCAGCTCCGCATGCATCAGCGCGCGCGCCGCGGTATCGGCTACTTGCCGCAGGAGGCGTCGGTCTTTCGCAAACTCAGCGTGGAGGAGAACATCCTCGCCATCGTCGAGGTGTCGGGCGTCCCGCGGAGCCAGCGCCGCGGCCGGGTCGACGAACATCTCACGGAACTCTCGCTCACTCATGTCGCGAAGCAGAAGGCCTACACCCTATCCGGCGGCGAGCGTCGCCGCCTGGAGATCGCGCGCGCGTTGGTGACGCGGCCGAAATTCCTGCTGATGGACGAGCCTTTTGCCGCCATCGATCCGATCTCCGTCGCCGAGGTGCAGAAAATCATCCTCGCCCTCAAGTCCCGCGGGATCGGCATCGTCGTCACCGACCACAACGTGCGCGAAACGTTGCGCATCGTCGATCGCGCTTACCTCATCCACCAGGGCAAGGTGCTGACCGAGGGCTCCGGTGATTTCCTGATCAAGGACGAGCAGGCGCGGAAGTTCTACCTCGGCGAGGGGTTCAATCTGTGAAGTAGCGAGTAGCGAGCATCTGAACTCGGCGTTTTTTCTCTACTCGCTACCCGCTGCTCGCTACCCACTACTTTTCCATCCGCCCCATGCAAAAAGCCATCCACGGGATCACCGTCGCGCATTTCTACGAGACCTTTCGCACGAAGCTGAAACTCGATCTTGCCGTCGGCGAGCGCGGCCTGCACCGGGTGATCCACGAGGGCACGATCAACCGGCCGGCACTCGCGCTCACGGGCTTCTTCAAATATTTCGCGCACCGGCGGGTGCAGGTGCTCGGGGCCGCCGAGTGGAGTTTTCTGCGCACGCAGCCGCAGGAAACCCAGGTGGCCGCCCTGCAGGAGATGGTGCGGCGCGGCATCCCTTGCATCGTGCTCACGCGCAATTATCAGCCGACTCCGCCGATGCTCATCGTCGCGGAAGAGATGCGGTTGCCAATTCTCCGCACGCCCATGATCACAATGAACTGGATCAATCTGGCGACGATCGCGCTCGACAACGAGTTTGCGCCGCAGGGCAGTGAGCACGCGACGACCCTCGACATCAAGGGCGTCGGGGTGATGCTCCGCGGCGATTCAGGCATCGGCAAAAGCGAGTGCGCGCTCGCGCTCATCGAGCGCGGCCACTCTCTCGTGGCCGACGATCTCACCTTGGTCCGGCTGCTCGATGAGCGCGAACTCATGGCCTCGAGCCGCCCGCTCAACCGCGGCTATATGGAATGCCGTGGGATCGGCATCATCAACATCGCCGAGATGTTTGGCGTGAAGTGCGTCCGCCTCGAAAAGCGCATCGACATGGTGATCACGCTCCGCGAGTGGAAGGAAGGCGTGGACGAGGAGCGCACGGGCCTAGACGAGGCGCACTACGAGATGCTCGGGAAGAGCCTGCCGCACGTCGAACTTTACGTGCGCCCCGGCCGCGACATCGCCCGGCTCGTCGAGGTTGCCGCGCTTACGCAGGCGCTGAAGAAAATGGGCCACGATCCCGCGCGCGATTTCAACAACCGGCTCATCGCCCACATGAGCGAGCAGGCCGCCCAGGCGAAGCCAACCAAGATCCGTCCCGTCGACCGCGAAGAGCGCCCACCGGGGATCTAGCGCCTTGGGTCTTGCGTCGGATTGCCCGGCGCGGCTGCCTTGCGCGCATGTCTTCACCCGCTCCGCGCATCGACGGCCGCAAGCCCGATCAACTGCGCCCCATTTCATTCGAGGCCAACATCGCGCCCCATGCCACGGGCTCCGTGCTCGTTTCGTTCGGCCTTACCCGCGTGATTTGCGCGGCGACGATCGAGGCCAGTGTGCCGACATGGATGAAACAGCAAAAAGTTCCCGGTGGCTGGCTCACCGCGGAATACTCGATGCTCCCCTACTCCACCTTGGATCGGAAGCCGCGCGAGATCGCCAAGGGCAAACCCGACGGCCGCAACATCGAGATCCAGCGCCTGATCGGCCGCTCACTCCGCGCCGTGCTTGATCTCCAGAAGCTCGGCCAGAACACCCTCTGGATCGACTGCGACGTGCTCCAAGCCGACGGCGGCACGCGCACCGCCTCGATCACCGGCGCCTACCTCGCCGCGCGCCTCGCCGTGCAGAAACTCCTCGACGCCAAAAAAATTCCGGAGAACCCGCTCACCGATTCGGTGGCCGCGGTCAGTGCGGGAATTTTCGGCGGCCAGGCGTTGCTGGATTTGAACTACGTTGAAGACAAGGACGCAGAAGTGGACGCCAACATCGTCATGACCGGTCGCGGCCAGTTCGTCGAAGTTCAGGGGAGCGGCGAGGAAACGACCTTTTCCGGCGACCAGTTGCAGTCCCTGCTCGGTCTCGCGCAAAAGGGCCTGAAAGAACTCGCCGCGCTGCAATCGGCCTTCCTTGTCCAGCAACTGCTCAAGAGCTAGCGGCCAAAGGCGCGCGCCAGCGCCAGCGC
Organism: Opitutaceae bacterium; assembly: GCA_031379235.1. Classification (GTDB taxonomy): domain Bacteria; phylum Verrucomicrobiota; class Verrucomicrobiia; order Opitutales; family Opitutaceae; genus ER46. The sequence continues at coordinate 2,367 of JANNEY010000080.1, read as the reverse complement.
CAGCTCATCCATGTCGATGGGCTTTGGGATGAGGGCCTTGATGTTCAAACGCTGAATTTCCTCGGGCGTGTGGTTGCCAAAAAATCCACTCGTGACCAGCACCGGCAACGAGGGACGGAGAGCCACCATTTTCTCCGCGAGTTGGACTCCCGTCATCTCCGGCATCATGTAGTCGGTGAGCAGCAAATCGAAGTCGCCGGGCCCCGCTTCCAGCCGGGCCAGTGCTTCGGCCGGGCTGGAGAAGTCCGTCACGTGGTAGCCAAGGCGTTCCAGGATCAGCTTCAGGGTCTCGAGCACAATCGGCTCGTCTTCGACCAGCAGGAGCTGCTCACCGTTGCCGCGCGCTTGCTGCTTCAGCATCGGCGGGACGGGAGCGGGCTTCACTGTGTGGGCAGGAAAATAAATCTCGAATGTCGCCCCGGCGTCCGGCTGGCTGCGCACCGCAATGGCGCCATGGTGCCCGCCCACGATCCCATGCACGACGGAAAGCCCCAAGCCGGTGCCCTGACCCGCTGGTTTCGTGGTGAAAAACGGATCGAAAATCCGCGGGAGAATCGCGTTATCAATCCCGCAGCCCGTGTCCGTCACTTCCAGCCGCGCATGGGCGCCGGGCCGCAGCTCGGGTAATTTCCGGACGAGGGCTGCATCCACTTCCACCGTCTGCAAACGCACGAATATCCGCCCGCTTTGTTTCGGCAACGCCTGCGCCGCATTGATGCCGAGGTTCATCACGACCTGATGCAATTGCGTCGGGCTGCCGAGGATGAGCGGCACCTTCGGCTCGACCTGGAGTTCGATGTTGACGGTAGCCGGGAGAGTGGAACGCAGCAAAGCCACGGCTTCCTGCACGACGTCTTCAAGTTGAACGGACTCCTGCCGACTTTCCTCGGCGCGGCTGAAAAGTAGAATCTGCCGGACGAGATCCTTGGCGCGATGGCCGCACGCCAGCACGGCCTCGAGATATTTCACAAAGCGCGGATATCCCGGCGGACATTCCTCGCGGGCAAGCATCGAGTAATTGATGACGCCCGTCAGGATGTTGTTGAAATCATGCGCGATGCCACCGGCGAGCGTGCCCATCGCCTCCATTTTCTGCGTAGCGCGGAGTCGCGTCTGCATCTGTTCGCGCTCTTCTTCCGCGCGCCGTCTAGCCGTGACATCACGAAAGCTCCAGACCCGGCCGATCGGTTGTCCATCGACCAGCATCGGACGAGAAAACCGCTCAAAGACCCGACCGTCCTTAAAGTCGAGCGTGTCGAAACTCTCGTCCAACGGATGGTCATACAGGTAGCGGACTTTTTCCGAAAAGCTCTCCGGCGCCACCAATTGACTCATCGCATATTGGATCGCGCTATCGTCGTCACGGGACGCGAGAATCTCCGGCGGCACGCGCCACATCTTAACGAAGATACTATTGAGGGATTCGATGCGCCGGTCCGCCCCGATAGTGAGGATTCCATCCGCCGTCGATTCGAGCGTGGCGCGGAGCGAGGCCAGGGTGCGAGCGCTGGACTCCTCCCGGCGTTTGCGTTCACCGATATCCGTGATTGTGCCGACCATGCGCAGGGGCGCACCGGCCGCGTCCCGCACGACGACTTTGCCGCGATCAAGAAACCAAAGGTATTCGCCCGACTTTGCTCGAAGCCTGATTTCCGTCTGCTTGATCGAAGACCGACCCGCCAGGTGTTCTTCCATCGCTCGATTCACCGGGGCGACGTCAGCGGGATGGAGCAGACTAAAAAAAGCTTCGCTGCGGGCCGGGACTTCACCGGGGGCGTAGCCGAGGAGCCGCTCCCATTGCGGGCTGAAAAAGACTTCGCCCGTCTTCAAATTCAGATCCCAAAGGCCGTCATTGGTCGCCTCCACGGCGTAGCTCAACCGCGCCTCGCTTTCACGCTGCGCCGTAACGTCCAATAGCGAATTCAGACTATAACGCTGCCCTCCGATTTCGATGATGCTGCCGCTATAGGCTACATAAAAAATCTCGCCGTTTTTCCGCCTCATCTTCGCCTCGAAACCAGTGACGTGCCCCTTGGAAATTAACTCCGCGAGGTAGCGCGCGCGTTCATCCAGATCAGCCCAGAGCCCCAGTTCGAGGGTCGTGCGGCCGAGGGCTTCTTCGCGCGTGTAACCGAAAGTCGCCACACCCGCCGCGTTGAACTCCACCAACCGACCCTCAGGAACCGTGAGAAGGCCAATCATGATCGGACTGCGGTCGAACACCGCGAAGAACCGCTCTTTGCTCTGGCGCAGCGCGGTCGCGTCGCCCAGGCGCACCAGTGCGCCGGCACAGTGGGAAGCCAACGTGTGCAGCAACGCCAAGCCTGCCTGGTCATACGCATGGCGGCGATAACTCTGAATCGAAAG
>JANNEY010000056.1:0-2169 GCA_031379235.1 Opitutaceae bacterium | reverse complement strand
GGGCGGCCTGATGTTCTGGGCACTCGGTCTTCCCACACCACTGCGTTGGGGGCTTGGGATGGGACTTCTGTCTATCGTGCCCGTCCTTGGCGCTTTCATCGTCTGGATACCGGCGGCTCTCTTGCTCCTGCTGGATGGAAGCTGGGCGCGTGCGCTTATTCTTGCCACTTGGGGCGGGGTTGTGGTTGGTGGCATAGACAACGTCCTGCGGCCGATGTTCGTCGGAAACCGTTTGCGCCTGCATACCATTCCCGCATTCATTTCCATCGTGGGCGGACTTGTGCTGTTTGGCGCGCCGGGCTTCATCCTCGGTCCGTTGACTGCGACGATGACGATGTTGGCGGTGCAGTTCTGGAAACGACCCGAAGCTGCTGATATGACTCCCGACCGGGAATTGAAGTGAAGCCGCAACACCCGACACATGGCCCGGACGTGGAACTCGGTCTGATGCGCCCGGATGAAAGCGCACTTCATTGGGACTCGCGCGCGAACTACGCGTTCGCCATGGCTCTTGAACCAATGGCGATCCACGGCTCACCCTTTTTTAGGATATCGCGCTCCTCAGTCACTCGCGCCAGCTCGAGCATCAGCCGTCGGTTCGCGGCTTCGTTGTCAATGCCGCGCGCCTTCGGCGAAGGCTCCGCGAACAGCCTGAGCCATTTGTACAGCGAGTGCGAACTCACCCACAGGCGTCGCGAAACTTCCGGAACCGGATACCCACGCACCGTGATCTGCTGCACTGCATCCCGCCTGAACTCGTCGCCGTAGTTGCTTATCCCCATCTCCGCCTCCTAACCTCAAAGTTAGGCGGCAAAGCGTCTACAAATCTAGCGGCACCTCAACCTACGAGTTCAGAAAGACTCGAAAGTCGACTCCCAGTCCTTCTTGGTGGCAGGGCCGTGTGCTAACCGCGCGATACTTCACTTTGCATACTGAAGCCAACTTTCATTTTGACGGCATTCTTCAGTTTGACGCGTAAGTGGCTTGGGGTGACTTCAGTTTGCAGTTTATCGGTGAGAGTATCTACGGGCACGCCTCAGCAAACTCTTCAAACTGCAAATGCCGTCACTTAGGCGGGAAAAGTCCACAACACCTACCGGCCTTCCAGAAATGCCACCCAATCCGACATCATGACACGACGCGTCTCGACCATGTCGCCCCGCCTGTATGCTGCCTCCACTGTGTCGCTGATGCGGTGCGCGCAGGCGACCTCCGCCATTTCGCCAGGGTATCCGGTTGCGGCACCGACAACCAAAGATTCCGCCGCAGAAAGACGCGACCAAGCGCAGAGTTTTTGGTGGGTTTATGGGGGGTCAGTGAGTGTCGGCGAAAAAAATGATCTCACTTGAGTATACTGCGTAGAAAGTTGGAGGCGGGTATCGGAATCGAACCGATCTTCACGGATTTGCAATCCGGTGCGTAACCTCTCCGCCAACCCGCCGCGAAGGTGGGGTTCAGATAGCGGATGGAGGGGGCCGCCGCAAGGGCTTCCGGTCGGGGGGCGGTGCAAGGCTTGACTTGGCCCCTTGGCCCGCTGATTGTCTGCCGCACTTTGGCAGGGGCAACGGGGACCGCGTGCGAAACATCCTGATCACCGGCTCTGCGGGCTTCATCGGCTTTCACCTTGCGCGCCACCTTCTGGCCGCTGGCCACCGGGTGCACGGCTTTGACGGGATGACCAACTACTATGACGTGACGCTGAAGGAAAAGCGTCACGCAATCCTGCTGCAATCCCCCGGCTTCACTGCGACAAAGGCGATGCTCGAGGACGTGGCGACGCTTACCCGTGTAGCCGATGACTTTGCCCCCGACGTGATCATCCACCTCGCCGCCCAGGCCGGGGTGCGCTATAGCCTGACCAACCCACGCTCTTACGTCGAGACCAATTTCACCGGCAGTTTCAACGTGTTGGAGCTGGCAAAGCGGCTTGAGGTCAAACACCTCCTGATCGCCTCGACCTCATCGGTCTACGGCGCGAACCCCGACATGCCGTTTCATGAAACCGACCGGACCGATCATCCCCTCACCGTCTATGCCGCGACGAAGAAGGCGGTCGAGGGGCTGTCGCATTCCTACGCCCATCTTTGGGACCTGCCGGTCACGCTGTTTCGATTCTTCACGGTCTACGGCGCGTGGGGACGCCCCGATCTGGCCTATTTCAAGTTCGCA
>JANNEY010000541.1:0-17719 GCA_031379235.1 Opitutaceae bacterium | reverse complement strand
CGAGGAGCGACTCGTCGCAATTAATCGCGAACTGTGCGCCGCGCGCCTGCGAGGGGAGTTTTACGACGACGCGCGTGGCCTTCGTGTCGAGATGCACGGCCATCAGGGCATTGCTCGCGCGGTCCACGTAGTAAACCTCGCGCGTCTTCCACGCCGTCGTGATCGGGGCGGCATTGGCGAGCACGACCTCGGGCTTCACCGGCGCGGTGCCGAGCTTCGAAATATCCACGGCCACGATCCCGGCGCGTGTGCGGAGGATGACCTTGTCGCCCTCGGGCGTGAACGCGTGTTGGTGAAAATAAAGACTGCCGCCGCCTTCGTCCGGCGAGAGGCGGATCACGCGGTGGCCCGTCTTCGCATCGATCCAGTCGCGCGGAGGTGGTGAGGCATCGGCGGCGACAACGCGGAAACCGCAGAGGAGAAACACAGCGACCAAACGGGCAGAAGGGGGCATAGTGGGAGGGAAAACGGTCTGCGCAGCATGACGCGCCGGACGGGTGCGTGATGCGCGACGAATGCGTGGACAGTCCGATGGGGTGGGGCCGACTTCAGTCTGCCGCTTGGGTATCTTTTATTCCGGTGGATGGCGGGCTGAAGCCCGCCCTAGTTGGCGGCGCGAGATGACCGGCGGCGGCGGCCTCGCGCAACATGACTTCGATTTGCTCCCAAAGGACCGTCGAGCCGTCCGCGACAGGCGCGGCCCGGCGTTGCGCTTTGTCGAGCGTGATGCCGTGCGCGCGCCAGCTGCCGCCCTCGGTGCGGGCGTTGAGGAGCATCGGCTGAAAGCGGTCGCACGCGTGGGCAAAATTCGCCTCCGGCGTCGCGCGCGCCTCGAACTCATCCCACAGTGCGCGGAATTCCCGGGATTGGTCGTCGGGGAGTAGGCCGAAGATGCGGTCGGCGGCCCGGGCTTCGCGTTCGTGCTGCTGCGCCATCGCGGCGGTATCGTAGGCAAACGTGTCGCCGGCGTCGATTTCGACGAGGTCGTGAATGATGGCCATTTTCAAGACGCGCATCACGTCGAGCGCCGGCGAATTTGCGTGTTCGGCGAGGACGAGCACGCAGAGGCAAAACGCCCACGAATGCTCAGCGTCGTTTTCAGCGCGGCGGCTCTGCGTGTTGATCGTCTGCCGAAAGATTTCCTTCAGTTTGTCGCACTCCGCGATGAACTCGATTTGGCGGACGATGCGGGCGACGGGAGATTCGGAGGGGGGCACCACGAATGATACGAAAGACACGGAAAAGGTCCGGGCAATGCCGGATTGGGTAGTGGGTCCGCTTAATTTGTCATTGCGAGCCCGGCTCGGCGGGCGCGGTAATCCATCTGAAATTTCAGCCCCGCCTTAGCGGGGCCCCGGCTCAGTCGGGGCTGGATTGCTTCGTCGCTACGCTCCTCGCGATGACAATGGAAAATCAAACGGACCCACTACCCGGACTGGCGTGCTCGAGCGCTTGCCATGCTGGTCGGGTTTGCGAAGTAATTTCCCCATGAGCACCCCGACGGATCCGCGCATCGACGCTTACATTGAAGAATCCGCCGCGTTTGCGCAGCCGATTCTGCGGCGATTGCGCGCGCTCATTCATCGCGGCTGCCCGGAGGCGACTGAGACGATCAAGTGGAGTTGTCCGCACTTCGATCATGCGGGCGGCATCCTGTGTGGGATTGCGGCGTTCAAGGCGCATTGCATCTTCGGCTTCTGGCATCAGGGCATGGAAAAAATCCTCGGCGCGCACGGGGCCAAGGCCGGCACCGCGATGGGCAGCCTCGGGCGCATCACGGCGGAGACCGATTTGCCGAGTGACGGGACGATTCTCGATTGGGTGCGCGAGGCCGCGCGCCTTAACGAGTCGGGTGCGCCCGCGCGTCCTCAGACGAAACGTAGTCCGGCGAAAGAGCTGCCTGTGCCCGCCGATCTCGCGGCGGCGTTGAAGAAGAACGCGAAGGCGGCGAAGACGTTTACGGGATTTCCGCCGGGCCAGCGCAAGGAATACATCGAGTGGCTGACGGAGGCGAAGCGCGACGAGACGCGCCAGAAGCGGCTCGCGACGACACTCGCGTGGCTGGCCGCGGGCAAGACACGGAATTGGAAATACGAGAACTGCTGACGACGGCAGGCTCGTGACGTAAGATCGAGGTGGGCCGTGCGCTCCGCGCGCGGCATGGCTTGATGGCGTTCGGCCACGGCAAGCATTCCGAAGCTGTCGCGCGCGGAGCGCACAGCCCACCTTGGAAGGTCGCGCTAGCGCACACCGGTCGGCACCAGTGCAGGATCGATCCCGAGCGTGCCGACCAGACGGGCGATGTAGCCGGGATCGCGCGCTGACGCGGCGGTGGCGCGGGCATGGGCGAGCCGGGTGCGAATGTTGAGCTTCTCCGCCACTTCGGCATAGGTTTTGCGCGTGAGGAATTTCTCCAGGTAGTCGCTGCGCCGATCCCATTCCGCGATGTCGTGGCGCTGCTGGGCAGCGAGCCGGGCGCGATACCAGTCGCTTTCCAAAACTGCGGCGGGGGTGAACAGCGCGCGGAATTTCGGCGCGGAGGCATCGAGTCCTTCCCATGACCCGTCACGCATGAGCTGCAGCAAGGCGCGCAACGGCGGCACGGCTTGTTCGACCGAGCCGTCGGAAAAATAACTCTCCGCGGCGGTGCGCATGGCCTGCACGATGTTCTCCATGCCTTCGGCAAAGACGGCGCGGTCCTGCAATTCGGGGCGCAGCAATTCCTCGTCGAAGAGCGTGCTGGGATTGCCGAGCACGCGGCCGCAGAAGGTCTGCACAAAACGCGAGGTCACGCGCCAGCCGAGCCGCCTCGCCAGCACGGCCCGGCCCTCGTGTTCCCAGACGGCGCAGCGCTCAAGGTAGCCGTGCACGATGAGGAAGCGCGGCGTCCGCTCCTCGGGCGACATGCGTGCCCAGATTTCGGGCACGAGCAGGCTGATGTCGTGATCGACGCGGCAGCGCGGGCCGACCCAGCCTGCGGCCGAGGAGAAAACCGGCAGGTCCGTCAGCGCATAGGAAACAAACGCCGCGTTGAGATCGTGAATCGGGGGCAGGGCGTTGAACGGGCCTTTCGTGAGTGCGCCTTCCGAGCCGGCACCGGTGGTGGACGGCGATTTTCCCGTCAGGCTTGCGATGAAATCCATGAACGCCTCGGGCAGCTCCTGATAGTGCACGGGACCGAAGACACACATCGGCTTCACGCCCGGCTCGGGTGGATTGAGGCGACGACCGGCGAGCACCGCACCGACGGGAAAGAGCGTCTTCACGCCCGCGGGCACGCGGCGGTAAAGCTGCGTGCCGACGTGCGCGAGATACGTGGTGCGCGGATCTTCGAGGTCGGGCCGAAGCTGAAGATAGCGGGGATTTTTTGACGGCTTGCCGTCCACGATGCGCGGGTGCGCGGGCGAGGCGAGGAAGGCGGGTTGGTCGGCGGCGACGAACTCCTCGAAGAGCGTGCGAATCGGCGCGGTGAACGCGTCGAAACCGATCGCGTCCTCGACGATCGTCCGCGCGGTGTCGCGCGTGAGCGCCTCGTAGTTGGAGAAAAAATTCCCCGGCCGCGAAAAATCACGTTCCGTGCGCTTGTCGTAGCCGCGGTGAATCGCCTCGTCGGGCCGCTGGAAGAGCGCGGTCTCGCAGTTGTGCACAAACTTGAGCGAACCGCCGCGCGTGGCGGCGTTACTGGAGAGGCCGGCGAGCCGAGCTGCGGGCACGACGATGGACGCCGTGATGTCGTCTTCCGCCTGGATTTTGACCGCCGGGTGAAAATCTTTCCGCAGGCTGAACGTGCGCCAGCCGCCGTCGGTGGTGAAGCCCACGCGCAGGAAATGCGTCATGGCCTTCTCCCGTTGGAATTTCAGCTCGTTGCCCGGCCGGCCGTTGATCGTGTCGACGGTGAAGTGCTTCTTCCACTCGGCGCCCCATTCCGGTTTGTAGACGCGCTTGATGAGCAGCACGAGGTCGAGAATGTAGCGGGGAATCCCGGCGAGCCACGTGTTGTAGTCTTCGGTGTAGTCGCCACTGCGACTGAGGAGCTTGACGACGGAGCCCAGCGAACGTTCGGGGCTGAGGAGCGGGCGGCCCTTGGTCTTGTTGCGCGCCGCATCCCGGAAGCGCTGGCCGTATTCCTTCTTGAGAATCCGATCGATCGCGCGGAAGTCCGCCGCGAGATCGCTGACGAAATTTGGCGCGGTAAAGATCGCATCGGCGATCGATTTGGAAATTTCGGATTTGCCGCCGCCGGAGACGGTGCAGGGCTTGTGGCAGAGCACGCCCTCGGCCGTAGTGCCGCGCAGGCGCCAGCGGCGGCCGTCGTCGGGTTTCACCATCTCGACCTTGTAACCCGAGGGCAGCACGTAGGTGTGGCCGGGCACGAGCTTGATCGTCTGCGCTGCGCCCGCGGCGTCGGTCCACGTGATCGTTTGCGCGCGCAACGTGAAAAACGCGTCCTGCGGCACGTAGCAAATATCCGGGTGCTGGCGGTCGCGGGCCCAGCCGCCGGGCTGCAACGCGGCGCGTTCGCCGAGTTGCGCGAGCGCCTCGGCGAACGTGTGGTTCACGATCGCGAGGTGTTTGCTGAGCTGAAAATCTTCCCCGAGATCGTAGCTCGGGAACACGATCGCGCCGCCGGCGTGCTCCTCCTCGCACTGGCCGAGGAGATTGGCGGAAAAACTGATCTGGGCCTTCACGTCCTTCTTGCAGTAACCGAAATAGTTGTCGGCGATCAGCGTGACGATGACGCCGCTGGTGTCGCGCAGGGTGAGCTTGAAGGCGACGCCGTCGTTGTAGCGTTCGTCGGCTTGCTGCCAGCACATCCCGTCGCGGCGTTGGCGCGGCGAGGCGGCGTCCCACGGCGGCAGGCCGAGCTCGCGTTTCGTCAGCTGAGTCAGATGCGTGGCGAGGATGACGCAGCCGGTGTGGCCAGTCCAGTGCTCGGGATCGAGGGCGGCGTCGTTTTCCGGCAGGTTCGGATCACCAGCGTTGCCAAAGATGCGCTCAATGAAATCGAGGTTGGCGACGAGTGCGCCCGGCACGAAGAAACGCGTCTCCATCGAGCGCTGCGGCGTGAAGCCGGGAACGTCCGGGCACACGACGGGGCGGAGATGGAGCGAGACGAAACACTCGGCGGGCTGGGCGGCCTGAGCCGTGAAGGGCAGGCGGAGCAATTCCGCCGGCGGGTTGAGCGCTTGGCGGAGGAGTTGACCGAAGACCGCGGGCGGGACGGCCTTCTTGTCATCGGGCACGGGCAAGCCGGCATCGACGATATGAAAAATCCCCTGTGTGGTCCGCCGGTCACTGCGCGGGTTGTGCAGCACACCCTGGCGCACGCGATGTGAAGCCAAGATATTGCTGCGATACTCGTCCGCCTCGGGCGGCAGCGAGAGCACGCGGGCAAGACCCGGCCGATCGAGGACAAGCGTGGTCACGGGGAGGCGGGAGACTTCCCCGTCGGCGCCGGCCCCGTCGAGCTGGTCGTAAAGAAAGCTCTGGATCCGTTGGTCCACCGGGCAAAGGTGCCGCACGAGGGCGCGATCTTTTTCGCGACTCAGCGCCAGAAAATGATCCACGAGCGGAGCGAGGCCGCCTTCAGCGGGTTGCGTGCGCAGGCCCGGCTGGCCGATTTCGCGGAGCTTGAGGTTCAGGTAGGCGATGAATTGCGCGTCGGCGGCGCCCGAATAGTGGGCGGTGAGGTCGGAGGAGGTGGCGTGGTTTCCCATGTCGAAATTGCAGTGTTGGACTGTGCCGTAGCTATTTCCGGGCCGGATTTGGCGCCGGCTCAACAACGGTGGGGGTGCCGATCTCGACGGAGCCTTCGCGCACGGCTCGTTTCGTGAGGATTTCCGGTTCGGACATTTCCCGGCCGAAGTAAGGGGCAGCGCTGAGCACCAGCGTCGGCAGTGTCTGCTCTTGGGAAACGCCTTGCGCGGCGACGGTCATGCGGGTGCGCCAGAGGACAATCCGCCGGTTGGTCGCCGCGGACTGATAATCGTAGGCCGTGGCGACGACGTAGTAGATGTCACTTGCTGTCTGATCGACGAGGAACTCGTTTTTCGCGGAGGCGCGTTTGAAGAGATTCACCGGGTTGGCGAAATCGAGCAGACCGGGGGTGAACACGGCTTCGCCGCCGGGCGGTGGCCGCGAGCTGGCGGCGAGGCTCAGCGCATCGGCCTGCGTAAAGAGATCGAGGAGTCGTTCCGCGAATTTCGCGCCGCCGACGAGTGCGGCGCGATCGAGGATATTGCGGGCGAGCTGTTCGCCGGAGAGCGAGGGATTTTCGGCGTCGCCCTCGGTGAGGACGTTATGCGAGCCCCAGACATAGGTGATGAGAATGGTCGGCGGGACCTCCGGCGGACGGGCGGGCAGGTAGCCGTTCGTCGCGAGCGATTGCGTGAGGAGCTTTTCGATTTGCGCGGGCGCGAGGGTTTTCTCGTTGGCGGGCGCATGGCCCAGATGGCGCGGACCGGTGGTGAAGGCTTCGAAGTAGGCGGGGGCCTGCGGTGAAACGGGCGGGCGCTTTTTTCCCGCCGCCGTCAACTCGGTGATCACGGTGAGCTCAAGCCGTGGGTTTTTCTGGAGCGATTTCGGCAGCAGGGAAAAGACCCAACCGGAGGAGGATTCTTTTTTCGGCGCAGGGTCCAGGACCGCGGGCGCTGGTGGAGTCGGAGGCGCCGCCCTTCCGGCGGGACCAAGAAGCACGAGGAGGAGTGCGGAGCGCAGCGGCTTCATGGGCGGGATCGCTGCGCGCCGCACTCACCGGTCACCGTAGCCTTTGGGGTGGGACGAGAGCCAGCGCCACGCCGTCGCGACGATGGCTTCGATGTCGGCAAACTTTACCTGCCAATTGAGTTCGCGCTTGGCCTTGGTCGAATCGGCGAAGAGTGCCGGCGGGTCGCCGGGGCGGCGCGGGCTTTCGATGACCTTGACCGGCTTGCCGACGATTTTTTCGACGGCGCGGATGACGGCGCGATTCGAAGTCGGGGAGCCGGTGCCAAGATTGTAGAAAAGTTGCGCACCCGGCGTGGCAAGTTTGCCGAAGACCGCGATGTGGGCACGGCTCAGGTCATCGACATGCACGTAGTCGCGCAGGCAGCTGCCGTCGGGCGTCGGGTAGTCCGTGCCGAAAAGCTCCAAGTGCGGGCGCCGGCCGGTCGCGACATCGAGCGCGACCGGAATGAGGTGCGTCTCGGGATGATGGTCCTCGCCGATGACGCCGTCCTCGGAAGCGCCGGCGGCATTGAAGTAGCGAAAAGCCGCGAAGCTGAGGCCGGACGCGTGCGCCAGAGCTTTGAGCACTTGCTCGATATCGAGCTTCGTCTGCCCGTAGGGATTGATCGGGGCCTGCGGGGTGCCCTCGTGAATCGGTAGCGTGGGTGGCACCCCAAAGGTCGCGCAGGTCGAGGAAAATACGAATTTCTTCACGCCCGCCTCGATCATGGCGTTGAGCAGGTGCAGCGTGGCGGCGACGTTGTTGAAGTAATATTTCAGCGGCGCGGTGACTGACTCGCCGACGTAGCAATAGGCCGCGAAGTGCATGACGACCTCGATTTTCTCCTCCCGCAGCACGCGACCGACAAACGCTTCGTCGCCGAGATTGCCCTCATGGAGCTTCACGCCCGGCGCGATCGCGGCCCGATGGCCGTAGACGAAATTATCGAGCACCACGGGCCGATGACCCGCAGCGACCAGTTGGCGGACGCAGTGACTGCCGATGTAGCCGGCACCTCCGACGACGAGAACGTTCATGGATAAGTGGCCGGATGATTTGCGTCGTCGCACTGCGTCTCGCAATGACAAATCCCGACGAGGCAGAGATTGCTTTCGGCGCGACGTTGGCTAGCGATTTCCGATTCTCTCGAAATGAAGGCCTCTTCGTCATCGCGCATCGTCATCACCGGAGTCGGTCTCACTGCACCGAATGGTAATTCGCTGCCCGAATTCCGCCGGAATCTGCTCGCGGGTGTCGCCGGTGTCGAGCGGATGGAGATTCGCTACATGGGCTCGCAGCTCGCAGGTGTCTGTCACTACGACCCGCTGAAATATCAGAAGAAAAAGGAAGTCCGCGTCGGCACGCGGGCCGGGAGTATTTCGATTTACTGTGCCCGCGAAGCGCTGGCCGACAGCGGCATCGGATGGGACGCCGTGGCCAAGGATCGTGTGGGCATCTACATCGGCTGCACGGAGCACGGGAACGTCGAGACGGAGAACGAAATCTACAATATCTCGAAATTTAACTACGACACGAAGTTTTGGTCGCACTACCACAATCCGCGCACCGTCGCCAACAACCCGGCGGGTGAAGCTTCCCTCAACCTCGGTGTCACTGGCCCCGCTTACACCATCGGGGCGGCGTGTGCGGCGGGCAACATGGGTCTGATCCATGCGACGCAGATGCTGCGACTCGGCGAAGTGGACCTCGCGATCTGTGGCGGAGTGAGCGAGAGCATCCACACGTTTGGGATTTTCGCCGGCTTCAAATCGCAGAACGCCCTCGCGACCCACGAAAATCCACACAAGGCGTCGCGCCCCTTCGACAAGGCGCGGAACGGCATCGTCATCGCTGAGGGCGGCGCGCTCTACACGTTGGAGCGGCTCGAGGACGCCCAAGCCCGCGGCGCCAAAATCTACGCCGAGATCGCCGGCTACCACGTGAACAGCGACGCGAGCGACTACGTGCTCCCGAATCCCCAGCGGCAGGGCGAGTGCATCCGCGCCGCGCTCAAACGCGCCGGACTGGCCGCGAGCGACATCCACATCGTCAACACTCACGCCACCGCCACGCCGCTCGGCGACATCCAGGAGTGCGAAGCGATCCGCGCGGTGTTTGGCGAGGGCTGCCCGGACACGCACATCAACAACACCAAGAGCTTTATCGGCCATGCGATGGGCGCGGCGGGCGCACTGGAACTCGCCGGCAATCTGCCGTCGTTCGACGACCTCACCGTTCACCCCACGATCAACGTCGACGACCTCGATCCGTTGTGCGCGCTGCCGGGGCTCGTGTTGAATCAGCCGCGCCAGGTGGCAAAGGTGGACACCATCCTGAACAATTCCTTCGGGATGCTCGGGATAAATTCCACGTTGATTGTTCGACGTTTTGCCGAGTAGTTCTATCTTTCGAATATGACCAACGACGAATGCAAACAGGTGGTGCTCGATATCATCGCGGACATCGCGCCCGATGAGGACTTGAGCAACGTCAAATCCGACGTCCGCCTGCGCGATCAACTCCAGCTCGATAGCATGGACTTCCTCGATATCGTGATGGAACTCCGCAAGCGCCACAGCATCGAGGTGCCAGAGGCTGATTACATGCAGCTCGCTTCGCTCGACAGTTGCGCGGCCTACCTCGTGCCGAAATTTAACGCACTGGCGGCGAAGGGGTGAGCGACAGTGAACCGATGAAAGCAGCCGGGCGCATTGCCCGGCTTTTTTATTGAAACGCAAAGACGCGAAGGCGTGAAGCCATGAGCGAAGTCCCGCTGCCCATGAAGGCGATGCTCGGCCGTCCTTCGCTCCGATCTTTGCATCTTCGCGTCTTTGCGCTTCACCTCAGCGCGTGAATTCCGCCTCGCACTACGACGTCGCCATCATCGGTGCCGGCATGTCGGGCCTCGCGGCTGGCATCCGGCTCGCGCACTTCGGGAAGAAGGTCTGCATCTTCGAGCGCCACAACGCGGTCGGCGGGCTCAACGGTTTCTACAGCATCGCGGGGCGCAAATTCGACGTCGGCCTGCATGCGATGACGAACTTCGTCCGCCCGGGGGTGAAGGGCACTCCGCTCACCAAACTCCTCCGCCAACTCCGCATCGACCGCGCCGAGTTTGCGCTTTGCGAGCAAAAGCAGTCGCGCATTGCCTTTGGCGTGCGCGGCGAAATTTCACTGTGCTTCACCAACGACTTCACCGTCCTTGAAGCGGAAGTGGCCGGCCGCTTTCCGGCCCAGGTCGAGGGATTTCGCGCGCTCACCAGCGCCGTGCGCGCCTTTGATGACGTCTCGCTCGAGGCCGTGCCGATCTCGGCGCGCGCGGTCGTGCGCCGACACATCACCGACGCGCTGTTGGAGGATATGCTGTTTTGCCCGCTGATGTATTACGGCAGCGCGACGGAGCACGACATGGAGTTCGGGCAGTTCGTCATCATGTTCAAGGCGCTGTTCCTGGAAGGATTCGCGCGGCCGTTCGACGGCGTGCGGGTGGTGCTGCGCGTTCTGTTGGAGAAATACCGTGCGGCCGGTGGCGAGCGACGCATGAAGTGTGGGGTGCAAAAAATTGTTTCGAGCGCCGGCAAAGCCACCGCGCTCGTGCTCGACAGCGGTGAAGCGATCACGGCCGATCACATCATTTCCTCCATCGGCGCACCTGAGACGGCGACGCTCGTTTCCGATCAGTCCGCAGTCCGCAATCCGCAATCGGCAATTTCCACCGGCCGCCTCTCCTTCGTCGAAACCATCTCAATCCTCGATTGCCAGCCGGCTGCGCTCGGGTGGGGGAGTGACACGATTGTGTTCTTCAACGATTCACCGCGCTTCGACTACGTGCGCCCGTCGGCGCCCGTCGATCCGCGCAGCGGGGTGATCTGTATCCCGAATAATTTCGATTTCGGCGCCGATCGCGCGCTGGCCGATGGCATCGTGCGCGTCACGTGCCTCGCCAATTACGACGAGTGGGCGCATCTGCCCGAGGGTGAATATCGCGCGGCGAAAGCGCGCTGGTTTGCCGCGGTGCAGCAGAGCGCGCAGCGCTTCCTTCCGCCGCTTTTGGCCGACGACGCGCTCGCGCGAGCGACTGTCACGACGGACATGTTCACGCCCCGCACGATCACGAAGTTCACCGGGCACATGGGCGGTGCGATCTATGGCGCGCCGACGAAAATCCGCGATGGCCGCACGCCGCTGGCGAATCTTTACCTCTGCGGCACCGACCAAGGATTCCTTGGCATTGTCGGCGCGATGCTCAGCGGCATCTCGATGGCCAACTATCACATCTTGCAAAAAAATTGAGCCCAGCCCGACACTTTCTGTCTTCCCCTAAAATGAAAAACTCGCTTCGCCTCACCCTGCTCTCGTTTCTTTCCGCCGCCGCGCTTTCGGCGGCGGATTTTCGCGACCACCTCGGTCTGCAGCTCTACAGCCTCCGCGCGCAGACGAAGGAGAGCACGACCGGCGCGCTCGATATCGCGAAATCCTATGGCATTAAGGAAGTCGAGGTTGCAGGCACCGGTGATCTCACTCCGGAAAAATTTTCGGGCGAGTTGATGTCACGCGGTTTCGCCGCGGTCAGCGGCCACTTTGGCTATAATCTTTTTGAGAAGGATGTCGCTGCTGTGATTCGCGATGCGAAGGCCCTCGGCTTGAAATTCGTGGTCGTCCCGTTTCCACCGCTCGGCAAAGACCGTTTGTTCACGGAGGAACTCGCGCACCAGACGGCGGCGAAGTTCAACGCATGGGGCGAAGCCTGCAAGAAGGAGGGCATCCGCTTCGGCTATCACCCGCACGGTTTGGAATTCCGCCCCACGGCCGCCGGTAAGGGCGAGACCATCTTCGATATCCTTGTGCGCGAAACGAAACCCGAGTTCGTTTGCTTCCAGATGGACGTCTATTGGGCCTACTACGCCGGGCAGGATCCGGTGAAGCTCTTGGAAAAACATCCGAAGCGTTGGGCGATGATCCACATCAAGGACATGCTCAAGGATCTCGCGACCGGCGTTCACACCGGCGGCACGCCGCCCACGGCCAAGGTTGCTGTCGGCTTGGGGCAGATCGATTACGCTGCCGTCATCCGCGCCGCCCAAAAAATCGGCGTGCAGCACTATTTCCTCGAAGACGAGACGCCCACACCGCTCCAGAGTATTCCGGATAGCTTCAAATATTTGCGCGCGCTGAAGCTGTAAGCGCCGATTTTACCCGACATTATTTCGCGCCGGTGAGCTGCAGGTAGGCCGCCGCATAACGGCGGCCGAATTCGCGGTAGGAGTCAGAGTCAAAGTGGACCTTGTCGCCGCGGTGGATTAGTCCATCGGAGCCGACGAACGCCGTATACGATACTTTCAGCGGTAGCGTGCGGTGGACCTCGTCGACTTTGATCTTAAATTGGTCCCACGGGCTCTCGGTGAATTTGCCGAGCTGGCCGGCGATGAACGGTGCGGTAGGCGCACGTAGCTCCGAGCGCAGCCGGCTGATGAGATCGTGGAGTTTGGCTTCGTAGCCGGGTGCGAGCGTGGCGGAGGAGTCGGATTCGCCCTGATGCCAGAGGATGCCTTTCAATTTTCCCGCTTGGAGGGCGAGTTTCGCGCGCTGCATCGCGTCATCCCACGGATGGCTCTTCGTCGCATCGTAAAAAATCCCCGGCTTCCACGTGTCGATCGGCGAGCCGCCCACCGCGCAGGGAATCAAACCGATTGTGATGCCGGGATTGGCGTCGGCGATCGCCGCGGCGAAGGTGCGGCCGAGGCCCACGCCGACGACGCTGGGTTTGTCGAAATGCAGCGGATCGACGGCGTGCACCCACGCGCCGCTCTTGTCGAGCATCAGCACGCGCGGGTTCGGCACCGTGTCGGCGGGCGTCACCGTGCCGCGGCCGGCCATGTTGGACTGGCCGACGAGGAGGAAGAGGTGAAAAGTTTCCTTGGCGGGAAGGGGCGTTGTCTGGGCCGCCGCGGCGCTGCTGACAAAGCAGAGGGCGAGGCCAATCAATCGGAGGACCGGAGAAACGTGGTGCATGGGGGGGATAACTTTTTTTGGGGGTGTCTGTGAATGAGCGCGGTGAGCGGATCGCCGCAACTCTCAATTGCGTGAAATCATGTCGCGGCGCGGCCGGTTGCCTGTTCTCGTTCCGGCTTCTCTCATGGCCGACTTTTCTCCGCTCAATCTCAGTCAACGCCCCCGCCGTCTGCGTCGCTCCGCCGCACTTCGCGCGATGGTGGAAGAGACGGTGTTGCGTCCCGCCGATTTCATCGCGCCGCTGTTCGTGGTCGAGGGCAAGGCCGCCCCCGATGAGATCAAGTCGATGCCGGGCGTGTTTCGGCTCAACCTCGCCGACCTCGTGAAGGAGTGCCGGGCGCTGCACAAACTCGGCGTGCCCGCGGTCGCGCTGTTTCCCAAGCTCGATCCCAAACTGAAAGATGACGAGGGCACGCAGGCGCTGAACGAAGACACGTTCGTGCTCCGCGCTGTCCGCGCCGTGAAAAAAGCCGTGCCGGAGCTGGTCGTCATCACCGACGTCGCGCTCGATCCCTACACCTCGCACGGGCACGACGGCGTGCTCACGGCGGCGCGCGACGATGTCGAAAACGATCGCACGGTGCGCATTCTAGAAAAGATGGCCGTGCTTCAGGCCCGCGCCGGCGTCGATCTCGTGGCGCCGAGCGACATGATGGACGGACGCGTTGGAGCGATTCGTCAGGCGCTCGATGCGTCGGGCTATGCGGGCACGGGCATCCTCGCTTACTCGGTGAAATACAATTCGGCCTACTACGGGCCGTTTCGCGAGGCCGTCGGCAGTGCGCAGGCGGCGGGGACTCGGCTGCTCAACAAGGCGACCTATCAGATGAATCCCGCGAACCGCCGGGAGGCGCGACGTGAGGCGGCGCTTGATGAAGCCGAGGGCGCGGACATCCTCATGGTAAAGCCGGCCGGGGCTTATCTCGACATCATCCGCGACCTGCGGGAGACGACGTCAAAGCCCATCGCCGCGTATCAGGTCTCCGGCGAATACGCGCAGATTCACGCGGCCGCGCGGCTCGGCTGGCTCGATCTCGCGCGCTGCCGCCACGAATCGCTGCTCGCTATCAAGCGCGCGGGGGCGGACGTAATCCTGACTTACTTCGCAAAGGATATGGCGGCGCTGCTGAAAAAGTAGGGCGATACTTCAGTCCGCGCTTCCGTCGCGAATAATATTCCGCGCGTGGGGGAGCAAAGCAGCCGCGCGCCGTTGGGCGGGGCGCGGTTCAGCGCAGCAGCGCCACTGGTTTGAACGATTGCAGCGCGGGCCGCCCGTTTGTCGCCGACAATTCGTCGAAGGCGATTTGCTGCAAGGCCGCCGCCTGGGTGGGCGACATGCCGAGTTCGAGTGCGGCGCGCTCGGTTTTCCCAAGTGACCGCGGATCGAGACCGGTGAGGTCACCGAATATCATGAGCGCTTCCAAGTAATACCCGTAGGTGCTCGCGTGGTAATGATCGTGGGTCCACAGATTAATTTGGCCGGCCGCAATGCCATCGTAGGGATTCGGGTCGGCGATGCCGGTCTTGATCGCGCGATTCCAAGCCTGGCCGACTGGGACGACGGCTCGAATCGCAGGCGAACCGGCCGCGGCGAGATCGTAGGCGGCGCGGATATCGAGCCCCATTTTCTCGATCGGCTGGCCGTGCCAGTGACCTTTCTCGGGGTAAACTTGATCCGCGCGGGACCACGTGGCGACGAGCCGGATGTCCACCTTGGGGTTTTTGCTGCGCAAGAGTTCGGCAAGTTCCTTGGCTGATTTCACAAGCAGGGCCGAGTCACCGGGTTTCTTTTGATCAAGCGTGCTGTAGCCTTGGGTTGCGACAAAATCCCAGGCGCGGCCGATGACACTGGCTTTTTCAGCTACGTGGTAGTCGAAATTTTTCCCGCCGACGAGCTCGAGGCTGACGGCAAAGTCTCGCCTGGCCTGGGTGGCGAAAGCCTTGAAGAGCGCGGGCACGCCGCCGGTGCCCGCGCCATTGAGATCGGTCACGGTGTTGGGCCGGAAGAAACGCACGGCGGAACCCGCGCCGAACATGAAGCTATTGCCGATGAAGAGCACGGTCGGTGGCGCGGGGCGCGTCGCTGCTGCGCCAAACATCGGGGCGAGAAGGGAAATGAGCAGGGCGGCCACGACGGGGCGCATCCTCCAGAAACGAAGGCGGGATTGAGTCGGCATGAAGACAGGTGACGGTGGGGCGGGTGGGGTGGCAGACCGATCAAAACGGCGAGCGCGGCACTTGCAGTGAGTCGCCCGGCATGAGGCGGGGATCTTCCGCGGGGTTACGCTGCGCGAGTTTTACGTCGATGGGGTAGGCGTTTCTTTCGCGGATCAATCCGACCGCGGTCTCTTTCGCGTAAACCGTAAAGCCACCCGCCGATTGGATCGCTTTGGCGACAGTGAGGTCGGGCGACCAGACCACGCGACCCGGGCGCTGCACTTCGCCGCCGACGTAGATATAGCGTTCGGTCACGCTTACGGCGACCTCAAGAGTGCGGTAGAATTTTTTGGCGATGTAGGTTTCTCGAATTCGCTGTGAGAGCTCGGCGGTGCCGGTGCCGGTGGCGACGACCGGTCCGATGAAGGGAAGGCTGATCAGTCCCTGCTCGTCGATCTGGACGGTGCTCGTCGTCGGGTCGGGGACGCCTTGGAGTGACACGGTCAGAGTGTCGCCGGCGCGGAGTTGCGCGGTGGAAGTCGTGACGGGGATTTGCGGGTTGGCGGTCTTGACCGGCGGCGTGACACAGCTGGCCAGCGCGCCAATAACCGCAGCAGCCGTTAGCCAAAGTTGAGCGCGGCGGGAAAAATCCATGTCGCCGTAGGAGGGCGAATCGCACGGAAAAGGCAACGCCACGGATTGGTGAACATGATGGGCGCTGGGGCCCGGCCATCGGTGCGCAAAAAAAGGCAGCCGACACGGCTGCCTTTGAAGTTTGCCGACTACGCGGAAAAACGATCAGCGCTTACTCTTGGTCTTTTTCTTGGGCTTCTCGTCTTCGTCCTCGTCGTCATCATCATCGTCGTCGTCCTTGTCTTCGTCGTCATCATCATCGCCGTCGTCGTCCTCGTCGCCCTTTTCCTTTTTCTTACCGTCCTTATTGTCTTTGCCCTCCTCGCCTTCAGCCTCGGGCTTGTCGTCGTCCTCGTCCCATTTGAGCGATTCGTCGTTCTTCAGTTTCTCTTCCTCGGCTTCGTCGACCACGGGCAGGTCGTCGTCGTCCTCGTCTTCCACGCCCTTGGCTGGGGCCTCATCATCTGTGTCATAGCCGGCTGGCATGTAGTCGAGGATGGCCGTGAGCTCCTCAAACGCGTGGACCGCCTTACCCTGGATGAAATTACTG
Organism: Opitutaceae bacterium; assembly: GCA_031379235.1. Classification (GTDB taxonomy): domain Bacteria; phylum Verrucomicrobiota; class Verrucomicrobiia; order Opitutales; family Opitutaceae; genus ER46. Next base: position 1,661 of record JANNEY010000541.1, on the reverse strand, counting down.
TTCTGATCCTCACGAATCTCGTCTTCGACCTCGTCGACGGAGAGCTTCGATTCAAATTTGAAGAGATCGTTCAGCATCTTCACGCGACAGCGCGTGATGTGATCAAGCAGGTCGGCGTAGGGCCCGTTTTCCTCGTCGAGGATGTCGGGGAGGGTGAACAGTTTTTCTTCGGAATCGAAGAGCGACTCTTTCACGCGCTTCAGGCGCACCTTTCCGGCCCCAAGATCCTTGTCGATGCGGAAGGGGATGAAGGCGGCTTCGAAGACATCTTGATCGAAACCGTAGTCGCGCAGGGTATCGACGAGTTCGACGAGATGGGCGAGTTGGCGCGGATCGATGATGCTGAGGCCGTCCACATCCCAGCGGACGGGGTCACTGGTTTCGGCCACCCACCAGTTATGATCGTCGCCGAGGCGGACAATTGACCAGTCGAGGGTGGATGTTGCTTTTGCCATGGAGCGTCAGGTGTGCGAGCCGAGGTTGAAAAAACAAGCACAAAAACGCCGCACGACTGACGAGTGATCGCCGGGGAATTTTGGCGTGGAAGCCACTCAGGAAACGCGGCTTCGACCCGCCGCGCACTTGCATTTTTTTCCCCAGATTTCACGGTCGCGTAACATGGGTAACTATTATGAGTCACTGATCCGGCCGGTGCTCTTCCGCAAAGACTCCGAAGAGGCGCATGAATTTGGCGTCAAGGCGCTGGCGCTGCTCGGAGCGCTCGCCCCGGTGCGACGGGGCTTGGAGTGGTGGACGCGGTGCGGTTTCGGGGGGACGCGACCGGTGGAGGCGTTTGGTCTGCGGTTCCCCAACGCCGTGGGACTCGCCGCCGGATTCGACAAGAATGCGCGGGCGTGGCCAGCGGCTGCCGCATTGGGTTTTGGGCACGTCGAAATCGGCACCGTGACGGCCCTCGCCCAGAGCGGAAACCCAAAGCCGCGGATGTTTCGTTATCCCAACGAAGAAGCCGTGATAAATCGCATGGGTTTTAACAATGAGGGCAGCCAGGCGGTCGCGGCCCGGTTGGCGGGCCAGCCGGGGCCCGGCGCGCGCCGGATTCCGCTCGGGGTCAACCTTGGCAAATCCAAGGTCACTGAAATCGAGAAAGCCGCCGAGGACTACCTCGCCAGTTTCCAGCGTCTTGCCGACTACGCGGATTACTTGGTGCTCAACGTTTCGAGCCCGAACACGCCCAACTTGCGCCAACTTCAGGATGAATCACGTCTGCGCGAATTGCTCGCGACGATCACCGCGGCCAACGCGGCGCGCGCCGCGCCGACCGGCAAGCGCCGCGTGCCTTTGCTGCTAAAAATTGCCCCCGATCTCACGTGGTCGCAGATCGACGCGGTGCTCGGGGTGATCGCGGAGTATCGGCTCGACGGCATCATCGCGACCAACACCACGCTCGCGCGGCCGGGATCCTTCGCCTCGGTGGGCGAAGCGGGCGGGCTCAGTGGCGCGCCCCTCCGTCGTCGCGCGACGGAGATTATCAACTTCATTTCCCGGGCGACCCAGGCGCGTCTTCCGATCATTGGCGTCGGCGGCATCGTCGACGTGGAGAGCGCGGCGGAGAAACTCGATGCGGGCGCGACGCTCATCCAAATCTACACCGGCATGATTTACCGCGGGCCGTTTTTTGCGGCGGAATTGGCGCGCGGACT
>JANNEY010000604.1:0-4032 GCA_031379235.1 Opitutaceae bacterium | reverse complement strand
CGGCGCGCGGCCCCCCACGGCCCACCCGTCGAACTGTATCGTTCCGGCTCAGGGCTACACGTGGCGAATGCCGCCGATGAAAAAGGCCGCTCGCTCGCGCTATTGTTTCCCGGTCGCCGACGGTGGCGCGGCGTTCGGCCCGCCGCGTCCGCCCCGGCCACCGCGACCGCCGAAGCCGCCCTCGGGCGCAGGCGGCAGTTCATTCGGCAACGCGTCGGCGCACAGCGCGAGAATTTCGATCAACGTGAGACCGCTCTGTGCCGCGTTGTTGGTAGACATGCCGGCGGACTCATGCACGGGATTGAGCGAGTCAGGTCCGCGCACGAGACGCGGTGTCGCGCCCTGCGCGCGACTGAGCGCGGCGATCGCGCGCTGGGCGTAAGCGGGGTTTTTCGTCTGCGCGTAGGCGTAAGCGGCAAGCCGCGGCCCACCCTGCGCGGTCTCCACATATTGGGCGTCGCCTCCTTCGGTGCCGGTGGTCTGGTCTTTCGTGAGCACTTCGGCGGGCGCGCTCCCAAGCCGGCAATATTGCAGCCACGCCTTCGCCCAGTCGGCGCGGCCAAGCAGCGGCACGAGTTCAAACATCACCTGCGCCCCGCCTTGAATCGTGGAGAGATTGTAGTTCACCGCGACCTGCTTGCCCTCGACGGGATCGGGGATCGGAAAAAGTTTTCCGGTCGCGGGGTCGTAACCGACGGTCATCGCGCCGCCGCCCTTGAGCGGGCCGAGTCGCGGCTTGCCCTCCGCATCCTTGCCGAGGTCGGGATTGAGGCCGTTGCGCACGCCCGAGCGAATCCAATACGGCATCGCGAGGATGGCATCGACGCCGGCGTTGATGCGGTCGAGCCACTGCTTGTCGCCGGTGCGTTCCCACTCCGTCATCCAGTTGCCCGCGAGCGCAAACCAGTCCGGGCCGATCCGAATGCGGCCGGGGAATTTCGGATCCTGCGGGAGCACGGGCTGTGCGAGGCGCATCGGGTCGTGCTTCACCGCGGCGAGATCGGCGGTCAGTTGCGCGCGCATGATGTCGCCGGTGCGCTCGTCGGTCGTGAGATAATAATACGGTCGCCAGTGCGCGGCCTGGCTGACGCGCGCTTCCTTGGCGCCGTCACCCCACTTCACGACGTTGTGCCGTGAGCCGAGCCCGGCCATCGCGCCAATATGATAGACATTGGTCTCGCTCGTGTTGCGGGTCTGCGCCTCCGCCATGCGAAACACATCCGCGCGGCCCGTGCGCAGGAAACTCGTCCACACCCACAGCGGCACGCCCAGCTCGGTGTTCTGCCACGCGTGCCCGCCCCAGTCGTAATACCAGACGTGCTGCGCGTTGTTGTAGCTGTGGATGTAGTCACCGAAGGTCCAGAAACCATACCAGTGCCGCTCGTCCACCTGCTGCTGGTAAAAGGCCAGCACGGAATCCAGTTTGTCCTCAACCGCTTTTTTCAACGGCGTCGAGCGGTCCGGCAGACTCCACACGCCGAAGACGCCGGCTGCGTGGATGTGCTTCGGCGGCGCGACCAGCAGCGGCCGGTGCTCGCCCGCGCGCGCCATCGCCGCCATCGCCGCTTTGGACGGCACCTCGCCCGTGGGCGTGATCGTCAGCTCGCTCGTGCGCGCGACGCCGTAGGCTTTGCTCATGCCGGCCTGGACATCCTCGTAGGTCGCGTTGAGCCCGTGCGCGCGGGTCGCGTAATGCCGCATGTCCATCGCCGGCGCCTCGGGCGACCAGAGCCACGCGGTCAGTTGCGCCGTCGCCTTCGCCGCATCACGGATTTCCAGACCCGTGGGAAACGACTGCCAGAAATCCTTCACACTGATCGCGAGCCCGCCGCTCACATCGCCGACGAACGCGAGCCCCGAGGCCCGGCGGCCCGCATCCGCGAACACCCACGAACTCTGCGCGTTGGTGCGCTTGTGGATCGTGAAGCCCTCCGGCGTCGGCTGCGTGAGGCGGTAGTCACTCCAGATCGCGTGTTGCTCGGTGTCGCTCGGCGCATAAAATCGCCCGCCCTCGAAGCGCTGGCCCGCGGCCTGGGTCGCGTTGCCGCCGCCCGGCTGGATCGGTTCGGCCCAGAGGCCGCCATCCGGACCGGAGAAACGCACGTGCCGGTTCCACGACGGTTCGCGCAGCGGCACCGCAAACGTCAGGCCGACGCCGCGGATGAAATCCTTCTCCTGATCGCCATCGAAGATCAGCGTGTGCACGACGCGCACCGCTTCCTGTCCCGCGTAGAAATAAAGCCGCACGCTGAAGGGCAGCCACTCACGCGCGCCGTTCGCGGTTTTGTGCATCCCATCGATTTTGACCACCGCGCGGACCGGGCCCGCCTGCTCGACCGTAACTTTCTGCACGTTACTCATAAATTTTTCCCGCCGCGGCGCCACACCTTCGTCAACATCCGGCCCGTTTTGCAAAATGCACACGAGCTGTCCGGCCCGCGCGACTTCGCGGCCACCGACCGAGAGCGACTCGATTAGATTCGCGCCGGACGTGAGCAGGCGGGCCTTCATCGCACCCGTGTCGACGTCGATCGCGCTGGCGCTCTGCTGCACCGTCAGTTTCGCACCCGTCGCGGGCACGCTGGTTGTAGCGTCGCCGGCACTGAGCTTGAACGGCCCGGCGTTGGCCGGAGTCGCGACGGTCGCGAAGCCGCTCCACTTGAGCGAGCCGTCCGGCCAGTAGGCGAGCGGCCACGTTTGGAGCGGGAGCGTTTTGCCATCGGCCGCCACGAGCGCGAATGTCTGTGCCTTCGGCACCGCGCCCTTGGGCCACGGCACGCCCCAGCTCACGCCGGTCGCGGCGGGCGCGGGCGTCTTGCCCAGCCAGTTGATTTCGACCGGTTCGACGGCGGCCGACGCCGCCAGTCCGACAACCGAAGAGACAAAAATCATCATCAGGCGGAAGCGAGGGTCGGAGATATTCATACGGGGATGGTATAAGTGGACGCTACGACGTCACGCCGGCCAAGGGGTTGTTAGAGGCAGAAGGTTAGAGCCGCGCTTTGTCCGCGGACAGTCAAGCCCGCGGTCCGAACCGCTGGCGCATTCGTCGGGATTGAAGGTGGACTGTCCGGCCACCTTCGTTCTGGCCCGCTGCTGTGTTTCTCGCTGCGGTGTTCCCTTTTTCTCTCCCGCCCTGACCCAACCATGACCCAACCCATCACTCTCGTGCTCCGTTTCGTGCGCGCCACGTTCCTCGTGGCCTGCGCCCTCACGTGCGTCCTTCCGGTCGGTGCTCAACCGGCCACCGGCACCGTCACCGGCACTGTCGCCAACTCCGCCACCCGCCAATTCCTCGCTTCCGCCGAGGTGCGCCTCGCCGGGACCAATTACTCCGCGCTCACCGATCGCGACGGCTCGTTCACGCTGCGCAACGTCGCGCCCGGCATCGTGCAACTGGAGGTCAGCTATGGTGGTCTCGATTCCGAGACTCGCACCGTGACGGTCGCCGCCGGAAAAACCACGCGCGAGGAATTCAATCTTACCTCGGGCATCTACAAACTCGCGGCCTTCACCGTCGCCGCCGAGGTCGAGGGCAACGCCGCCGCCGTCAACCAGCAGAAGAAATCCGACTTTTTCGTGCAGGCCATCTCCGCCGACACGCTTGGCGTCGTGCCCGACGGCAACATCGGCGAATTTCTCCGCTACGTCCCCGGCCTCCAAGTCAACTTCACCAACGCCGACGCCTCTACTGTCTCGATGCGCGGGCAGGATCCTGAGTCCACGCTCTTCACCTTCGACGGTCAGGTGCCCGCCGCCGCCGGCACCCCGCCACGTTCGAGCACCGGCAGCAGCGACGCCTCGAGCCGCGCCTTCGAGTTCAGCTCCGCAACCGTGGCCAACATCGAGACCTTCGAAATCTTCAAGGCCCCGCCACCGTGGATGGCACCCTCGACCGGCGGCGTGATCAATGCCGTCACCAAAAACGCCTTTCAGCAAAAGGGCCGCCGCTTCAGCACCACGTTCACCCTCTCCGCCAACAGCGAAATGCTCCGCCTCGGCGAGGTGCCCGGCCCCGGCGCTCGCCCCACG
>JANNEY010000598.1:0-2887 GCA_031379235.1 Opitutaceae bacterium | reverse complement strand
AAATGTTTCCGGGGTTTTAGCGGCTGGGTTGGCCGCCCGTACAACGCCAGCACCCAAACTAAAACGGGGGCGGCGGCTTGTAAATCCCCGCCGCCGCCTCGTTTCGCTTCGGATCAGTTCAACTTACTTCTTGGCCCACAGCCCACCAGCCTGCCGAGCAAGTACGAAAATCATCACCGGAAGCACCAACCCGAAGCCGATGCTGAGAGCCTTCGAGAACAAGTGATCGGGCGCATGTGTAGCGGCGATTGGTTTTCCCCACTCGCCGACAATTAGAATTCCCTCTTTTTGACTCTGTGGCCATGAGCATAACTCCCGCTATCTGGGAGAGATGCGATGGTCACGGATGGCCAAGTGCGCCGACTGCTGCGCGAACTCGATTCAGGAAAGTCCCTGGCCACCGCGGCCCGGAGAACAGGCATGAGCAACAAGACCGCCCGTGAGTACCGCGATCACCGCAAGCTGCCCAGCGCGCGGAAGAAGTCGTCCGTGCCGCGGACGTACCGCACGCGGCCCGATCCGTTTGCGGCGGTCTGGCCCTCGGTCGAGGAGCGACTCCAGGCCGAGCCGAAGCTGCTCGCCAAGACGCTCTTCGACTGGTTGCGGCGCGAGCATCCGGGGCAGTTCTTCGATTCGCACCGCCGCACCTTCGAACGGCGCGTGCGGCAGTGGCGGGCGACCCACGGCCCCGGGAAGTCCATCATGTTCCGCCAGGTCCACGACGCCGGCGATCTCGCGGCCTCCGACTTCACTCACATGAACTCGCTGAATATCACCGTTGCCGGCCGGCGATTCGATCACATGGTGTACCACTTCGTGCTCACCTACTCGAACTGGGAGTCCGTGACGCCGTGTGCCTCGGAGTCGTTCGAGGCGCTCTCCGAGGGCCTGCAGAACGCGCTCTGGGAACTGGGCGGCGTGCCGCGACGGCACCGCAGCGATTCCTTGACGGCGGCGGTGAACAACCTCTCGGCGACGCGCGAGTTTCAGACGCGCTATCGCGATCTGTTGGCGCACTACGGCGTGTCGGGCCAGCGGATCAACGCGCGGCAGGCGCACGAGAACGGCGACGCGGAGTCGTCGCACGGTCACTTCAAGACCGCGGTCGATCAGGCGCTGTTGCTCCGCGGCAGCCGCGAGTTCGCCAACCGCGACGAGTATGGGAAGTTCCTGGAGCAGATCGTGACGGCGCGGAACGCCGGTCGAAAGGATCGCTTCGCCGAAGAGGTTGCGGCGCTCGGGCGCCTGCCCGAAGCGAGGCTGTCGTCGTGTTTGAAGTTGCCCTGTCGGGTCGATACCGGCAGCCTGATTCACATTCATCGCAACATCTATTCGGTGCATAGTCGGCTGATCAACGAGCAGGTCGAAGCACGGCTCTTTGCCGACCGCGTCGAGGTCTGGTATGCGGACAAGCACGTTGACACGTTGCCGCGGTTGGTGGGTCGCGACCGGCACGCGGTGAACTATCGGCACGTCATCGACTCGCTGGTTCGCAAGCCGGGCGCGTTCGCGCAGTACGCCTACCGCGACGATCTGTTCCCGACGACGCGCTTCCGCCTGGCCTACGACCGGTTCTGCGAGGGCGGCGACGAACGGGCCGGCGCCAAGGGCTACCTGAAGATCCTGCACCATGCGGCCCACAACAGCGAGATCGCCATCGACAACGCCTTGCGCGTGCTGTTGGCGAACGACGCACCGTTGTCCGCCGACGCGGTGATCGCGTTGGCGAAGAGGAGTTCGGAGCTTCCGGCCCCGACGGAGGTCGTCGTGGAACCGCCGGATTTGAAGGAGTTCGACGTTTTGTTGACACTCACGGAGGAGACTCATGGCGAAGAAGCGATCGACCCCGGCGGACCCGCCACCAACCACTCCGGCGGACCCGCCGCCGACAGCCGAGCGGTTGACCGGGCAGTTGCGGGAACTCCGCCTGCCGGCGTTCCGGGACCACTTCCAGCGCCAGGCGGAGCGGGCCGCGCGGGAGAACCTGAGCTACCCACAGTACCTGGAAGCGCTGGCGGGTCTCGAATGCGAGGCCCGCACGCAGGGCCGCATCCGGCGGATGGCGACGGCGTCGCGATTGCCGGCGGGCAAGACCTGGGACCAGTTCCACTGGTCGCGCCTGCCGAAGACGGCCCAGCAACAGTTCCAGGCGCTCCGCGACGGCGCGTTCCTGGCCCGCCGCGAGAACGTCCTCGTTTTTGGGAAACCGGGTTCAGGAAAAACGCACGCCATTTGTGCAGTGGCCGAGCAGCTCGTGTTGCGGGGGCAACCCGTGCTCTTCGCGACGTGCAGCTTGCTGGTGCAGGACCTGCTCGCCGCCAAGCGCGACCTGAAGCTCGAACGGTTCCTGAAGAAACTCGCCGGCTTCTCGGCCCTGGTGATCGACGACCTCGGCTACGTCCAGCAAAGCCGCGAGGAGATGGAGGTGCTCTTCACGCTCCTGGCGGAGCGCTACGAGCGGGGCAGCGTGATGCTGACCAGCAACCTGCCGTTCTCGCAGTGGACGGCGATCTTCAAGGATCCGATGACCACTGCGGCGGCAATCGACCGCTTGGTGCATCACAGCGTGATCGTGGAGTTGAACGTGCCGAGCTATCGGTTGGAGACCGCGAAGGGGACCAAGAAGCCGACGGCCAACGATGCCGAACCGGCCGCGACGAACTGACACGAAGAAGGGGGAAATTCTAATCGCCGCTAAAGGGGAGAACGAGTTGTCGCCGAACAGGCCACCTTGCCACACTTCGTCTTCACGGTGTAGTATTCGCGCCAGTTGAAGTTATTGCATTTGAATTGACAAGTAGATCGCAGCGACTCGTCTTGGCACTACTGATTCGAGCGTAAGTAAAGCTATTGTAATTCCTTGGAGGGATACGGCAGTTCGCTGCGG
>JANNEY010000572.1:0-4259 GCA_031379235.1 Opitutaceae bacterium | reverse complement strand
CGTCGGGCGCAAACGTCAGCACATTGTGTTTCGCGACCGGTTTCGCTCCACTGCCCGACGCCGCAGCCACCGGTTCCGCCAACGCAAGCCGATCGAGCCAGAGTTCCAAATCACGTGCGCGACGGATCGGGATGGGCGGCTCGGCATCGATCGCGACCGTCGCGAGACAACCCGCGCGGAAAAAATCCTCGGAGAGCGTCGCCGCCAAACTGATGAGCAGTTCGAACTGCTCGGGGCGCGACCACACGTCGACATCGGTGCGCACCCAGAGCGAAAACATTTCCGCGCTTTCGGCCGCATGCTGCCGCACGAGCAATTTCCCCGTGCGCGCCGTCGCCTTCCAATGAATCAACCGGTGCGAGTCTCCCGGCACGTAGCCGCGCAGCGCCATCAAGTCGCCATTGGTGCCGGAACGGGTCGCCCGCTCGCCCCCGGAGATCCGGCGCGTCGCCACGGTGGCATGGCGCCGATACTCGGTCGGCGCCGGCCAGACCAAAACCTCCACCAAGAGGCCGGTGCCGACGTCTTTCCGCAAAAATCCAAAGGGAAACACCGACCCGACCGCCGCGGGCTCAACGCGCAACCGGCCCCGGCGCGCCGGTTTGAACGTCCACTCAATCCGACTCTCGCCACACGGGTCGAGGCGCCCCGGGAGCGCGACGCGCTCGCGACACTCCGCGGCATCGGCCTTCGCCAAGGCTGCCCGCACTTCGCCCCGCTTGGCGTGCACGGTGGACTCGGCCCGGCCGCTCTTCGTGGCCTCGACGAACCGGGCGGCAAACTCGAACCACAAACCATAGGTCGCGAGAAATTTTTTCCCGTTGCGCAACTCGAGCGCGATCATCGTGTCTTTTCCCGCCCGGAGCGGCGGCGCCACCAGCAGCCGCCACTCGACCCCGCGCAGATTCAGCCACGAGAGCACGCCGCTGAGAATCAGGCACGAGAGCAACAGCGAGAGCGTGATGAAAAGAATGTTGCTCGAGGAATTGTAGGCGGCCGTGCCGATGCCCAGCGACAATCCGATCAGCACCACCCCGGGCAGCGTCGGCAGGATCCGCTGGCCACGCGCTGGATAAACGAGCGCCCAGAGCAACGCGCTCCAGGAAAATTTCCCCCGCTGCCCGCGGCGGCCAGGGCCGGACCATGTGCCCTCAGTGTGAGAGGTCATCGGTCGGAAAAATCAGCATTCCCGGCGACAGTCCGCCGCCTCACGCGGGCATCGGCACCGCCGCGACAATCCGTTTCAGAATCGAGCCGACGACGCGGCGTTCCTCCAGCGCATCGCTGGTCTGACGCGCGAGCGCGAGGCGATGGGTGAAAACCGGCGTCACCAATTCGACGATATCCTCCGGCATCACGAAATCACGGTTGTGCGTGAGCGCCCGCGCCTGCGCCGCCATGCGCAACGCCACACCGCCGCGCACGCTGACGCCGGTGCGAAACTCCGCTTCCGTCCGCGTCGCCGTTACGATGCGTAGGATGTAATCGAGCACGCTCTCTTCGACGAAGACCTCGTGCACCAGCGCCTGCAGCGCAATGATGTCGCGGCTCGTCAGCACGGGATTCACCGCGATGGCGTCGTAGCCGCCCCGCGCCGTGCGGAGAATCTCACGCTCATCGGCCACCTCGGGGTAGCCCATCCGCAGACGCATCAAAAACCGATCCATCTGGCTTTCGGGCAGCGGAAACGTGCCCTCGTAGTCCACCGGATTCTGGGTCGCAAACACCATGAACGGCGGCCCCACCGGATGCGACTCGCCATCGATCGTCACGCGCGCACGGTCCATCACTTCGAGCAACGCCGACTGCGTCTTGGGCGTCGCGCGGTTGATTTCGTCGGCGAGCACGACGTGGGAAAAAACCGGACCCTGTTTGAACACGAAATCCTTCACCGTCTCATTGAAAATCGAGACGCCAGTGACATCGCTCGGCAGCAGGTCGCTGGTAAACTGAATACGCGAAAAGGTGCAGTCCATCGAGCGCGCGAGGGAGTAGGCGAGCGTCGTCTTACCGAGGCCCGGCAAATCCTCGATCAGCAGATGGCCACCGGCCACGAGACATACAAGCACCTGCTCAATCACATCATCCTTGCCGCGAATGGTCAGGCGCATGTTGGCGCGCAACCGGTTCAAGATCTGGGTCGCTTCGGAGATTTGCGCGGCCTGCACGAAGTCACTCATGGCCGCGGACGCTAGGCCGCCACCACGGTCGCGCAAGCGCTCAGACCCTCACTAAGTAATGCTACCGTGTCGCGGGCCGGTAAACACCGCCACCGCCCAACGGGTCAGGGCGTGTTCTCAAATCCTGTCATTGGGAGAAGCCGCGCGCTGCGCGGCGCCGAAGCAATCCAGCTGGATCGCCACGGCGCGCTGCGCGCACCTCGCGATGACAATCGTTTTTGAAACCGCGCCCTACGCCAGAATCTCCAGCAACCGCACGAAGAGCCGGTTCACTTTCGCCTGATTCTCCTTCACGAGATCCTTGAATTTCGCGAAGTCGATCTCAGTGCCCTCGAGGCCATTCGCATAGTTGTCGATCAACGCGAGGCTGTTGTAGCGCAGCCCGGCCTCCGTGGAGAGATCGGCTTCGTGCGCCGCGGTCATGCCGATCACGTCGCCCCAGTCTTTCACGATGCGGATCTCCGCCTTCGTTTCAAAACGGGGGCCGCGCATCTGCACGTAAGTCTTACCCGGGTGAATCACGAACTCCGGCGCGAGCGCGGTGACGATTTTCGGGATCAGATTGTTCGCGATGCCCGGCGCACCGCCCTTGAGCTCGGTGTCAAAGAAGGTCGCCGGTCCCTGCTGCAAGCCGACGTAGTCACTGCACGACACAAACGTCCCCGGCGGCAGATCCTTTTTCAGCGAGCCGACGGAATTGAGCGACACGATGTCCTTGAACCCAAGCTCCGCCAGCGCCGCGATGTTCGCCCGGTAGTTGATCGAGTGGGGCGGCAGCGGAAACGCATAGCCGTGTCGGTTGATGAGCGCGTGGTCGCCGCGCGATTTGTAGGTGACCGCACCGTGCTTGGTCTCGATCGTCTTTACGTCCCACGCCGCAAACAGCGTGGAGTTGACGATGCTCGTGCCACTGACAAACGCGACTTTCATGGGGCGACTCACGCCGCGCCCCGTCCGCGAGACAACGTGAAAAATTCTAACCGCCGCCGCTGATTCCGTTTTTCAATCGTCCCTCTTCCCTCTTCCATCTTCTCCTAACATGCCGCTCATCGACAAACCGTTGCCCGAACTTCTCGCCTATCGCGGACGCAATCCACGCCCCGCCGACTTCGATCCTTACTGGGCGGCCGCCCTCGCGGAACTCGACGCGACCCCGCCAAACGCCGAGTTGCGCCGCAGCACCGGGGTCGCCTCGCGCCACGTCGAGGCGTTCGATCTATGGTTCACCGGGGTCGGCGGCGCGCGGATCTACGCGAAATATTTGCGCCCGAAAAACGCCGCGGCGGACGGGCCGAAGCATCCCGCCGTGCTCCAGTTTCACGGATACTCCGGCCACACGGGCGACTGGCTCGACAAGTTCGGCTGGCCGGCCGAGGGCTTCTGCTACGCCGCCATGGACTGTCGCGGTCAGGGCGGTCGCTCCGAAGACAGCGGACAGGTCAAAGGAACGACGCTGCGCGGCCACATCATCCGTGGCCTCGACGATCCCGATCCGCGCCAGCTGGCGTTTCGGCAGATTTATTTGGACACCGCGCAACTCGCGCGCGTCGTGATGAGTTTCGCCGAGGTCGACGCCGCGCGCGTGGGCTGCTTCGGGGCTTCGCAGGGCGGCGCCCTCTCGCTCGTGTGCGCCGCGCTCGAACCGCGCATCAAACGCACCGCGCCCGTTTTCCCGTTTCTCTGTGACTACCAGCGCGTCTGGGAAATGGACTGCGCCAAGGACGCCTACGAGGAACTGCGGCTTTTCTTCCGCAACCACGACCCCCGCCACGAGCGCGAAACCGAGATCTTCACCAAGCTCGGCTACATCGACGTGCAACACCTCGCGCCCCGCGTGCGCGCGGAGACGCTCATGTTCACTAGCCTCATGGACACCATCTGTCCGCCCAGTTCGCAGTTCGCCGCCTACAACAAAATCACCGCGAAGAAAGACTTCGTGCTCTACCCCGACTTCGGCCACGAGCCGCTGCCCGGGCAGATCGATCGGACGTTTGGTTTCATGTGCGGACTGTGAGGGTCGCTTGTAGGGGGGGGGGGGGGGGGGGGCCCCCCGGGGGGGGGGCAGCGCGGCCCCCCACC
>JANNEY010000569.1:0-9109 GCA_031379235.1 Opitutaceae bacterium | reverse complement strand
GACCGAGGCCGACGGCAGCGGCGCCAGCCTCGTGCTCAACAATCCGGCGTCGAATCCCGACCACGCCCTTGCGAGCAGCTGGCATGCGAGTATTCCGGTCGCACTCGCCCCGCCCGCTTCTCCGCCACCCGTGCCGCTCCTCGCCGCTCATCCGAGCGGGCAAACCATTGTGTTCGGCGGAAGCATCACGCTCTCGGTTTCCGCCAGCGGTTCGGGCTCACTCTGGTATCAATGGTTGAAAGATGGCGCCCCCCTGCAGGGGGCCACGAAATCCACGCTGCAACTCAACGTCACCTCTCAATCAAACCTCGGCACCTACGCCGCGGTTGTCGCCAACGCCGGCGGCACGATCACCAGCACGCCCGCCCGAGTCAGCGCCACCAGCGCCAGCGCGCTTTCGAATCTTTCCGTGCGCGCCACGATGGGTCTCGGGCAAACGCTCACCCTTGGCGCGGTGGTGAGCGAAGGCGCCAAAAACATGCTCATCCGCGCCGCCGGGCCTGCGCTCGCGGCGTTTGGCCTGAGCGGCATGACGGATCCCAAATTGGAACTCTTTGCCGGCAGTAGCGCGACTCCCACTGCCACCAACGACGACTGGCCCGGCTCACTGGCCCCCGCGTTCGCCGCCGTGGGTGCGTTTGGTTTTCCAAGCGGATCGAAAGACGCCGCGTTGAGCCAGACTCTCACCGGCGCCTTCACCGTGCGCGCCAGCGGCACCGGCGCCGGTGTGATTTTAGTGGAAGCGTATGACACCGCCGGCGGCACCTCGCCGCGCCTCATCAACATCTCCGCGCGCAATCAGGTGGGCACGGGTGACAATATTCTCATCGCGGGCTTCGCCATCGGCGGCACCGGGAGCAAACAGCTGCTGATCCGCGCCGTCGGCCCGACGCTGCGCACCTTCGGCGTGGCGCAGCCCCTGGCCGATCCCATTCTGCGAGTCGTCGACAACAAGGGCGTGAACGTCGGCGCTAACGACAATTGGGACGCCTCGCTGTCGCCCATTTTCACGCAAGTCGGGGCCTTCCCCCTGACGGCCGCCAGCCGCGACGCCGCCCTGCTCGTCACTCTGCCCGCCGGCACCACCTACACCGTCCAAGTTTCCGGCGTGAACAGCACCACCGGCGAAGCCCTGGTCGAAATCTACGAGGTGTTCTGACGAGGCGCTGAAGTCCCGCTTCTTCCGAAGCGGGCGACCGGAAGCAAGTAGCCCGGCTCGGGAGAGCCGGGAACACACACCCGCAACGTCACGACAGCTCAAAGCGCCAGCTCGGCGCGGAGTTTCTTGGTCAGCTTCGCGACGACGAGGTCGTAGCTGCGCCGAATGCGCTGCTCCATCTCGCCAGCGGGCAGCGCCGCGAGGTCAGCGACACGCACCCAGTGGCGCTTCGCGCAGTAGGGCGCCTGCGCGATGCCGTCGATTTCCGTGAGTTCGTCGAACTCCTCCGGCGTGCATTTGAAAACCACGCCGTCGATCGTCTCGGCATCGAGCGCGATGATCAGAAACATCTTGCCCGCGACCTTGAACACGAGGCACTCGCCCCACTGCTTCACCCACGTCGTGTGCGGGAGCGAAAGGGCGAATTGCCGGAGCGCGGGCAGGCGCATGAAACTTTCCTCACATCCGATACGGCAGCGGATGTCGCGCCGTGAGCACGGCGACGCGCTGCTTCACGGACTCGAGCGCGGCGGCCTCATCGGGCGTGCCGATGGCGGCGAGCACGGTGTCGATGCAACCGGCGATCTCGTCCATCTCGGTTTCGGTGAAACCACGCGTCGTGATCGCGGGCGTGCCGAGACGGATGCCGGACGCTTGGAACGGGCTGCGCGTCTCAAACGGCACGGTGTTCTTGTTGCACGTGATATGGGCGAGATCGAGGGTCTCCTGCGCCTTCTTCGCGGTAAGCTCCGGGAACTTCGTCCGCAGATCGATCATGAAGAGGTGGTTGTCGGTGCCACCGGAGACGATCTTGTAGCCGCGGCTGAGGAACGCGGCGGCGAACGCACGGGAGTTCTTCACGATTTGCTCCGAGTAGGTTTTGAACTCGGGCTTGAGGCACTCGGCGAGACACACGGCCTTGGCGGCGATGACATGCATGAGCGGGCCGCCCTGCGCGCCGGGGAACATCGCGGAGTCGATGGCCTTCGCGTGCGCCGCCTTGCAGAGGATCAGGCCGCCGCGGGGGCCGCGGAGGGTCTTGTGCGTGGTGGTCGTGACGAAGTCCGCGTGCGCAACCGGCGAGGGATGCACGCCCGCCGCGACGAGGCCCGCGATGTGCGCGATGTCGGCGAAGAGATACGCGCCAACCGAGCGCGCGATCTCGCCCATGCGGGCGAAGTCGATCACGCGCGAGTAAGCGCTCGCGCCGACGGTGATCATCTTGGGCTTCTCCCGCTGCGCGATGGCGGCGAGTTCGTCGTAGTCGATCAGGCCGTCGGACTCGCGCACGCCGTATTGCACGAAGCTGTATTGCTTGCCGGAGAAATTCGCCGGGTTGCCGTGCGTGAGGTGGCCGCCGTGGCTCAGGTTCATGCCGAGGATCTTGTCGCCGAGCTGGAGCACGGCGGTGTAGACGGCGAAGTTGGCCTGCGAGCCGGAGTGCGGCTGCACGTTGGCGTGCTCAGCGCCGAAGAGTTTCTTTGCGCGCTCGATGGCGATGTTCTCGACCTTATCGACGTGCTCGCAGCCGCCATACCAGCGCTTCGCCGGATAGCCCTCGGCGTATTTGTTGGTGAGGACGCTACCCTGCGCCTCCATCACGGCCGGATAGGTGAAGTTCTCCGAGGCGATCAGCTCGATGTGGCTCTGCTGGCGGCCGAGCTCCGCGGTGATGGCGGAATAGATTTCAGGATCGAGGGTGCGGAGAGGTGCGGCGGTGAGGGACATTTTCGATTTTGATTTTCGACTTTCGATTACGGCAGAGTTCGGAGCAGGCCCGAGCTAGAATCGAAAATCGAGAATCGAAAATGAAAAATCACGCCGGCTTGCCCGCAATCAGCGTCTTAAGGTGGGCGACGAGCGACGGGATGGCCTCAACCATCTCATCTCGGGCCACCTCATAGTGCCGCAATGGGCCACCGTAAGGATCCGCGATTTCCCGGTCCACTTTCCCCGGCAGAAACTCGCGGAAGAGGAAAAGGGTTTTCGGCAATGGCTCCGCCTGAATCTGGATCATCGAGCGGTGCGATTCCGTCATGCCGATGACGGCCAGCGCGCCGTCGAGCATCCGTTGCGTAACCGCCTGGCTGCGATGGCCCGCGATATCGAGGCCAACCTTCTTGAGCGCGAGCACGGAATTCTCCGAAACGAGATCACCATGGCCCCCGGCGACCGAGGCCGAGACGACCTTCAGCGAACGCAAAGGCTCGGGCTGCGCCGCGAGGGCGTGTTGCAGCAACGCGGCCGCCATGGGGCTGCGGCAGATGTTGGCGGTGCAAACGACGACGATGGTGCCGGAAACTGACACAGGGAGGGAAAGGGCACGGTTTCGCACGAAAAGCAAAGCCGGATTGCAGGCGCGAACGACGCGCCGTTGCGGCCGCGTTGGCCGCCGCTAGAGCCGCTTCAACGCGACCAAGGCGCGATGCAGGTGGATCGCCCGCTGCAAGGCAACATCCACGGGCGGACCGTTGCGTTTCGCCGGAGGCGCATCGACCGGCAGCTCGGCTGGCACGGGCGGCGGATCGTTGGGTTGCCCCTTCGCCAAACTCGCCTCGTCGTTGCGCACCTTGCCGGGATTGTCCGTGAGCAGTGCCTCAACCGTTGTGCCCTCGGCCAGCGCATCGTAGGCGCGCCGCTCATCTTGGGGTGAAATCGCGACCGCACTGTCGGGTCGAAACTGGGCGGTGGCGACGCCGATGACAACAATCCCACCCGCGGGATCGTGCGCCCTTAGCTCGGCCCGCAGAGCGGGCGACGTGTCGGCATTCACGAGCACAAACACAGGCGTCCGCGCCGTCGCGCGAAATTTCAACCACGCGCCAAACGCCATTGCCGCAGCCCCATCGGCCGCCACGTAGCGGGCATCGAGCACACTGGCCTTGGCGCGACCGGGTTCGCCGGCCGGCAGATCCGCGGGCAATTGCTTCAGTCGCACATAGCCCAGCCCCTGGCCAAGGTCGCGTTCGAGCGGAGCGGCACGCGCCGTCGTGAGAAACAGCGCAGACGAAAACGCGACGAGGAGACGGCGAAAAATCATGGGAGGCGGTTGAGCTGACGGGCGCCGATATCGCGCCGGAAATATTTGGTCGCACACTGAATCTGATCGCACACCGCGTAGGCATTGTCGGCGGCGGCGCGCAGCGTCGGCGCGAGTGCCGTGACGCCGAGCACGCGCCCGCCATTCATGACGAACTCGCCCGTCGGCTTGCGCCCCGTGCCCGCGTGTAGAATCGAGACGCCCGCAGGTAGCGTGGCAGGAAAGACAATCGGCTCACCCTTCGCGTAATGATCGGGATACCCCTTCGCCGCGATGACGACGCAAATAGCGTGGGTGCTTTTCTCGACGAGCTTCATCCCGGCAAGCTCGCCGCGCGCCGCCGCCCAGAGGAGCGCGAGCACATCGTTGCCGACGCGCGGCAGCACGACCTGCGTCTCCGGATCGCCGAAGCGGGCGTTATATTCAATCACGCTCGGCCCGGCCGGCGTGAGCATGATGCCAATGAAGAGCGTGCCGCGGTAATCCATGCCCTCGTCGGCGATCGCGTTGACCGAAGGCCGGACGATTTCGCTTTCGATGCGGGCGAGGAGCGCAGGCGTCACGACCTCGGCCGGCGAATAGGTGCCCATGCCGCCGGTGTTGGGCCCGGTGTCGCCGTCGCCGATGCGCTTGTGATCCTGGGACGTCGGCAGAATCACGTAGTCGCGGCCCGACACGACGACGAGAATCGAGGTCTCTTCACCGAAGAGGCAGTCCTCGATGAGCAACTGCTTCCCGCTCGCGCCGAATTTTCCGCCTTCGAGCATCTCGCGCACCGCCGCTTCGGCCTCGTCGAGCGACTGCGCCACGACCACGCCCTTCCCCGCCGCGAGCCCGACGGCCTTGATCACGATGGGGATTTTGCGCGTGCGCAGGTAGGCGAGCGCCGGCGCCACCTCGCTGAAAAACCCCGCCGCCGCCGTCGGAATGCGATGCTTGAGCAGAATCTGTTTCGTGAAAATCTTCGACGCCTCCAGCCGCGCCCCGTCCGCCTTCGGCCCATAAACCGGAATCCCCGTCGCGATCAGTTTGTCGGCGAGCCCAAGCGAGAGCGGCACTTCCGGGCCGACGACGACGAACGCGATTTTTTCGCGCTGCGCGAGGGCGACGAGGCCGGCGATATCATCCACCGCGACCGGCACGCACGGCACATCCAACGCAATGCCCGCGTTGCCCGGCGCGCAGATGACGCGCGGCTGCATCGGCGAAGCCAGCAGCGCCCGCACGAGGGCGTGTTCCCGCCCGCCGGAACCGACGACAAGGACGCTGCGAGGAAGTGAAACGGTCTTGGCCACGTCGCGAAAGTTCAGAGCGCAACTCGCGTGGCAAGGCCGGGTTTACAGCTGGCCAGCGCGGCGAGGATCGCCGGCACGAGCGGCAGCAGATCGCCGAGGCGATTCGAGGGGGCGCCGATCACAAGCACCGCGATGCGGAATTTGGGCAGATTCTGCTGATGACGGAGATTTTGATCCACGGTGATAAACACGTCGTATTTGCCCTCCGCAAGGGTGAGCAGCGCACCGTTCTTAATCGAGGCCCAGCCGGCCTGCGGCACCGTGCGCACGAAGTGCCCGGACAGCTCGCGCGCGAGCCGGCGATCGATGCACTCGTCGAGCAAGATTTTCACCGCGCGGCGGCGATGGCGAGTTCCTTGGCTTCCTCGAGGAAGGCGATGGCCTGCGCGCGTGTCACGGTGGGGAAACCATCGAGAAACTCATCCAAAGGATCGCCCGCCTCAAGGTAATCGAGCAAGGTCTGCACCGGCACGCGCGTGCCACGAAAGCACGGCGTGCCGCTCATGATTTCGGGATCGATGGAGACGACGGTTTTTTTCATGAGCATAACGATGCGCGTTTCGGCTCCGGGGTAAAGCCGCACCTTGCTCTCACAGCACCTGCAGCTTCTTGCGGTAGAAGGCCACCACTTCGTCGGGGTCGTCGGTGAAGAGGATGTAGTCGCGCATCCAGGCCGGCGCCCGCTTGGTCGCGATCATGGTGTCGAGCTGACGGCGAAGGTCGTCCCAGAATTTCGCGTTGAAGAAAACATACGGCACGCGCGGGCGGATGCCGAGCTTGAGGTTGCAGAGCTCGATGCCGACCTCTTCCAGTGTGCCGACACCGCCGACGTTGAAGATGCAAAAATCCGCCGCTTCGAACCACTTTTGCCGGAAGTGGCGCGACGATTCCTGAAAGGTGTTGAAGAAATCCACGCCGAGTTCCGGCGGCTGCGCCTCCAGTTCGAGGAAACACGCACCAGTAAGCGCGCCTTTGGCCCGCGCCTGATCGGTGGCGAGGCGCATCACGCCGCCACCGCCGCCGGTGAGGACGCCGAAATTGTGGCCGATGAACGTTGTAAGTTTGTCGACGAGTGCGGAAATGCGGTCGGTGTCGTGCTGCTCGAGGCCCCACGCCGAACCGTAGAACGCGAGGATGGTCGCCTCCTGAAAGCGCCGTGCCGTCTCCTCGCGCACGAAGTAGCCGTGCTCCTTCTTGTAGGTGTGGAGATAAAGATCATTCGTCTGCTCGTCATACCAATAGACTTGCAGGCCGATCGCGTTGAACGAATCGAGCCGGGCGTGCGCGTTGCTGGAGAGAAAGTAGCCGTGCGTGCGCGAAGCTTTCCGGAAAATGATCCGACGCAGCTTCACATCGCCCATGCGCGTGAAGAGTTCGATCTGCTCGAGCAGATCCGGGAAGTAGTCGAGAATGAGCGTGTCGGCGTTTTCCGGCGCGGCATCCAGCGCCTGGATCATCGTGCGACTGCCGACCGGGCAGGCGTCGCCTTCGAGGAATTTCTTCAGGTCCTCGTTGGCGCGCACGAGCACGGAACGATTCTCCATCGAGCCGCTCTGGCCGCGCACGGTGATCTTGGTTTTCGGCTTCGCCTCGGCCGTAATCGCCGGGGGATTCTGATCGAGGCACTTGTAGAGACCGCTGGCGGTGGTCAGCAGCCGCGTGCGTTTTTTCGCGAGCGTCTTGAACTCGGGATCGGCCGCTTCGGGGGCCTGAAACACCTCGACCGAGACCAGGGGGTTCACCACGGGCTGGTCGCCGGTGTTGTAGATTTCGAGCATGACGTTCGTGCCAAAAGTCTTGATCGGATCGAGCAGCACCGCGCTGGTGTGGATGCCGAAGTTGCCCTCGCCCTGGTTGAGCACGACAAAGTGCTCTTTCAAATACATCGAACAGCTCGTGAGAATCCCTGAGCGCGGCGGAATCGTGAGCGGCGCCGCCTCGTGGCGGATTTGCACGCGGTCGAGAAAACCGCGCCCCGCATGCCCGCTGACCACGCGTTCAAAATCCTGGCGCACGAGCCGCTGGCTGAGCGTGTAGCTGACTTGGTGCGGCGTGAGGAACACGCGCCCCTGCGAATCGATGCTGATCGTGTTGGGCAGCTTCAGGCGGTTTTCCTTCAGCGCATCCCAGATCGCCGCGGTGGAGAGCTTGGCCGTCACCGGCGCATAGAAAAGCCGGCCGACGGGGGCGCCGACGCGCATGAGTTTTTTCCAGTAGCCGGCATTGGGGAAACTGCCGTCGTAGATGAAGGCCTCGGCCTCCAGCTCGATCCGGTTCCCCTCCGCGCGCGGCTGACCATGGGTGAGCATCTCGATGCCGATGCGTGCCATCGAGCTGCGCTCGCTAAATTTCAGCGCCCCGACGTGCGGTTTCAGCGCCTCGAACTCGGTCGGATTCCGCGGCCAGAATCCGAGGGTGAGCGTGACGGAGCGCTCGTCCTTGTTCTTCACCGCCAGAATCTGTCCGTCCTGGCTCGTCCAAAATTGTTCGGGATTCATGCGCGTTGGAGGGCGGTGATGGCGCAACCCGCAGATTGGTTCAAGCGGCGATATCCAGGGAGATCGGGATTGCTTTCAGGAGTAGCGGATGGCAGTGGTAAAAACTTTTCCGGCACAAAGCCGGTCCGGCCGTTACTCTAATCGCTCTTATCCACGCATGAAACTGAAGTATATCGTCACGCTTTCCCTCGTCGCCGCCGGCCTCGCCGTCGCCCAGACGCCGGAAGTCAAAGTCAATCTCCCGGCCACCGCGCCTGCCGCCCCCGCGGCGCCCGCCAAGCCCGCCTACACCGACGCGCAGCTGATCGAGGAGTTCGGCTGGTTCATCGGCAAACGCGTGGGTCTCACCGAGCTCGAATTTACCGCCGAGGAAGTCGCCACGCTCATCAAGGGTCTCTCGCTCGCCGCTTCCGGCAAAGAGTCGCCCTTCGAACTCGAGAAGATCGGTCCCGCGATGGATGAGTTCATGCAGAAGAAGCAGCAGTCCTATCTCGGCAAGCTGAAGAACAAGAACCAGGGCGAGACCGCCGCCTACTTCACCAAGCTCAAGGAAAACAAGGCCATCGTCGAACTGCCCAGCGGCCTGCGCTACGAAATCACCAAGGCGGGCGACGGCGCGGCGCCCAAGGCGACTGAGACCGTGAAGGTCCACTACACCGGCACGCTGATCGATGGCACCGTTTTCGACAGTTCCGTGCAGCGCGGCGAGCCCGCCGAATTCCCGCTCGATCAAGTGATCCCCGGCTGGACCGAGGGCATCCAGAAGATGAACAAGGGCGGCAAAATCAAACTCTACGTCCCCGCGCATCTCGCCTACGGCGATGACGGCCGGCCCGGCATTCCACCCGGCTCGACGCTCATCTTCGACGTCGAATTGCTCGACATCAAGGCTGCCGCGATCGCCGCTCCGGCGATGCCGGCGAAGAAGTAATTTACTGCGGAAGAATTTCCTTCGAACAGACGAAGCCTCCGACTCATGTCGGAGGCTTTTTATTGTAGGGGGGGGGCGCCGGGAAACCCCCCACCCCGAAATAACGATTCGGCTCCAAAACCGCGGGGGTCGGCGCCCCCCCCCGACAACCAAGCCCGTCCCGCAACCCCCCGAAACCCCCCCACC
>JANNEY010000532.1:0-8220 GCA_031379235.1 Opitutaceae bacterium | reverse complement strand
CATCGCCGCGCGCATGGCGGCGGTCATTTGGGGAAACTTGGCGGTGTCGAAGGTCTTGGTTTCCAGTTCGCCGACGGTGAGCCACTGCGCACCGAACCCGTCAAACAACGCGCGCGACCGCGGATCCTCCAGCAAGCGCTTCACCTGCGCCTGCAGCATCGCCGGCTCGTGAAGTTTACCGCTGTCGGCCAGCGCCGAGAGCTCGGCATCGGGCATGGTGGCCCACAAGAAATACGAGAGGCGCGACGCCAGCTGGTAGTCATCGAGCAGAACCACCTTGCGGCCCGGCTCGGCTTCGGTGGCCGGCGTGATGTAGAGGAACTGCGGCGAAACGAGGATCGCCTTCAGCATCAGGCGCAACGCCGCGAAGTGGGAGAGCTTGTTTTCTCGACCGAGATCGAACACGCCCACCAACACATCCACCTCCGTCTCCGAAGGCGGGCGACGATAGGCGCTGCGGGCGAGTGAACGAGCGACCGTGCGCGCAGCCACGCGAGCATCGGCGCCGGGTGCCGGAGCTTCACCGAAGAGACGCTGTTGCATGGCGGTCGGCGGCGCGCCGGCGGGAGCGAGAAGGCGATCGAGGACCGCGTTGGCGATGCCGAGATATTGCTCCGACTGCAGGGGAGAAAGCGTGTTGAGGTAGCCCTCGCCGAACACCTCATCCGGCAACTCGCGCGCGACCGCCGGATCGACGCCGAAGAGATCGCGGAGGGTGTTGCCATACTCCACCTTGTTCAGACGCCGGATCACAAACGGGCCGGGATCGGGCGGGCTGAGGAACTTCAACTTGCCAATCCACTCCACGAACATCTGGCGTTCCGCGTCGGTCGGCTGCTTCTCGGCATCGTCCGGCGGCATGTCGTGGGCCTTCACGTTAATGACGCCCTGCTTCCAGTGTTTGGCGAAGCCGGCATTGCCGGGGTATTTGAGTCCGGACTCGAAATTGACTCCGCCCTTCGACTTCCGGTTGCTGTGACAGGCGAGGCAGTAGGTCTTCACAAACGGGGAGACCTTTTCCTTGAAAGCCGTCTTCACCTCGGCCTGCAGCGTCCCGAAATCGTCGTCGCCCGTCGGCTGCGTTTGGCCAAACCCGGCCAGAGGCAGGGCAAGGCCGAAGAGGATCAAGGCCTGCCCGCCGAGGCGAAAAAGTCCGGACATGGTCATGGCATTGCTCATTTTCGTTTGCGCACAATCACGCGTCACGAGCCTTCGCTCAATTTGAATCACCGCGAGTTTTTTGGAGAACACGGGCCGGCGACGTGGAACTGGCGCGTCACGCCCGGCAGGCGATCAACCGCCGTGCGACCGCCACCGCATTGGTGAAACTGGTCGCGCGCGCGCGGCCCTTGCCCGCGATCCCAAACGCCGTGCCGTGATCGGGACTCGTGCGCACGTGCGGCAAGCCGAGGGTGACATTCACCGCCTCGTCGAAGTCGATCACCTTCAGTGGCGCGAGGCCTTGGTCATGATAGAGCGCGATCACCGCGTCGAATTCGCCGCGGAGTTGGCGCGCGAAAAGCGTGTCACCGGGCTCGCACCGTGAGAGTCCGGGAAAATCGCCGCGAATCTGCCCCAAGGCTGGCTCGATGGAGTCGAGTTCCTCACGACCGAGGAGCCCACCTTCACCGGCATGCGGATTCAGCCCACAGATTCCGATCCGCGGCGCGGCGATGCCTTCGGCGCGACAAAGCGCATCGGCCGCCGCCACGGTGCGGCGCAGCAACGCGGGACTTAGCCGTCCGGGCACTTCATGCAGCGGCACGTGCCACGTCGCCAGCACGACGCGCAGCTTTCCTCCGCAAAACGCCATCACCGGCTCCCCCCCCCAGCGCGCGGCGAAAAACTCCGTCTGACCTGGAAATGCGTAGCCGATGGCGGCGAGCTCCGCCTTGCTCACGGGCCCCGTCACCACGCCGCAGAACTCGCCGGTCTTACCGCCGGTGGCCGCCCGCTCCATCGCGGCCCACGCCACACTCGCGCCCACGGCGCTCGGTCGACCGGGCGTCGCGGAAAATTCTGACGGACCCACGGCGATTTTCTGCGCCGTGGTGTCAAGGGTCGCGAGCCACTGCGCCGGACCGATCACTGCAACATCACACGCCGCCTCGCGATTTGCCGCCAGCCACGCCGCGATAATTTCCGGGCCGACCCCGGCCGGGTCGCCACAGGTGAAGGCCAATTTTTTGGTTTCGATATTTTTCAACGCGCAGGTCGCAGGGGTCGCGGAGAAAGGATGCTTGGGAGCCATTTGCTCCGCATCCTCCGCGGTCCCCGCGTTTAATCGGTTTGAGCGTCCGCCCCGGCCTTGGCCCGCCGTGGACGCGCGAAACTGCGTTTCCCGCCGGCGAAGAATTCCAGAAAACGCTTCGCTTCCGCCGCCTCAAACGCCCCCGCCGTGAGCCGGGCCGCCGCGACGTCGCGGATATTGCCCGGCGTGAAATACACGTCGTGAAACGCCGCCTTCAGCTCCGCGATCGTGCCACGGCTGAAACCGCGGCGCTTCAAGCCGACGGCGTTGAACCCAATCACGTCGTCCCGCTCGGCCACCATCGTGAAGTGCGGCACGTCGCGCGTAATCGCCGCGTGGCCAGCGACCATCACGCTTTCGCCGATGCGGCAGAACTGATGCACGGCCGCGCCACCGCCGAGAAAGGTGTGATCGCCAACGCTCACGTGGCCCGCGAGCAGGGCCGCGTTGGCAAGGATGACGTTGCTGCCCAATTCGCAATCATGCGCGACGTGGCTCGCCGCCATCAGAAAACACCCGTCACCAATCACCGTGTTTTTTCCCGCCTGGATCGAACGGTTCACCGTGACGTACTCGCGCAGCACCGTGCCGGCGCCGATGCGCACGCCCGCGGCCGTCGCCCGGTCGAATTTCAAATACTGCGGATCACCGCCGATGACGGCAAAGGGATGCACCACGACGCGGTCGCCGAGCACACAGTGCTTCGACACGATCGCGTGGGCCATGATTTCGCAATCGGTGCCGAGCTGCGCGCCGGGCTCCACGAGCGCGGTGGGATGAATCGTCGTCGCCATGATCAGTTCGCCACGCGCACCCGCCGCGTGGGCCCAACGCCCCCACGCTCATTGAGCAAATCGAGCTGCGTGTCTTTGAGCAGATCGTAGTTTTTCAGGAGGCGCATCACCTGCAGCGTGTCGCTCTTGCTGTAGTTCTGGTTGATTTCGATCTTTTCCAGCAGGTCGAGGAGCATCGCGCGAAACGAGATGATCGCATCGACGCCGGCCTGCTTCAGCATTTCGACGCTCTGCGAGCGAAACGGCTCAGCCGTGGGCAGGCTCGGCAGCACCAGAATTTTCGTGAGCGTGCCCGGTGCTTCAACGCCCGCGTCCGAAGGGAAGAATCGCGCCGCCTCTTTGAGCACGTTCTTCTGGAGAAAACTGAAAATCTCCGGGCTGCTCTTGAGCATCGTCGGGCTGAACACGCCGGTGTGCCAGCCCTTCACCGCCACGATCGCCTTCTGCACGAAGGGCAGCTCGTTCGAGAAAAGAAAAAAATCGGGCTTCCGCGCGGTGCGATCCCAGGAAGGATTAAACACCATCAAATCGATCTCCTCGTCCGCGAGCTTGCGCCGGGACTGCACCTGATACTTGCGGGCCTGACGGACAAGAAATCCGTTTTGCTCGAAATATTCGCGGACAATACCCTCGTCGATCGCTGACATGGTTCAACCAACTTGCCCACGATTCACCCGAAGCACACGAAAAAACTCCGCGACTCCGCCTGCCCCGGCTTTTCGTGGGATGCGGGTGTGTCGCGCGCTCATCTTCAGCCGGCGCCCACTGCACGAAAACTCGCGGCCACCCACTCCGGCGCGATGTCACCCTGGGTCGCGGCTTCGCCGAGTTTTTTCAACACCACGAAACGCAGGCCGCCAGCGCGCACTTTCTTGTCCCGGGTCATCGCCGCGTGAAGTTCGGTGTAGGCCAGCGGCGCCCGCAGCCGAACCGGCAGGCCATGCGCCGCCACCACGCGCTCGACCCGCGCCACATCGTTCGCGGCCACCCAGCCCATTTTCTGCGAGAGCCGCGCCGCCGCGACCAATCCGATCGCGACGGCTTCGCCGTGCAAATACTCGCCGTAGCCCGCGGCATTTTCGATCGCGTGGCCAAAGGTGTGGCCGAGGTTGAGGAGCGCGCGCCCGCCTTCCTGTGCGGTCTCGCGTTCGTCGGCCTCGACGATGCGCGCCTTCAGCGCGCAACAGCGCCGCACGACGGCCGCCAGCTCGACGCTGGCGACGGTGAGCGGCGTTTTCTCCAGCTGGGCCAACAACTCCGCATCGCCAAGCAGGCCATACTTAATCACTTCGGCCATGCCCGCGGCGAATTCCCGCGGCGGCAGCGTCGCCAGCAGGCTCGTGGCAATGAACACGCCCCTCGGCTGGTGAAACGCGCCGACGAGGTTCTTGCCCGCGGCGATGTTGATGCCCGTCTTGCCGCCGACCGAACTGTCCACCATGGCCAGCAGCGTAGTCGGCACCTGATAAAAATCGATCCCGCGCAGATAGCTCGCGGCCGCAAATCCCCCGAGGTCGCCCATCACGCCGCCGCCGACGGCGAACAGCGCGCCCCCGCGATCCAATTTCGCACCCGCGAGAAAATCGAGCACACGACCGAGACCAGCGAGCGACTTCGTCCCCTCGCCCGCCTCAAGTGAGAGCACCGGGACATCGCTGAACATCGCGCGCAACGCCTCCACCTGCGCCGCCGCCACGCGCTGATCCGTCACGACCGCCACGCGACGCCCGGCCGCCGCGAGGGCCGCGACTGCGGCTCGCACGTCGGCGCGCAAATCCGACCCGAAATGGATCGGGTAACTGCGTTCACCGAGGTTGACGCGGAGCGTGTCGGCCATGGGCGTTGTTAAACGGACCCGGGTGCGGTCCGTCGAGGACAAGTTCCGCGTGGGTCCCGGCGCGGCCGCAAAGATTCTTCTCGCCGTGGGCGCGTCGCCGCCTCCATCACGTCCCCGTCCGGCCGGGGAGGAAGACGAGCGTGATGCCGCGCTTCCCCGGAAGGCGGAGAGCCGCGAGTGATTCGCGCGCCGCCCGGACGCTTCGGTTTCCGCCCCGCGCGTTCGCCGCGCGGCGTCATGCCCGCCATCCCACTCCCATCCTCTCCTATCGGCCAGCATCCGCTCGGCCCCGGCGTCACCTTGCGCTGGGCGCCGGGACTTGCCGCGGCCGTCGATTCGACGGCGGCGGCGCACTTTGCTTTTTTGGTGCCGCCCGCGCGCACCGAAGCGGGCGCGATGTTTTTTCTCCCGGCGCGCGTGACCACCGCGCCGCCGCCCGCCGCGTTCTGCGCCTGCATCGCGCTCGAGGCCGCCGCGCTTCGCGATCTGCTCGCGGGTGATGCGACCCCTGGCGCCGCGCTTCTGCGTGCACCAGCCGCGCCCGCCATCACGCTGCCGCTCACCCCCGCAGCCCGCTTCGCCGCAGAATCGATCCTGAGTTGTCCCTTTGCCGGCTCATTCCGTGCGATGGCGCTCACGGCCCGGGGTCACGATTTGCTGCTCGAATTTCTCACTGCGCTCGCCAACTCCGCCTCGCCACCCACCGGCCCGATCACGCGCGCCCTTGCCGATCGCATCCACGCCGCAGCCGAGATCCTCAAGCGCCGCTTCGAGACGCCGCCGGCGCTGCCCGCCCTCGCACGCGAGGTCGGCCTGAGCGAGACAACCCTCAAGCGCGGGTTCCGCCAAGTCTTCCACACGACGCCCTTCGCCTACCTGCGCGCCCGCCGCCTCGAACATGCCCACGGCCTGCTCGCCGCCGGCGAGACCACCGTGCTGGAAGCCGCCGCGATCGTGGGCTACAGCAACCCGAGCAATTTCGCCGCAGCGTTCCGCCTCCAGTTCGGGGTCAACCCGAAGATCTTTCAATTGACCGCGCGCAGGTAGAAATACGCCGCCGTCGGGTGGAATTCCGCGGGCGCGTTCTGCGATACTCCGGCTTTCCCATGAAAGCCGCCGCTCCCGCCGCCCTCTTCCTTGTCGCGCTGATGGTCACGCCAAACCTCGCCCCCGCTGCCTTCGCGCAAACGCCGACCACGCCCAGCTACCTCCCGCCGAAGGAGGCGGCGGTGCAGTTGGAAAAATTCGAGGTCAACGGTGAGCGCAACCCCACGAGCTACGCGACGCCGCGCACGATCACCGCCACCAAGACCGACACCGCCCTCGTCAACGTGCCCCAGGCCATCAGCGTCGTCACCCGCGAATTGATCGACGATCAGGCGATGCACAGCATCGGCGATGTGACGCGCTATGTGCCGGGCGCCGGCATCGCGCAGGGCGAGGGCAACCGCGATACGCCCGTCCTGCGCGGCAACAGCACGACAGCCGACTTCTTCGTCGATGGCATCCGCGACGACGTGCAATATTTCCGCGACCTCTACACCGTCGATCGCGTCGAGGTGCTCAAGGGGCCCAACGCGATGATTTTCGGCCGTGGCGGCTCGGGCGGCCTCGTCAATCGCGTCACCAGGCAGGCCAACGGCGCGACCACGCGCGAGCTGTCGCTCCAGTTCGGCTCGTGGAACCAAGTTCGCGCCACGCTCGACCTCGGCGAGGCGGTCACGCCCGCCCTCGCCTTCCGTGTCACCGCGCTCTTCGAGGACGCCGACAGCTACCGCGACGATGTCACGCTGCGGCGCCACGGCGTGAATCCCACCGTCGCGTGGCGCCTCGCCCCCCGCACCACCCTGCGCGCCGGCATCGAGCACTTCCGCGACGGACGCGTAGCCGACCGCGGCGTATCGTCCTTCCAAGGCCGCCCCGTGAAATCCGCCGCCTCGACCTTCTTCGGCGATCCCGCGCAAAGCCAGAGCGACGCGACCGCGAACACCGCGTTCGCCATGCTCGATCATAAGTTCGCCAACAAAATCACGCTGCGGAACCACACGCGTTTCGGCCGCTACGAAAAATTCTACCAGAACGTCTTTCCCGGGGCCGTAAACGCCGCCGGCACCACCGTCGCGATCTCCGCCTACAACAACGCGACCGACCGCGACAATCTGTTCAACCAGACCGATGTGGTGTTCCCGTTCGCGACCGGCTCCATGCAGCACCAAGCACTCGCCGGCCTCGAGCTCGCGCGGCAGGAAACCGAGAATCTGCGCCTCACCGGCTATTTCACGACGCTTAGCCCGACGACCACTTCCGTCAGCGTGCCGCTCGGCAATCCGCGCACGACGCTGCCGCTGACCTTCCTGCCCAACGCCACCGATGCCAACAACCACGGCGTCGCCCGGACCGTGGCCGTCTATGCGCAGGATCAGATCACGTTTCTCCCGCAGCTCCAGGCCATCATCGGCGTGCGCCTCGAAAAATTTTCCGTCGACTTCCGCAACCACCGCACTGCCGCCACCGTGGACAGCGATGACACCGTGGTCTCGCCGCGCGCCGGCCTGATCTTCAAGCCTGCGGAGCACGTCTCATTCTATGTCAGCCACAGCCTGTCCCATGTGCCCCGCGCCGGCGAGCAGTTGTCCTCTCTCAGTCTCACCAACCGCTCGCTCGCTCCCGAGGAATTCACGAACTACGAGCTCGGCGCCAAATGGGATCTCCGGCCCGACCTTGCCTTCACCGCCGCCGCCTACCTCCTCGACCGGAGCAAGGTCGTCATCACCGACCCGACCGATCCCACGAAGTCCCTGCTCGCGGACGGCCAGCGCGCCAAGGGCATCGAGTTCGGCGTCACGGGCCGCCTCACCGCCAACTGGAGCGTGGTCGGCGGCTACGCCTATCAGGACGGCACGATCCGAACGACGCAGTCCGCGACCATCGTGGCCGGAGCGCGCCTCGCCCAGCTCCCGCGCCACACGTTTTCCCTCTGGCACCGCTACGACGTGAATCGTCGGTGGGGCCTCGGCCTCGGCACGATTTACCGCGACGCGATTTTCGCCTCCACCGACAACACCGTGCGCCTGCCGAGCTTCGTGCGCTTCGACGCCGCGCTGTTCTGCCGCGTGAGCGCCCGCCTCAGAGCGCAGCTCAACGTCGAGAACCTCCTCGACCGCGACTACTCCGCGACCGCGCACAGCAACACCAACATCACGCCCGGGTCGCCCCGCGCCGTCCGCGTCGGCCTGACGACGCGTTTCTAAGCCGGAACGATGAGTTGGCAGGGTGGGCCGTGCGCTCCGCGCGCGGCAAACGCGGGCGGACCTGCCCATGCCGCGCGCGGAGCGCAC
>JANNEY010000468.1:0-13428 GCA_031379235.1 Opitutaceae bacterium | reverse complement strand
CGGGGTTCGGCGACCCCGCCCTACATCTGAATTCGCTTTCGCAAAACTCGCCATCGACCTCGGGCCGCGCGGCCCGTTAGCGTTTTCATTTCCTGCATGACCGTCCCCGCTTCCATCGCGAATCTTCCGGCCCGCACGCCCGAGCTGGCCGAGCTGCTCATCCGCTGGGCTGACATCAATTCCGGCTCGGGCCACCGCGCCGGGCTCGACCGGATGCTCGATGCGTTGCGGGCGAAGTTCTCCCGGTTTCCCGGCGCGCAGCTGGAGGAACTGCCCTGCCCCGGCACCGCCGATGCGCTGCGGATCCGGCTGCGGCCCGAGGCACGCACGCAGCTGCTTTTCAGCGGCCACTTCGACACCGTTTATGAGGAGGCCGACCCGTTTCAACAATGCCGCTGGCTCGACGCCGAGCGCGTCAACGGCCCGGGCGTGACCGACATGAAGGGCGGTATCATCACGATGCTCGCCGCGCTCCAGGCTTTCGAGCAGACGCCGCACGCCGGCGAAATCGGGTGGGAAGTCCTACTCACACCCGACGAGGAAACCGGTTCACATGGCAGTCGCGCACACTTTGTCACCGCGGCGAAACGCGCCCACTTCGGCTTCGTCTTCGAGCCCACGCGACCGAACGGCGACATCGTGCACTCGCGCAAGGGCACCGGCGGTGTCGTCGCGCGCTGCCACGGCCGGGCCGGTCACGCCGCCAAAGTTCCGAGCGATGCGCGCAACGCCATCCTCGCGCTCGGGGAATTTCTTCAGGCCGCGAGCCAGCTCCCCGCCGAGCTGCCCGGCGTCTTGGTCAACGTCGCCAACATTCGCGGCGGCGGCCCGGCGACCAACGTCGTGCCCGACTTCGCCACGGCCGAACTCGATCTGCGCGTCACCAAAATGTCTGACCGCGCCGTGCTCACGGCGCGCCTCGAACAACTCGCCGCCGCCATCAACGCCCGCGAGGGGCTGCGGCTCGAGCTCGACCTCCGCTTCAACCGCCCGCCGAAGGAATGCCTACCGCTCGAGGAAAAACTCTTTCCCGAATGGCAGCGCGCCGCGCACGATGTCGGCCTCGCGCCGTTCTCGTGGGTTCACACCGGCGGCGCCTCCGATGGCAATTTCCTCGCCGAGTCCGGCCTCCCCACCTTCGACGGCATCGGCCCCATCGGCGATCACCTCCACAGCGCGCGCGAGTTCATCGTCATCCCCACAATGGCGACCCGCGCGCAAATCGTCGCGCTGTTTTTGCATCGGATCGCAACGGGGGAAATCACGCTGAGGTAATTGTTGAACGAGCCTTTGGCCCGCTGCGCAGTCGGAAAAGCCGAAGCGACGCGCCAGGCAATCGTGTCGACAAAATGCAGCGTTTCACAAACTTCGCCATCCATGAGCCGTGAAGACCGTCCGGTGTTATGCGACACCACGCCGTTGTTGGCGTGCAGCTAAAGCAATGTTAGGCGTTGCTACGCGTCTCCCATGAACGAACACCTAGATTTCCGCTGGATGCACGGACAGCACATCGCGGACGTGTCGGAGACCTCATCAGTCTTCTGGCAGTTCCGGCTCAGTAGTTCCGGTAGCATCACCACAGAGTCGCTTTGGCGCCTCATCCGAGACGGACGCATTGCGGTCACGGGCGAAGACCACGGACAGCAGTTCGGGCTGCCAGCGCCGGTTGATGCAGCCTCACGCATCCTTTCTATCCTTGCTGGTGCCACCATTCAGCGCGTTGAGATTCGTGACGGCACCTCAGACCTCATTATCCATTTCGACCCTCCATTCCGTCTGGAGGTTCTTTCGTCTTCTTCCGGCTACGAGAGCTGGCAGATTTACGAGCCTGACGGCGGTTGCGTTGTTGCGCAGGGCGGTGGCCAGCTTTGCTACGCTCCACCCGTCGGAGAGTCGCGTATCACCGTAGGAATTCCGATTCGATGACTCAATTCCGAAAGGCCGCAACGCCTAACATAGGTTTGAGCTGCACACTATGACCGCAGCGAATCGCATCCACGTAGAAGGCTGATCGTCCAAGGCGAAGTCAGATTCCCGGCGGTCTTCGCACCCACATTACGGCAGCGCAAACGCCTCGTAGGTGTCGCCGGACTTGGTGCCGATTTTTCCGCCGCCACAGGCGATCACGACGAACTGGCGGCCGTTGACGCTGTAGGTCGCGGGGGTGGCGTAGCCGGCGGCGGGGAGCGCAACCTCCCAAAGCTTTTCCCCGGTCTTCGCGTCGAAGGCGCGGAATTTTTCGTCCTTGGTCGCGGCGATGAAGAGCACGCCACCGGCGGTCACGACCGGGCCGCCGTAGTTTTCCGCGCCGGTCGGCGGAATGCCACGTGCCGTCAGCGCGGGAAATTCGCCGAGGGGTTTCTTCCAAAGGTATTCGCCGGTGTTGAGGTCGATCGCGCTGAGCGTGCCCCACGGCGGACGCAGCGCGGGATAACCCTCGGGATCGAAGAAGCGGTTGTAGCCGGTCGTCGCGTAAGGACTGCGCGTGGCCGGTGCCGCGGACTTGCCGGTCGCGGGGGCGGCGGCGGGAGGGGTGAGGCCGAGGATGAAATCGGCGAGCGCCCGCTTCTGCTCATCGGGCAAAAATCCAAACGACGGCATCACACCCTTACCGGTCGCGAAGAGCGCGAGCACGTCGGCGGATTTCATTTTCTGCGCGACCGGGCCGAGCGGCGGGATGTTCTGCCCGGCGTTGCCCTCGCGGTTCACACCGTGGCACGACATGCAGAACTGCTGGTAGAGCGCGGCGCCGGAGCCCGCGGGCGCCGTGGTTTTCGCCGGCACCATCGTGAGAATCCACGCCATCTCGTTGGCGTTCACATAAAGCACGCCGCGCGGATCGACGGCCGGGCCGCCCCACTCCGCGCCACCGTCGAAGCCCGGCAGCACAATCGTGCCGCGCTCGCTCGGCGGATCGAAGGGCACGTGCGGGCTCGCGGCGCGCAGGCGCTTCAGCACCGCCTCATGCGACTCGGGCGAGAGGTTCGTCACCTCCGCTTCGGTGAAAAGCTGCCGCGCAAAGGGCTCGGGCTTAAGCGGCCGCGGCTGCGTGGGCGCCGTTTTTTCGCCCGCGAGCAGCGACTTCGGCACCGGCTCCTCGCGCCACGGGAAAAGCGACTCGCCCGTTTCTCGGTCGAAGACCCACACATGGCCCGACTTCGTGACCTGCGCGACCGCGGCGATTTTTTTTCCGCCGCGCATCACCTCGCAGAGCACCGGCGGCGCGGGCAAGTCGCGGTCCCAGATATCGTGGTGCACGAATTGAAAATGCCATTTCCGTTTTCCGGTCGCGGCATCGAGCGCGATCAGACAGTTGGCGTAAAGATTGTCGCCGTGGCGGTCGCCGCCCCAGAAGTCGAAAGCCGCCGAGCCCGTCGGCACAAACGCGATCCCGCGCGCCTGATCGACCACGAGGCCGGCCCAGCAATTCGCCGCGCCGCCTTTTTCCCACGCATCGGCCGGCCAGGTCTCGTGGCCCGGCTCGCCGGGAAATGGAATCGTGTGGAAAATCCAACGGCGCGCGCCCGTGCGCACGTCAAACGCGCGAATGTGCCCCGGTGCCGCCGGCAGCGTCTCCGCCAGTCGCATCGGCATGATGATGAGATCGCGGAAAATCGCGCCGGGCGTGTTCGCCGTGAGTGACATCCCGGTCACATCGCGGTCGAGGCCGTCGAGCAGGTTGATCCGGCCCTCGACGCCGAAGCTCGGAATCGGCCTCCCGGTCGCCGGATCGATGGCGTGCAGGTAGCGGCCCGCGGAAAACATCAGCCGGCGCTCGGCTCCTTCCTGCCACCACGCGAGCCCGCGATTGACGCCGCCGGCGCCCGCCGTGCCACCGGGCGGAAACGGATCGAAGCGCCAGAGTTCGCGCCCCGTCGCGGCATCGAGCGCGAAGAGCACGAGCTTCGGCGACGTGCCGTAGAGCACGCCCTCGATCACGAGCGGGTTGCACTGGATCTGCGAGCGGTTGTTGGCGTCGGCCCCGCCGCTGCGATACGTCCACGCCGGCTTGAGTCCCGCGACATTGGCCGGCGTCAACTGCGTGAGCGTGGAGTAGTGTGTCGCGCCCGCGTCGCCGAGATACGCCGACCAGTTTTTGTCGGCGGCGGCGTGGAGCGACACGACGCCGCACACAAAAGCGACGGTGGAGAAAACCGGGAAGAGCGGGCGCATGGAGATGCGTGAGACTGGCCCGAAACCGGGACAAAAACCAGTGCGTTTCATCCGCCCGCCGCGCCCGCGTTGTTGGCCTCATGACCTCACGCCCCTGAATACTCCCTTGGTGGTATGCGCGTGCCCGCGCTTCCTGCTACTCTCCCCTCACCATGCACCGCCTGTTTCGCCCGATTGCACTACTCACACTCGCCCTCGTCGCCACGGGACTCGTCCGCGCCCAGCCCGCGCCTGCCACGCTTTCCGGCCGCGTGACCGACGCCGCCACGCAAACTGTCCTCCGCGGTGCGAGCGTCACCCTCACGCCGACGCCCTCCTCCGCGGTCGCGCCGCTCCGCACCACCACCGACACGAATGGCGAGTTCACGTTCACCGCGCCCGCCGGCAGCTACACGCTCGCGCTCGACTACCTCGGCCTGCCGCCGAAATCCCAGACCATCACGCTGCTCGCGCCTCCCGCCGCGCCCGTGCGCCTCGCGCTCTCGCTCGGCGACAACGCGGTCGTGCTCGCCGCCGTCACCGTCGAGGCCACCCGCACCGGCCAAGCCCGCGCGCTCAATCAGCAGCGCGCGTCCCAGAACCTCACCAACATCATCTCCGCCGATTTCTCCGGCCAGTTCCCCGACAAGAACATCGCCGACGCCGTGAAGCGTCTCCCCGGCGTCACCGTCGAGACTGACCGCGACACCGGCGGCAGCGAGGGCCGCTACGTGACCGTCCGCGGCATGAGCGCCGATTTCAACGCCGTCACCGTAAACGGCATGAGGGTCAACGTCACGGACTTCGACGGCATCACGCGCCGCGTCCCCCTCGACGTCATCTCCTCCGATGTCGCCGACCAGATCGAGGTCACCAAGGCCCTCCGCCCCGACCAGGACGCCGACTCGCTCGGCGGCGCCGTCGATATCAAGACCCGCAGCGCTTTCAGCCGCGACGGCCGCACCGCCTCCGCGAAATTCGCCCTCGGCTACTCATCCATCCTCTCCGACTACTACGGCTACCCCTTTGAAAACCCTTCGCGCGAAGGCGCCGTGAGCTACTCCGACCTCCTCGGTTCCTCGCGCCAATGGGGCTTCTCCGTCTCGGCCAACTACCGCGACCGCACCTTCGTCAAGCAGCGCAACAGCACCACCGGTTGGAACGGGCTCGGCACCGCCGCGTCGCCCTTCCTCATGGATTCCTATGTGCTCCAGCATTTCTTCGACGACATGACGAGCCGCGGCTTCAACGGCTCGCTCGAGTTCCGCCCCACCGCCGAGCACAAGCTCCGTCTCTACGCCGGCCTCAACACCCGCGAGACCAACCGCGGCCGCCAGCGCCAGCAGATTTTCTTCCCGCTCTCCCTCACGCCCACCAACACCGTTGGCACGACGGTCGTCACCGGCGACACCTATACAAGCATCGCGTCGCCCAACAACACGCTCCGCAAGGAAGCCCGCAGCTTCGACGAGCAGCAGGAGACCGGCACGCTCGCCTTCGACAGCGAGTCGAAGTTCGGCGACTTCACCGTCACCACCCTCATCGGCTACAACCGCGGCGAGTTCGACGGCGGGCTCGATACCGGCGTGCAGGGGCAGTTTCAGCGCGCCACCTCCACCAACGGTTACACCATCACGCCCGGCTCCGCCCGCTTCCCCGTCATCACGACCACGCTCGACCGCCTCACGCCCTCCGCCGCCGGCGCCTATCAAATGCGCAGCCTCGTCCGCGGCACGCGCAACTACACCGACGACGAGTGGAACCTCGCCCTCGACGCCAAGCGCCCCGCCACCCTCGCGGGCCTCAACGGCTGGTTCAAAGCCGGCGCGAAATACCGCACCAAGTCCCGCGACCGCGACGAGATCGTCCGCTCCTTCAACCAGAACACCAACTGGACGCTCCTCGGTTACGCTGGTCAGGCCGACATCCCGTCCGTCCTCGCTGACTACGGTGCAAAAAACGGCGCCACCGCCGACGGCCACTACGACTTCGGCTACTTCATCGATCCGAAGAAAGTCCGCGAAGTCGGCGAGTTGCTCATCTCCCGCGGCCTCGTGACGCCGCTCGCCAGCAACACCCTGAACAGCCAGCTCGGCGACTACGCTGCGTGGGAAGACGTTTCCTCCGCCTACGCCGAGGGCCAGTTCACCTCGGGCAAGTTCACCGTGCTCGCCGGCCTCCGCGCCGAGCGCACCGCGATCAAGTTCAAGACTTGGGCCGTCGTCGATGGCGTCGTCGGTCGCATCCAGCCCGTCCGTAGCTACACCGAAGTGCTCCCCGGCCTGCACGCCCGCTACGACGCCTCGAAAAACTTCGTCATCCGCTCCGCCTACACCGAGTCCATCGCGCGCCCGACTTTCAACCAGCTCAACCCCCGCGCCACGATCAACACCAGCACCGACGTCGTCAGCCGCGGCAACCTCGACCTCAAGCCCGTCACCTCGCGCAACTACGATCTTTCCTTCGACTACTATCTCGGCAGCACCGGCTACGTCTCGCTCGGCCTCTTCCACAAGGATTACAAAAACAACGTCTATCGCTCCACTCAGCGTGAGCTCTTCGAGGGCGAGCCCAACACCCAGATCACGCAGGAGCGCAACGCCCGCGGCGGCAAACTCACCGGCGTCGAATTCGCCTTTGATCAGCCGCTACGCTTTTTGCCCGCGCCCTTCGACGGTCTCGGCATCACCGTCAATCTCACGCGCACCGACTCCTCGCTCGACACCGGCCTCCCGCGCCTCGCTGGCATCAAGATCCCGCTCTTCGACCAGATGAAGGAGACCGTCAACGCGAGTCTCTACTACGAAAAGAATGGCCTCCGCCTCCGCGCCGCCGCCCACCGCCGCAGCCGCACCGTCTTCGATCTCGCGACCGATAATCTCTACGCCCTCGCGCGCACCGAGTCC
Organism: Opitutaceae bacterium; assembly: GCA_031379235.1. Lineage (GTDB taxonomy): Bacteria > Verrucomicrobiota > Verrucomicrobiia > Opitutales > Opitutaceae > ER46. The sequence goes on along the minus strand of JANNEY010000468.1, from coordinate 6,370 downwards.
CCGAGCACCGAACTCGATCTCACTGCGAGCTACAAATTTCTCCGCCGCTGGACGATCTACACCGAAGTCCAAAACGCCCTCAGCGCCCCGCGCCACGGCTACAACGGCGACTCGAATCTACGCCTCGACTACAACGAATATTCCGACTGGGCCGCGACGATCGGCGTCCGTTGGAACCTGTAAGGTAGCGGGCGGACCTCCGGGCCGCCCGTGCCCGAACGCGAAACGCACACCCGACCCAGCCGGGCCCGGAGGTCCCGGCTCTACCCACGCATCGCCCTTTCATCTCTGAGGGTGGCGCCCGGCGTCCGTGCCTGCCGGCCCGGCGTTCCGAATCCCCGTCTCCGCCTCAAACACCCAAGACCACTCCTCCGCCCGCGCGACCAATCCCGCCCGCACCGGATTCCGCCGCACATACTCGACCTTCAGGTCCAGTGATTCATCCCCGCGCAGCCGGTGATCGAAAAAATCCCGCTGCCACGTCACGCCCGTGTGTTTCGCCGTGTAGCTCTTCCACTGCGCCACGACCGTGCGCATCCGCCGCTCCGGCGGAAAAACCAGCAGCGCGTGCAGGTGATCCGGCATGAGGACCGCCAGCCGCGCATACCAGATTTCCCGCTCATGATAGGCCCGCACCGCCGCGAGCAAGGTCGGCGCGACCTCGGGCCGGCACAGCGAATCGACGCCGCGCGGCAGCGCGCAGAGCGTGACGAAAAAAAACTCCCCCACCGCACCCAGAACGGCACGTCGTGCGGGAGTTTTTCCGCGGGGCGAATTGCATCACGAAGAAGCCCAATACGACACCGGTGATTTTCAAGTTTGATCAAGCCGGGCCCGGAGGTCCCGGCTCTACCCGAGAAAACGAATTCATCCTCCGCGGGTGGCGTCGGGACCTCCGGGCCCGACGTCGTCCGAACCACCTTGCGCGCCCCATCGCCGCACCACCCTACCGCATCAGCGCCATCAACCGCCCGCGCGTCCGCACATTCAGTTTCGCGAAGATCGACGTGAGCTGCTTCTTCGTCGTGAGCGGGCTCTTCTTCAGTCGCCGCGCGACCTCGTCGTTGGAGCAGCCCTCGCAAATCAAGAGCGCCACCTCGCGCTCGCTCGGCGTCAGCGCCCAGAGCAGCCGCTGTTTCTCCACCGGCACCCGCGCCGAGGGCTGACGTTCGAGGCTGCGGTCCTCCAACACGACCAGAAACCCCGGCTTCGCGAGCAACCCCGCCGATGCGTTCACCGGCGAGACCGCCACCAGCCGGTCCGGAATTGTCGGATGCGCCAGCCGCTCCAGCGCGTGCGTGAACGCCGGCCGGTCTTTCGCATTCGCGCGCAAAATCTCCGCGCGCATCGCCTCGCACACCGCCCGCACCGGCGCCGGCAGCTCCAACCGGTCGCGTGACACCAGGCCGCGCGCCACCTCCGGCCCGTGGCACCACACCGCGCACTCCTTGACCGCCTCGGTGTTCGCAAACACGGGCTGTAGTTCCCAGTCGAGCAGCATCAGCCCGAGCGGGATGTGCCGGTTGAATTCCTCCAGCACCTTCCGGTGCAGCCGCTCCGAATGCAGCAGCAGCACGCGGTCGATCGCGGCCTCAAGGTGCGGTCGCAGCGATTTCAGCCGCGCCACATCCTCCTCGCCAAACTCCGGCCCGCCCGGCGCACGATACACGCTGAACATCGCCTTCACGTCGTTTCCTTTCCAAAACAGGCCCGACATCCCGTCCGCCCAGCCCTCCGGTTTCGCGAACCGCCGGTAGAACTCCGTGGCGCAAAATTCCTCCGCCCGCCCGGTCACGTCGCGAAACCGGTAGTGCGTGATGCGCCGGTGCGCGTGGATGTAGGGCGCAAAGGGATTGCCGCGCCCACGCTGCTTATACCACTCGGCCGCCGCCGGAATCGGCGGATCGGTCAGCACCCGCCGCGCCTCCCGCATCTCGAAATGCCCGAGAAACAGAGTCGCGCGCACCGTCGGTGCGAACGCCGCGCGCAGCAGCGGCAAAACTGCCCGCCCCAGCTCCTCGACCTCGGTCGCCGCATGCAGCGGAAACACGAGTTCCTCCCACTGCGCTGCCTCCGTTTTTCGTGCCCGCGACTTCATGCCGACACGCTCTCTCGCCCGGCCCTGCCGCGTCAAGGTGCGCCCCGCGCTCCGCGATCATTTCTCCAGCCATAATTCCTTCAGCCGCCGATCGGCAAACGGCCGCGGCTGCCAGCCCTTCACGCTCGGGTTCATCAAGATTGTCTGCGTCGAGAAAAACAGCGGGATGGCCGGCACGTCCTCCAAGAAAACCTCCTCCGCCCGCTGAAACGCCGCCGCCCGCGCCGCCGCGTCCACCGTCCACGTCGCCTCGATCATGCGGTCGAATTTCGCGTTCGACCATTTCGCCTCATTGTAGAGCGCGCCCGTCCGCCACGCGCCGAGAAAATAAAACGGATCTTGATAGGTCGTCGCGTTCCACGAACTGCGCACCATCTGGAAGTCCATCTGGCGCTTCGATGCGTTCAGCACCTGCGTCTCCTCGTTGCGCAGCGTCACCGAGATTCCCAGATGCTGCCGCCACATCTGCTGCACCGCCTCTGCAATCACGCGGTGTTGCTCGCGCGCGTCCACCAGCAGTTCCAGCGTCGGAAAATTTTTGCCGCCCTCGAAACCCGCCTCCTTCAGCAGCGCCCGCGCGCGCTCCGGATCGAAGTTCAGCCGCCCGCGCGCCGTGTAACCACCGATACCCGGCGGCGTGAAATTCCACGCCGGCACCTTCCCGCCCTTGATCACCTGTCGCGTCAGGCGCTCGCGGTCCACCGCCAGCGCCAGCGCCTGCCGCACGCGCCGGTCGTCGAGCGGAGGCTTCGCCACGTTCAGCGAATAAAAATAGACCCCGCGGTCATCGACCACTTTCAGCGCCTCCGGCTGCTCGCGCTGGTAAACTTCCATCTTGTTCAACGGGACCGTGCTCGTGAAGTGCAGTTGCCCCGTGCGAAAGGCGTTCTCTTCCGTCGAGGCGTTCTCGATGGGCAGAAAGTGAATCTCCTTCAGCCGCACGTTCGCGGCGTCCCAGTAGCGCGGGTTGCGCTCCAGGACCAAGCCTTGGTTTTGCCGCCACGACTTGAGCGCAAACGGACCGTTGCCCACCAAGTTGCCGGGGCGGATCCAATTGTTCACGCGCTCATCCATCGCCGCGAATTTCTCCACCGTAGCCTGCGGCACGGGAAAAAACAGATACAGCGCCGACAAAAAAAACGGCGTCGGTCGCTCCAGCGTGATTTCCAGCGTCCGGTCGTCGCGCACCTTTACGCCCACCGTCGCGAAATCCTTCGTCTTCCCCGCCTGGTAGTCCCGCGTCCCGCGCACGAAGAACAGATTATTCTCCGCGTGCGACGCCGCGAATTTCGGCGCCAGCAGCCGCCGCGCGCCATACTCGAAATCCCGCGCCGTCACCGGCGTCCCATCGCTCCACGTCGCATTCGCCCGCAGGTGGAATGTGTAGGTCAACCCGTCGGCCGACACTTCCCACCGTTCCGCCACGCCGGGCCGGGGCTCCAGCGTCGCCATGTCCGCCACCACCAGCCCTTCAAAGAGGCTGCCAACAATGGTCCACTCCACTGCCCCGCGCACGAGATACGGGTCGAGCGACTCCGGCTCCGACGCGTTGCCCCGATACAATATCTGCTCGCGGTTGCCGATCGCCACGGGCGTCTCCCGCCGCGCGCACCCCGCTGCCAGCGCCAGCACCAGAACCGCCAGCCAAACTTCGATCACGCGTTTCATATTGTAGGACGCTGTTTGCAGGACGCGCGCCGCGCAGCCCAAAACCGATACCACCAAGGTGGTAATCTCGCCTGCCCGCCAGTTTCGCCCTAGCCTGCCGTGTCGCACCCTGCGAATCTCGCACCATGCAAATATCCGAGCAGCCGGGCCCGGAGGTCCCGGCTCTACCTCGCCCGTCCGCTCTGCGCGGTCTGTCCACGCTACGTGGTGGGTCCGCACTGCGTGGTGGGTCCGCACTGCGTGGTGGGGTCGGGACCTCCGGGCCCGACCTTCGCCGCCTCGTCTGCGCGCTCTTGCTTACTCTAGCCATCGCGCTCCCCGCGCACGCCGCCAGCTACGACTATTGGCTGACCGGCAATCCCGCTGATGCCCGGCCCGCCCTAACGCGCGCCGGTCTTTTCCTTTCCGGCGGCGGCGGCGATGTCACCACCGCATGGAAATGGTTCGTCGCCTGCGCCGGCGGCGGCGACATCGTCGTCCTGCGCGCTTCCGGCGCCGACGGCTACAACGATTACGTTTTCTCCAAAATCGGCGGCGTCGATTCCGTCGAGAGCATCCGGTTCAACGACGCCAGTGCCGCCAGCGATCCGCGCGTGCTCGAAATTATCGCCAAGGCCGACGGCATCTTCCTGGCCGGCGGCGACCAGGCTCGCTACGTCAACTACTGGAAAGACACACCCGTGGGCGCCGCGCTCAACGCCCACCTGCGCGCCGGCAAGCCCCTCGGCGGCACCAGCGCCGGGCTTGCCGTCCTCGGCCAGCATTATTTTCCCGCGCTCGAAGATTCCGTGACCAGCGCCACCGCGCTCGCGAACCCCTTTGACAAGAAGGTCACCCTCGGCCGCGACTTCATCGCCGCACCGGCCCTTGTGGGCGTGATCACCGACTCACACTTCATGGCCCGCCAGCGCCTCGGCCGGCTCGTCGCGTTTCTCGCGCGCCTCTACCCCGGTGAAAAAGAAAAATCGTCCCGCCTCATCGGCCTCGGCCTCGACGAAGCCACCGCCCTCTGCATCGAGCCCGACTCAACCGCGAAGGTCTTCACCGAGAAACAAGGCCTCGCGTGGCTCGTCGTCCCCTCGCGCGCTCCCGAGGTCCTCGCGCCCGGAAAACCCCTCGTCATGCGTGGCATCCAAGTCATCGGCGTCGGTCCCGAGAGCGCGCTCCACCTCGCCACGCTCCGCGTCGAACGCCCCGCCGCGCTGCGCACGATTGCCGCGGCCGACGGCAAGCTCACCGACGAGCCGGCATCGGCCGCCGCCACCCCAGTCCCGGCTCCCGCGAAAAAATGAGTTCACGCGCGCCCATCGCTGTGTCCGTCCCTGCGCCCATCGCCGCCCTGCCTTCGCGCACGCCCGCGCTCGCGGCACTCCTCGAATCGTGGTCGCTCATTAACTCCGGCTCCGGTCACCTCGCCGGCCTCGAGCGGATGCGCGCCGCGCTGCGCGCGGAATTCACGCGGGCGTTTCCCGCCGCCCTCGTCGAGGAGCCCGTGCTCACCGGCACCACGGCGCGCGCCCTGCGCCTTCGGCTCCGTCCATCGGCACCGCGCCAGATTCTCCTCAACGGCCACTACGACACCGTCTACGAGGCGACCGACCCGTTTCAAACCTGCACGCGCCCCGACGCCGACACGCTGCGCGGCCCCGGTGTCGCCGACATGAAGGGTGGCATCGTCGTGCTGCTCGCCGCGCTCCAAGCCTTCGAGCAAACGCCCGGCACCTCCGCCCTCGGCTGGGAAATTCTTCTCACGCCCGATGAGGAAACGGGTTCGCATGGCAGCGCCGCGCTCCTGGCTGCCACTGCGGCCCGCCATCGTCTCGCCCTCGTTTTCGAACCCGCCCGTCCGTCCGGCGACATCGTTCAATCCCGCAAAGGCACGGGCACCTTCATCGCCACCTGCCGCGGCCGCGCCGCCCACGCCGCGCAAGTTCCCAGCCCCGGTCGCAACGCCATCCTCGCGCTCGCCGAGTTCCTCCTCGCCGCCGCAAAAATCCCCGCCGAGCTTCCCGGCGTGCTCGTCAACATCGGCAACATCCGCGGCGGCGGCGCCGCCACCAACGTCGTGCCCGATTTCGCCCAGTCCGAACTCGACGTCCGCATCACGCGTGTCGCGGATCGTGAACCGCTCCTCGCTCGCCTCCACGACCTCGCCGCCGTCATCAACAGCCGCGACGGCTTTCATCTCGAACTCACCGGCAGTTTCAACCGCCCGCCCAAGGAGTGCGGCCCCGCCGAGGAGTCGGCCTTTGCCGCCTGGCAACAGGCCGCGCGCGACCTTGGCCAGCCCGCGCCCGGCTGGGTCCACAGCGGCGGCGGCTCCGACGGCAACCTTCTCTTCGCCGCTGGCCTCGCCAACCTCGACGCCGTCGGCCCGCTCGGCGATCACCTGCACAGTGATCGCGAGTGCGTCGTCATTTCCTCGCTCGCCACGCGCGCCCAGATCGTCGCGCTGTTCCTCACTCGCTACGCCGCTGGCGAAGTCTCGCTTCCTCGGTAGCGTCGGGAACTCCGGGCCCGACGTCCCGAAATGCCCTCCCCCATGCTCCTCCTCCGTCCCATCAGCGAGTCCGATCTCGCCGGCCTCGTCGCGCTCGCCGCGTC
>JANNEY010000451.1:0-12159 GCA_031379235.1 Opitutaceae bacterium | reverse complement strand
TTCACGTCTCGCCCGCCGTGCTCGGCGAGATTGCCGCCGACATCCGCAAAGGCGTGCGCCCGATTCAAGCCATCACCGACAACCTCGCGCCGCGGCAATACGCCCGCGTGCGCACGGCGGCCAAACTGGCGACTGAGCCCGTCGATCCGCCGGCGCCATGACGAAGCCTAACCACCGCGAAAATTTCAACCTGAACACCGTGCTTCTCGCCGCGGTGCTTGGACTCTCCGGCTGGACACTGAAGAAGGTGTCCGACCTCGGCGAGACGCAGGCCGCCTTCGCGGTGCAGATCCGCAATTTGGAGCGCGTGGTCTACGGCGCGCGGGAGTAGTGCGGAGCGAAATGACCCAGGTTGCATTGAAGCCTCAGAGTCACCGTCAAGACATCCCCCTACCGGAATTCCGGTAGAAAAAAAAGTGGCGTCTCACTGCGGCACCATGGAAACAACACGCAGCGGTCGATCGGCCGCGATGCAAAGAAACAATCAAGCTCCCCCCACCATGGCTATAAAAGACGCAGCACTGGAAAGTTCGCACGGTCAGCCCACCATTCATTTTGACGCCGACGACAATTCGGTAGCCCGATATTCCATCGGCATTTGGAGCCGCCCGTTGAAGCGGTATATCGAACAAGTCGCGATAAACCATCTGACCGGAGATGAAATCCCGGACGAATTCAACGTAGCAACTCCGGTCGCACAACTTAAAGGCTGTCTCCTCGTCTGCCATGCGGTGGTAGGCACGCGACAGGCGGCCAAACGCGACGTATCCGTTGAACTCTATCTCTCGCAGGGCGGCGTCCGCTGTGAAAGCAGCGAACTCTTTCAGGACAAGCTGGCCAAAGGGAAAGTGGCGGAGGTCGACATCAAACTCAACTTGGAGGTATCATGAGCTCCAAAGCAGCCCTCTCAATCGCCGCGCTAGCTCTCGCCTGCCTTGCATTTCCCCACGTGGGGCCGGCGGCAGAAACCAAACCAGACCCACTAAGTCCCAAGCTGGGCGATCTTCCCGACCCGGTCGCGCAGGTAGATTTCGCAATTCCTGAGAGTCCAGCCGCTGCGATTCTTGGGTCCTCAGCGGCCGTAACGCGGCCGACGTCGCCCCGCGACTTCTCTGCGGGGATTTCATCTCTTTTCGGGAACGACGGAAAATTACAGCCGGGTGTAAGCCTTGCTTTTGCCCCTTATCGTCTGTTGGTCGGGCGAATTACTTCCACCGACTACGCGAAAAACACAGGCGTGCGGTTTCTCGCGCGGAGCCAACTCTCGGTGGCTTCAATGGCAGTCAACGAAACCGCATTGAAAGGCACAAGGCTGGGGGTAGGCGGAAGCTTCATCCTTTACGACGAAGCCGATCCTCGAAACGACCCAGAGATTTCGAACATCTTTGGAAGAAACTACAAAAAAGCTGTGCTTCCAGAGAATCCTGATGCAACAAGCGAAGGCATTGCCGCAAAGCAGATCGACGGAGCCGCCTATGAAGCCGACTTGGAGAAATACAGGCTTTCGAAATGGAACGCCCGCAGTCTGGGCGTCGGCGCGGCGTGGCGCGGATTCTCAAAAAGCGGCAGCGTCAACAGTCTGCTCGATGAGGGCTGGGGTGCTTGGCTGACCTTCGCCAATCCGGGTATTCCGGGCATCACGAAGAGCACCACGGGAATCGGCTCAGGTCCCCTTGCGGAGGGCCTCACCCTTATGTCTGTGCAGTATCGTGTGCGAGAAATGGTGGAAAAAGATTCGAAAGCCGTGGAACGAGACTCCGCTCGCATCGCTTTCCAGTATCGCGTCGGCCGGCCCAACTTCAACGGCTACGTCGAAGCGTTTTGGATCAAGGAGCGATACAGTGTAGCGAAATACAACACGAAGAAATTTTCGTGGGAGGTGGGCGCCGAGTATAAGGTCGCGGCTTCGACTTGGCTTCACCTCGCTTGGGTCGACGACGCAGATGCGAAGGGCAACGCCGGGATCAAGACGGCGCTGCGTTTCGCGTTCGGCTCGGGAGCCAAGTGGGCGATCGGCGAATAAGCTGCGCCGTCGGGGAGCCATATGCAAAACGGCAGGCCGAAATTACAATGTTTAGCCAACGTAGCGAGCCAGCCCAGTTGTATTCCAACTTTGGCGTGAGTCTCGGTTCTTCGGCTCCGTTTGCGAAATTGAAGGCCCTGATGACCGAAACATGAGACCTGCTGCGAACAGCGCCTCCTGGCAGTCACTTGCGGTCAATATCGTAGTCGCTACAGTGGTCTCCAAAATGGCCCCCTCGCAATGCCGGACCAACGCAAAAAGAACGGTCTCCAAGTGCGGCGCGAAATCACGCGCACGATTCATGGCGATACAAGGACAGTCCAAGCTGGCAACGAATACAGCTAGCGCACGACGACCAACGCGCTTGACCCTAGGCCCCCGGATGAACAAGGTGGACGTCCATCACCTGCGAAAAATCTCGACCATGTGGACTGAAATTCGGCCCAACCAAAGTCCTCCAACGAGGCTCGTGACGAATAGCCAAGGACTGGTCTAGACTAGTCCCAGCAAACGAACACGACTTCACCGGCCATCTTGCATCTTTGGGTCCACATTCTTTTGGGCGTGACGGTGGCTTATTTAATGGAGCTGCGCAAGAAGGGACGACTTCGCAACTTCCTCGCACATCCATTGAAAAACTGGCGGATGCTCCTGCTGGATTTCGTCGTGTCCGGCATCGCGGGAACATGTATCGGAATCTACATGTATGATCCGACGACACCTAAAGAGGCTTTCATTGTCGGTTTTTCTTGGCAAAGCGCAGCCTTGCTTTTGATAAAAACTCGAGCCTCGAAATAAGAAGGAAAAATATGAAACTAACAACTCTGCAGCGACTTGGATTCGATCCGGTTGTTGACGATGATGAGGCAGACGAAAACAGGGCGATCCAAGTTGGTCAACTCGACGCCCGACTGGAGTCATTTCAGTCAACATTTCGCAAGGAAATGGAAGGTGCCTTGCAGTGCTGGAGGGAAGTTATTCTACACGGCATTGATGATATGGCTAAGCGCCACACCCAAACGTCCGAAGCAGCTCGCGTAGAAGCAGCTAAGGCGGCCGAGTCCTTTGAAAGGTTAGCGCTCAAAAATGCGGATGAAATGAAGAAGGCGCTTGTGCATAGCTTTTCTGAAAAATTTGAAGTCACAGGCTCATTGGTGAAAAGACAGGTAAGTGATGCGTCGGCCCTCTTAGAGAATGCCAACGAAATATTGACGAAGGCGACCGCGTTGCTTCAAGACGCAGCGAAGTTAAGGCAATCGCCAGCGAACCCATTCGAGGATCCCAAGTTTCAAAACGTCAAGTCCGAGCAAGAGTCCTACTCGAAACCAGTTTATGTTGGCCCTCAAGAATTCGCGGAACTACTCAGTGCCGGTGCTAAATTGGATTCCCTCAAAGGAAATACCGAGCAACTACCCCGAAAAATCCACATCAAATACTCCGGCCCACTGGTCGATGAACCAAAAATAAAAGCGCTGGTTCACAAACTCCCAAGTGGAAAAATTGCTCTAATTTTCGACGCAAGCAAGGGATTGCCGGATATCGCCGATATTGATCCTTTCGAGGTTGAAGCGGAGAAATTGCGCACGATTTTGTTCGGCGGTTTGGATGTGATCCCGGAAAGCACACCCAAGAGTTCAACCCTTGGTGCTGCGCCCGCTATTCCACTCATCACGATTGCGAAATTGAGTGCCGAGAACAAGATGGCCCCAAGTGACGAGGCTGATAATAATGGGCCTAAATCGTCGCCTATGGGGTAGTAGGAAATCGCATACGAGCTCTTCCGGAAGCTAGCAAGTTGTTCTTTTGCCAACATCCGAATTTACCATCACCGCGCTCGGCGCAAATGCGACATTCTCGACGCTTTTCACCTGCGCCCGTCTCGCAGCTTCAGTGCGGCAATTTGACCGTCGAGAGTCACTTCGGCACCAAGAGCCACGGAGCACAGGGCGAACGCCCGTAGGGCAGCTTTCATCGGAGAAATTTCACCTGTTACCACCGGGCCCCAGCCAGCCGCGTCAACCGTGCCGCCGCCGTTTCGCCTTTTTTTCGCAGCGTGATTCCACCCATTTTACAGGTATTGCGGCGGACAGTCTGACGGGCCAAACTCGGTCCGTTGGTTGACCGCATGACCTTTGTATGTCGCACCGCGCCTCAATTCCTGAATCGGTCGCTGAATTGCGAATACTCCTGACCGCGCAGATGCTGGAGGCACAGGCCTTCGTCACCCTCCTCGCGAATACCATGACCGCGGAACAGCTGGCCCACGCGCTGGAGCTGTGGGAACTTAGGTCGACGGAGCTGGGCGAATTTTGGCCCCGGCCTTTTCGCTCTTCGCCTTCGCGGCCGCTGCATCCTTCTCCGCCAACACCCGCTTAGTCGTCGCCATGAGCAGATTAGACATGCTGCTCCCCAACTCAGCTGGCTCGGTTTCCGGGTAAAAGTGCAGTTTGCCGTCAGCCTTGTGGTAGTGCGGCACGAACTGCATCCGCGCGTCGAGGTCGCGCAAGAGTTGGAAGTATTGGCTCAGTCCGCCCCGCTCCGGAAGTTTTAGTTCACGCACCCGTTTCTCGATTTCCTCCCGCTCAGAGAGCGGGAATGAGACGTTGATACCCTGAGACTTAGTAGGCATGCACTGGCAGTCATACCCAGCCGTTGCCAATTGTTGACAAAAAAGACTTGCCATCATTCAGGAATCATTTGCAATGCTTGACAATGCCAGGGGTCGAGAAAGTCACCAATACGCTGAACATCTCGGGCAAACCCGGTTTGCTCGCGGCGTTCCGGGCCAAGGCTGCCGAACTGCATGGCGAGCGGGGTGTCAGCAAAGCCGCTTGTGAGGCGCTCCGAAGCTGGCTCGTGAGCAAAGGCGTGGACTACGCCGAGGATGCCGATGCCAGCGCCGAAGCCACGCGCCTGAAAAAACTCACCGCTCTTTCCGTCCTCGGCGTCGACGTCGACGCGGAGCTGGAGCGCCTGCTCGAAACGGCCGGGCAAGCCACGGAGGCCGCAACCTGAACCCAAACGCACCATGAAAATCCGCATTGGCCAGAAAATCCTCGTCGCCCTTCCGGGCGCCCACGCCCTCACGGCGGCCGTCGTCGCCACCTTCGGTCGCGACCGTCGCGGCCTGCTCCTGCACCTGCGCGGCGGGGCCTCCGTCCCGGCGTCGTGCGTGTTCGCGGCCTATTCCTGACTATGCACGCGCCGACGCCACCGCCCGCCTCGCCTACTGCCTTGCGGCTGATGATCGCCATCCAAGAGGCGCAGGCCGCGGGCTTCATCCATCTTGCCACCGCGCTCGCCTACGTGCTGCGGAAGCAACTCGCCCGATGAAGACACCCGCCACCGCGCCGCTCGTCTTGGCGCACAACCTCGTTCACCGCATGGCCCAAGCCGCGGCCCGCGCCGGGGACACCGGCCGCGCGTGGGTCGCCTCTGGCGTGCAGCGCCTGCTTGGCCGCGAACTCATCGTGCGCCGCGAATGCGCCGCGCGGGCGACTGCGATCGCGGGGCAGGTTCACACCGCCGAGACGATGCTCGACGCGGCGCTCGCCGACGACGGCGTGATTGATGCCCGCGAGGCCGTCCGGCTCCGCGCGGCCCTCCGCAAACCGGAACGCGCGGCCGGCGAACTGGCGGCGACGCTGCAAATCCCGGCCGGAGAAGTGGCGTCATGAACAACCCCGACGCCGTCCGCCTGTTCGTGCATGTCACTGCGCAGCGTTTCCGCTGGGTCATGGCGGCGTCAGGCCGCACGCTGGGGTGCGGCTGCTTCGCCACCGTGCAGGAAATCCGGTTCCAGCAAGTCGTCGCCGGTGTGCTGGAGGTCGTGTTCTTTTTCGACTACCCGCATCTGCCGCCGGCCGCCCTGCCCCACCCGCGCGAATGGCGGCTCGCCACCCCGGCGGAGTCCGCCGCCGCCGCCGAAATTTTTTCCGCCCTCGCCGCATGACCGCCAAAGACGCCAACCAGTTGGCCGAAGCCGTGGTCGAGCGGCTGCTCGCACGGGGAATAGTCGCCGAAAGGAAACCCGTAGCCGGCTTCGGCGCGGCGCGCGGCCGCGACCGCGCGCCGCGCTGGCACGACTTGCCGGTCGTCCCGCACTGGCACGCCCTCCCGGTCGTCCCGCGTCGGCTCACGGTGCCAGAGTTTGGCGTGTGCGTCGGGCTGTGCGCGGAGGTTGTCCGGCGGAAAATCCGCGAGCGGTTCATTCCGCGCGAGCAGGTCGAAGGCCCGCCCTACCGGATCGACCGGGAGGCGCTCGTCAAATTCAGGGTGCCGGTGGAGCTGGCCGCCGAACGCCTGCGCGCTGCTCCAACTCCGCCAGCCACTCCCGCCCCATCGCTCCGGCGGTTTCCGGCGTGATCGTTTCCCACCGTCTCCCCTCCGCCGCCGTGGCGTTCCCTTTGTAATGGTCCCACAACTTTTGCTGATTCCGATGACACAACAAATAAGCCGTCAGTCCCGGATTGGTGCGCGAGGCCAAGTGGTAGGTCGCGAAACTGTGCCGGAGGCAGTTGTGCGGATGGGGCACGCGCGCGGCGCGGAACAGGTCGCTTTTCAATTCCAAGTATTGCCGCTCGGTCAAGGCCGTGTCGTCGGGCGCAACCTTGAGCCAAGCCCACAACGCGTCGGGGAAGCCTTCCACGTATTGGCGCCGGCGCGTTTTGATGCTCCGACTTGGGTGGCGGATGCCGCGGTCCTCCATGTTCACGTCCTCCGGCCTGAGGCGCACGGCGCTGCTGTAGCGGATGCCGGCGAAGTTTTCGAGGGCGATGCGCCGGAGCGCGGGTGCGAACCGCCGCGCCCCGCTGGCGTCCGTGAACGTCGCGCAGGCGTGCAGCAAGTGCGCGATCTGCGGCACGCTCAGGATTCCAACCTCGTCCCGTGTCTCACCACGGGGAGGAACGCCCGCGCAAGGATTGTCCGGCCGCAAGTGGGCCAAGACGGCATGGGCAAAAAAGCCGCTCAAAATTTTCCGGTAGTTGTTGAACGTGCCCGCGCTGCTCAACGCCTGCGCCGCGAGCCATTTTTTCAAGTCCAGGTCACACACCTCGGCGACCCGTCGCGACCCGAAGTCGGCCGTGAACAGCCGCAGCTTGTGTTCGCGGTGGCGCAGGCTGCCCGTGGCCGCCTCGCCGCGGGCCACGCGCTCGGCGAATTCGCGCAGGTATTCCGCCGAGTGCTCCGCAATGGTGGTGCGTGTGGGAATGGTGCCGGTGCGCTCAAGGTTGGCGCGCCAGCCCGCGACGATCTCAGGCCAAGGCGTGCCCAACGTGGCGGCCTTGAACGCGTGCCACTCGTCCACCTCGCGCCGGTTGAGCGTGCGCAGCGCGCCCTCGCGCCGGGCCTTGCGCAACTCGGCGGCGCGCGCCTCGCACAACTTGGCCGTCGGGAAGAACTGCTTTTTGACCTTGCGGATCTCCTGACCAAGTTCGGGACTCCACGTTCGTTCGGCCCATTCGACGCCGTAGGGATTGGGCCGATCCGCCCGCGGGCGCAGGAGCCGGACGCCGCGGGTGGATTCTTGGGGCGCGTTAGACACGATCCGCGGAGCGCGTTCGGATTGCATCCATTCGTCGTATTCGATTTTAAGCCGTCGCGTCGAGTCGTATCGTTTACCTATGAAAACACCGCACTCCGCTGGGTCTCTTGGGTAAAGTGGTGGACCGGAGCGGGATCAAACCGCTGACCTCGTCGTTGCGAACGACGCGCTCTATCAACTGAGCTACCGGCCCCCAAAGAGACGTGAGGTATTGAGAAATGAAGGGAGCCAAGTAAACACCAATTTTTTGCCGGCCTTGGCCGCCCCATGCCAATCGCGCCCACCTACTGGAGAACGAGCAACGCGAGAGGATTCCGATCTGCTTCGGTTCGCCCCTTTACTCTCCATTCCCCACGTGCCGGGCGAAGATCATTTTTCCTCCCGCGGTCGGCAAAACGCTCGTGATCTCGGCTTGCACGCGGTGGCCGATGTGGGCGCGGGCACCGGTGACGACAACCATGGAACCATCCTCGAGAAAGCCGACGGCCTGACCTTCCTCTTTGCCGGGCTTCATCAGGTCCACTTCGAGGCGCTCTCCGAGCATCAGCTCGGGACGCAGCGATTTTCCGAGTGCGTTCAGGTTCAGCCAGGCTACGCCGTGGAATTCCGCGAGCTTCGCCAGATTGTAGTCCGTGGTGAGCAGTTTCGCGCGCATCGATTGCGCCAGAAACACCAGCTTCGCATCCATATCCTCACGCTTGGTCACATCACTCTCCGGCACGCGAATCTCGACGTGCTTAAGTTTGCGCAGATCGTTCAGCACTTCGAGCCCGCGGCGCCCACGCGCTTGTTTTTGTGGATCAGCTGAGTCCGCTACGTGGCGCAAATCATCCAGCACGAAGCGCGGAATCACGAGCGCCGCACTCAGAAAGCCAGCCTCGTAAACTCGCGCGATCCGCCCGTCAATCAACGCGCTGGTGTCGAGGACGACAAGCGATACGTCCACTTCCTGTGGCACGAACCGCACGTAGGGGATGATGAGGTTGAACTCATCCTTCCCGCGCAGCGCGATTACGATCGCGAGATACGGGCACACGAGAAAGAGCCCGAGCCGGACGAGGTAAATCATGCTCCGATCCCCCTGCTCCAACAGCGGCGACGACCCGATCATGTAAGCCACAACGAGACCCACCGCGATGCCGAGGGTGACGGCCGAGAGCCCGCGCAGCGAGAAGCCCTTCAACATCACGTCCACCAGCACCACGAGCAGCCCGATGCAGAGCCCGACCGCGACGGCGACCGCACGAAAGCGGTCCCAATCGGTGATCGCGTAACACACGAGCCAGCCTGCGGCCGCGCAAAGCGCGACGAAAACCAGGCGAATCGGCAGAAGTGTTTTGTCCATGAAAGCGAAGGCGGCCGGAGCTATCGGAATGTTTGCAGAAAGAAGATCACCGCGGGCACGCCGATCATCACTGCCGTCAGCCAATACAGCAATCGCTGCACACGGCGGGCTTTTAGCTTTTCAGCCTCGGACGGTTCCATTTCGGTGCAGCGCACCAAACCGCCCGCCGCATGACAACGCAATACTGGCTCGTGAAATCTGAACCTGACGCCTACGCGTGGACCGACCTCGTCCGCGACGGCCAGACCGCATGGACCGGTGTCCGCAACTACGCCGCGCGCATTCATCTTAACACGATGCGCCCGGGCGACCGCGTGCTGTTCTACGAGAGCATGACGACCAAGGCCGTCGTCGGCACCGCCGAAGTCACGCGCGCGGCGTTTCCCGACACGACCGCGGATGAACCCGGCTGGGTCGCCGTCGAACTCAAAGTTGGCTCCGCGCTCGCGAATCCCGTCACGCTCGCTGCCGTCAAAGCCGATCCCGCGCTCGCGAAGATGACGCTGCTCCGCATCTCCCGCCTCTCGGTGCAACCCGTGCTACGCGCCGAGTTCGATCGCATCCTAAAGATGGGGAAGTGATCAAGGGGATGTGACGCCGTTCGAAAGTAGGGCGGGTCTGTGACCCGCCCTTTCGCGGATTCAGCCGTCGAACGGAGATCGGCTCACCGACCCGCCCTGCTTTCAAACAATCGCCCTCTCCTCTTCAGCTGGCCATCCATTGCGTCACGAGGTGCGACGCGCTTTCCGCTTACTCGCCGTTCCCCGCTCGACACCACGCAGCGATTTTGCGTGCCTCCGCCCGTGCCCAACCTCGCCCAACTCACGGTCCTCGCGCCCGGCCTGCTCGGTGGATCGGTGGCGCGGGCTGCGCGTGCGCGCGGTGTCGCGCAACGCATCGTCATCTGGGCGCGCCGGCCGGAAACACGCTTGGAGTTGAAGGAACAACCATGGTGCGACGCCGTCGCCGACACGCCCGAGGAAGCCGTGCGCGACGCGAGCCTCGTCGTCATCGCCGCTCCCGTGGATCAAATCGTGCCGTTGGCGCAGCGCATCGCGTCGTCGCTGCCCGCGGGCGCGCTCGTGACGGATGTCGGCAGCGTGAAGGGCGAAATCGCACGGCTCGGCCACGCCGCCCTCGCGCCGCGGGCGCACTTCATCGGCGCGCACCCGATGGCCGGTTCGGAGAAAACCGGCTGGCAGCACGGCACCGCCACATTTTTTGAGCATCGCACGTGTTTCGTGACCCCGACACCCGAGAGCGATGTCACGGCCGCCGCCGCCGTCGCCGCGTTCTGGCGTGCGCTCGGGTCCGAAGTCGTGACCGTAAACGCCGATCAGCACGACGAGATCGTCGCGCACATCAGCCATCTCCCGCAGGTCATCGCGTCGAGCCTCTGCGCCTTTCTCGCCCGCAAAAATCCCGCGTGGCGCAACCACGCCGGTGGCGGCCTCCGCGACACCTCGCGCATCGCCGGCAGCGACCCGCAGCTCTGGCGCGCTATCCTCGAGCAAAATCGCGACGAAGTGCTCCGCGCGCTACGCGAGTTCGAGGAGGAGCTGCATCAGTTTCAAGTCGCCCTCTCCAACCGCGACTACATCGAGGTGGCCGCCCGCATGGAGCGCGGCAAAGCCTACCGCGACCAGTTTCGGCCGCGGCCGTGAAGGCCGGCCCCCCCGCGGCACGGAACGAGCCCCAACGGGGCAACAATTAATAGCCCAGGGCGCAGCCCTGGGTTGTCTGAAGCGAGAATCACAAGCCCTGAAAGGGCGAAACATCGCGCCCCTTCAGGGCTCGTCATCGTCTCAAATTGCATTCCCGGGGCGTTGCCCCGCGCTATCGACTGTCGCCCCATCGGGGCTCAAGTCACAAATCCACGCAACGTTCGCCACTATCCGCACACCCGCCGATATAGCGCCTCGTAGAGCGGCACGATCGCCGAGGCGGAAAACAGTTCTCGCGCCCGGCGCTGCGCCGCGTGGCCGAAGACGGCGCGTTTCACCGGATCGCGCAGGAGCGACTCGACACCCCGCGCCAGCGCGTCGGCGTCGCCGCTCGGCACGAGCACGCCGTGCTCACCACTCACAGCGACCTCAGGAATGCCGCCCACCGCGGTCGAGACGCTCGGACAGCCGAACCACATCGCCTCAAGGATCCCGAGGCAAAAGCTCTCGGAGTCCGAGCTGAACAGCCCGAGGTCCGCCGCCTGCAAGTAGTCCTCCACGTCGAAGACCTTCGGCTTCACGATCACGCGATCCCCGAGGCCGAGGCGGCGCACTTGCTCAACGAAGGGTGCGAAGTCCCCGCCGGCGAGGATCACGAGCTTGAAAGCCTCCCGTGGTTGCACCCGCGCCACCGCGTCCAGCAACAGATCGATGCGTTTCACCGGGCGAAGATTTGAGAGATGCACGACCATCGCCTCACCCTCGCTCAGGCCGAGCTCCCGGCGGACTTCTTCGCGCGTGCGCCGCGGCGACTTCGGCGCGTAGAAATTATGGATGACGTCAATCGACCGGTCCACCGCAAGCAGGCGGTGCGTTTCGTCGCGCAGCCAAGCGGAGACGGCCGTCACCGCATCCGACTGCATGAGCGCGTGTCGGATCGCGGGGCCGTAACCAGCGTCGCGACCGAGCAGCGTGGTGTCGGTGCCATGTAGCGTCGTGACGACCCGCGGGCGTTTTCCCTCGGGTAGCATTGACCGGGCGAGAATCGCGGCGGTCGCGTGCGGCACGGCATAGTGGACGTGCAGCACATCAAGCGCGTGGTCACGGGCGACCTCCGCCATCTTAACCGAAAGCGGCAGCGTGTAGTCGGGATACTTAAACAGCTCGTAATCGTTGATCACGACCGGATGGAAGTGGAGCCGCGGCGCGCCTTCGGCCAATCGGAACGGCCGCTCGTAGCTGATGAAGTGAACCTCGTGCCCGCGCTGCGCCAGCTCCTCGCCAAGCGCCGTCGCGAGAATCCCGCTACCGCCGACCGACGGATAGCAGGTGATGCCGATTTTCAGGGAGCGAGTGGACATCGGATCACTATTCCGTCCCGCCTCTTCCGAGGCGGGCTACTTCAGCCGTAGCCCTGCTCGGAAGAGCAGGGATTCTGCGCGGCCATACGGTAAACCCATTCACGACTCAAAACCGCCGCGCCGCGCGGCCGAGGCTCGCGAGCGAATCGACCACGAGTGCGTCGGCGGGGAAGAGCGGGATGGCATGCGAAAGGCCGGCGCGCAGGCCGGTGAGCCGCGCC
>JANNEY010000414.1:0-17820 GCA_031379235.1 Opitutaceae bacterium | reverse complement strand
CCCCCCCCCGCCCCTACGTATCGCCTTCGTCGCGCCCGGAGGTCGCGACGCTACCGCAGCCGTTTCACGATGGCGTCCACGTCGTAAACGCAGCCGCCCCAGGGGCCGCCGCTGGCGTTTTGCAACGCGGCCCAGAGACGCGTATCGGCAGGGACGCGCGGGTCCATCGTGAGGTCGGGGTGCATCGGGCGCGCGGCGAATTCGGCGTCGGGGATGTTGAGGACGTCGACGGAACCGGTAAGCGTGCGGGTGTCGACGCGGACGCGGATGAGGTCGCCGTTGCGGACTTTGCCGATGGGGCCGCCGGCCCACGCTTCGGGGCTCACGTGGCCGAGGCAGGCGCCGGTCGAGACACCGGAGAAGCGGCCGTCGGTCACGAGCGCGATGCGTTTGCCTTCCTTCACGTATTTGAGCGCGGAGGTGATCTGGTAGGTCTCGGGCATGCCGATGCCGGGGCCGAGGCCGATGAGGACCATGGTGTCGCCGGCTTTCACGCTGCCGGATTTGAGCGCGGCGATGGCGCGGGCCTCGGTCGTGAACACGCGCGCGGGGCCTTCGTGCAGGTAAACGCCGTCGGCGCCGATCACGTCGGGCGCGATGGCGGTGCTCTTCACGAGCGCGCCCTCGGGGGCGAGGTTGCCGCGGAGAAACGTGATGGTGCTGGTGAGGCCGCGCTCCCGCGCGCGCGTGGGCGACATGATGACGTCATTGGGATCGATGCCGTCGAGGGCGGTGAGTTTGGCGCGGAGGCGCGAGCGGCGCTCGGAGGTTTCCCACCACGCGAGATTTTCGCCGAGGGTGCGGCCGGTGACGGTGCGGGCGTCGAGCTTGAGGAGACCGGCATCGCGGAGATGGAGCATCACTTCGGGGACGCCGCCGGCGAGGAAGACCTGCACGGTGGCGTAGTGCTTCGGGCCATTCGGGAGGACGTCGACGAGCCGCGGGACAGAGCGGTTGATGCGGGCCCAGTCGTCGACGGTGGGGCGCGGGAGGCCGGCGGCGTGCGCGATGGCGGGGATGTGGAGCGTGAGGTTGGTGGAGCCGCCGAACGCCGCGTGGGCGACGAGGGCGTTGTGAAACGAATCGGGCGAGAGGAGGTCGCGCGTGGTGGTGCCGGCTTTCTCGAGTTCGAGGAGGGCGAGGGCGGAGCGGCGGGCGAGGTCGCGCCAGATGGGGGCACCCGAGGGCGAGAGCGCGCCGTGCGGGAGCGTGAGGCCGAGGGCTTCGGACACGACCTGGCTGGTCGCGGCTGTGCCCATGAATTGGCAGCCGCCGCCGGGAGAGCCGCAGGCCTTGCAGCCCATCTCGGCGGCGTGTTCGAGGGTGATTTCCTCGCGGGCGAAACGGGTCGCGAGCGTTTGCACTTTGGCGGTATCCTCGGCGTCCTCGGCGAGGAGCGTGACGCCGCCGGGCACGAGGATGGTGGGGAGGTCGAGGCTGCCGGCGAGGGCCATGAGCATCGCCGGGAGGCCCTTGTCGCAGGTGGCGACGCCGAGCACGCCGCGGCGGGTCGGGAGCGAGCGGATCAGGCGACGAAAGACGATGGCGGCGTCGTTGCGGTAGGCGAGGGAGTCGAGCATGCCGGCGGTGCCGTTGGTGCGGCCGTCGCACGGATCGCTCACGTAGCCGGCGAACGGAATCGCGCCGTGCGCGGTGAACGTGCGCGCGGCCTCCTCCATGAGCAGGCCGACTTCCCAATGGCCGGTGTGGTAGCCGAGCGCGATGGGCGAGCCGTCAGGCGCGCGGATGCCGCCCTGCGTGCTGAGGATGAGGAATTGTTTGCCGAGCATCGCGGCGGGCGACCAGCCCATACCGGCGTTTTGCGTCATCCCGAAAAGATCGCCGCTGGCCATGGCGCGGAGCTGGTTGGGCTCGAGGGGGAGTTTTCCAGACGGGCCCTGTGCGGTCGTGCGCAGGGTGTAGATGGAGTCGGGGGAGTCGAAGAGGGAGGGCATTGTCTCAGAACCAGCTATAGGGTTTAGCAGATGGATTTTTCTGGCTATCTTGAATCTTGAGGGTGCGCATGAGGCACTCCAGGGCGGCTTCAGCTTTTTCGAAGTTCATATGCGCGCCTATCGATACTTTCGTAGTCGGGTAATGCAGTATCACATGATACGCGGGCAAACGTCCCGATCTTCCACGTTCTACGCCGATGCGAATTTTCGCGTAGTCGACCACGTAGCGAAATTTCCCGCGGATAAGTTGAAAACCCTCTAAAGTGATTTTCTGACTGACAGGGTCGAATATGTGCGTCCGACGGAAAAACAGATCGTATAGACCGATCGCAGCCACTCCGTAAAACGGGGATGCGCACACCAGTGCCGCAATATCTCCCTCTGGCAGACTGCGCATTTTCCACTGAAAAACTATCCCGAGGAAAAGGAAGAAAGACTCTCCAATACCTTGGAGCCAATAGGACTCTTTCATCACTAATATTCCGTTTTCTCCTGGGCTAGGTTTGCTAGAAATAACTTCGCGAGGTCCGGTCAATTTTTTGAAGACGATCCCACTGGCGGCGGCCACAGGGACTGAAATCAAAACCTCTATCACCATAGAGTTTCCATATCAGGTTGTGCCGGCAGTTGTTGGTTTCCCATCCACCAGCCGCAGCAAACCCAGCGGATTCGCGTTCTTCAACGCATCGGGCAGCAGCGCGTCGGGGAAACTCTGGTAGCACACCGGGCGCGCGAAGCGGAAGATGGCGGCGGTGCCGACCGAGGTGAAGCGCGGGTCGGTGGTCGCGGGGGAGGGGCCGCCGTGGTTCATCGCGGGGCAGACTTCGACGCCGGTCGGAAAGCCGTTGATGAGGACGCGGCCGGCGATGCGTTCGAGGGAGGCGAGGAGCGGGCCCGCGGCGGCAAGATCGGCGGCGTTGCCGTGGACCGTGGCGGTGAGCTGGCCTTCGAGCGCGGCGGCGCAGGTGGTGAGTTCGTCGGCGGTGTCCGCGAGGACCACGAGTGTGAAGGGGCCGAAGGCCTCGGTCGCGAGCGCGGGATGGGCGAGGAAGTTTTTCGCGGTGGTGGTGGCAACGCTCGGCTGCGACTCGGTGTGCGTTTCGTTGGCGTCGGTCGTGGCGGTGGCGAGCGGCGTGACGCCGGCGACGTGCGTGACCTTCTTGCGGTTTTCGAGGAAGGCTTCGCGGATGCCGCCAGTGAGCATCGTGCCGCAAGGTGCGGCGCGGACGGCGTCGGCGAGTTTTTGAAGAAACGGGTCGGTGTCGGCTCCGCGCACGGCGAAGACGAGGCCGGGCTTGGTGCAGAACTGGCCGACGCCGAGGGTGAACGACGTGAGCAGACCTGACGCGATGGCGGCGCCGCGTTCGGCGAGCGCGCCGGGGAGCGCAAACAGCGGATTGAGGCTGCTCATCTCGGCGAAGACGGGAATCGGGTGCGGGCGCGAGGCGGCGGCATTGAAGAGCGCGCGGCCGGCAGTGTGCGAACCGGTGAAACCGACGGCGGCGGTGGCGGGGTGTTTCACCATGGCGATGCCGACGGTCGCGCCCCCGCCATGAATCATCGAGAAAACTCCCGCGGGCAAACCACACGCGGCAATCGCGCGGTTGATGGCGGTGCCGACGAGCTCGGCGGTGCCGGGGTGGGCGCGGTGGGCTTTGACCACGACGGTGCAACCGGCGGCGAGAGCGGACGCGGTGTCACCGCCGGCGACGGAGAATGCGAGGGGAAAGTTGGACGAGCCGAAGACGACCACCGGCCCGAGCGCGACGAGCATCCGGCGGATGTCGGCGCGCGGCAGCGGCTGGCGGTCTGGCAGCGCGGGATCGATGCGAGCATCGACCCACGAACCTTCGCGCGCGACGGATGCGAAGAGCCGGAGCTGGCCGCAGGTGCGGCCACGCTCGCCGGTGAGCCGGGCGAGCGGCAGGCCGGTCTCGGCGTGGGCGCGTTGGAGCAGCGTGTCGCCGAGGCCTTCAATTTCGGTGGCGATCGTCTCGAGGAATTTCGCGCGCTCGACGCCGGAGCGCGTGCGGTAGTCGGCGAAGGCAGCCGCCGAGGCGTTGAGTGCTTGCGCGACTTCGTCGTCGGACGCCTCATGAAAATCGGGCTTGAGCAGCGTGCTCGTGGCGGGATTGACGGCGCGGAAAATTTTTCCGCCGGTTTGGCCGGGCGTGCCGGCGAGAATGCTGAGACCGTGGAGGGACATGGGCGGAAGGGCGGAAAGGTGGAAAATTGGAAAGATGGGAAACGGCGAAAACGTGCGAACTCAGCCCACGGAATTCACCAGCGTGCCGACGGCTTCGATGGTGATGCGGATTTCGTCTCCTTGTTGAAGGGTGAACGTGTCGGGCGGGACCACGCCGACGCCCGTCATCAGGTAGCAGCCGTGCGGGAAAGAATTTTCGCGAAAGAGCCAGTCGGCCAGCGACGGGAGCGTGCGTTTGATCTGGCCGGTGGTGGTCTGGCCGGAAAAAACTTTCTGCGCGGCGCGGATGATCTCGATCGCGATGACGGTGGTGGGCGGCGGCAGCGTGTCGGTGACGACGAGGCACGGGCCGAGGGCGGCGGCACGATGGTAGGATTTCGCCTGCGGGAGATAGAGCGGGTTTTCGCCCTCGATGTCGCGCGAGCTCATGTCGTTGCCGATGGTGAAGCCAAAAATTTTTCCAGCGGAGTTGATGGCGAGGGTGAGCTCAGGCTCGGGGACGTTCCACTTCGAGTCGGCGCGGATTTTCACCGGCGTGCCGGGGGCGGCGACGCGGTGGGGCGCGGCCTTGAAAAACAATTCGGGCCGATCGGCCTCGTAGACCTTATCGTAGAAGGTGCCGCCGCCGGAGTCCTTCGACTCGGCCATGCGCGCCGCCTTGCTGCGGAGATATGTCACGCCCGCGGCCCAGACTTCCTGGCTGTGGAGCGGGGCGAGCAACGAGGCCGCGACCGGTGCGCTTGTGGGGGTCGCGCCGGCCAGCGCGGCGCGCAGCAGGGCGCCCGGATCGGTGGCGGTGAAAAGCGCGTCGAAGGTGAGCGCGGGCGGCGCGACGTGAAACGCGCCGGAATTTTCGATGACGAGACCGGAGGGGGTGGAGAAGAGACGGAGCATGGAAGGAAATTTTGGCCGGCGAACGGCCGGTGCTGAAGGGGCGAAACGTGCGTCCGATTTACGCCGGAGTCCAGCGCGTGACGCGTGGATGACATCCTAACTTTTTGGGCGAGCGCGCAAACAAAGAACGCCGCCCCGCAGGGCGGGACGGCGTTCGGAAGAAATCAGCTCGAGCGCGGAACGGCTTAGAACGAAACCGACGTGGTGAAGGTAATCTTGCGTGGATCGAGGTAGTTGAAGCCGTTGTTGACCATGCCGCCGACGAACGGATTCGTCGCCTGGCCGAACTCGCGATAGGTCGTGTAGCTCTGGAACTGGAGGTCGTCCTTGTCGAAGACGTTGTTAACGTTCACCTGGAATCTCCAGTTTTGTTTCCCGATGCGCCGCGAGTAGGACACGTTCATATCCTGCACCCAATAAGTGGTGGCGTAAACGTAGGCGAAGGAGGCCTGCTTGTTTTGATCCGGCGTGGCGGTGGCCCCAATCGGCAGGTTGAAAAGAATGTTCGGGTTGACCGAACCCACTTTGCGCTGCCCGCGTCCGCTGAGCGCCCAGCCGGCGGACCACCCGCGCAGCTTGCTCTCGCGCGCGAAGGAGTAGTTGGCGTTGAACGAGCCCGTCCACTTGTTCGTGCCGTTGTTGACCGTCCCGGGAGCGACGCCCGCAAAGTTGTTTTGAAGATCGAGGATGCGTTGACGGATTTGGGTCTGGTTATCGACCGTGAGCGCCTCGCCCTTGTCGTTGCGCAGGTTGTTGGCCCACTCCGTCCACTTCGGGAGGAAGGCGGCGAAATAACCCTGTGTCACGGGGCGGATGGAGATGTTCTCGGTCTCCGGCAGCGCATAGTTGGTCGTCAGGCGCCAGCCCTTGAAGTTGCCGGTGACCTGGAATTCATAGCCCCTGGTGTTGAGCGCCGCCACATCGCGCCAAGCGGTGCCGGTGTAGTCAGGGTTGTTGGCATAGAAAGGGCCGGAGTTGAACCAGAGACCGGTCGCGCCGGTAGTGGCGTTGAATGAACCGACCGGCGGGCCGTCGATGCGATCAACCTGCTTGTTGTCGTAGCGCCGGGCTTCGGCGTAGATCGCGCCGTCCAGCAGGCTA
Source organism: Opitutaceae bacterium (assembly GCA_031379235.1). Taxonomy (GTDB): domain Bacteria; phylum Verrucomicrobiota; class Verrucomicrobiia; order Opitutales; family Opitutaceae; genus ER46. The sequence continues at coordinate 11,664 of JANNEY010000414.1, read as the reverse complement.
AAGCGGAGGCCATATTCCCGGCCGCTTCCGGTCGTAGCGCCGAATCCTTCGCTGATGATGGTGCCATCGGCGTTCCAGCCGGTCATCTTTGCCGCGCCCGAGGTGGGCGGGGCGAAATTTTCCGAGTAGTTGTAGAAGAGGCCGACCCGCTGCTTCTGGTCGAGCCAGACGACGGTCCCGACATTGCCGGTGATGGGCTTGGCTTTGCCGATATTCCAAGCGCCGGGACGGTTGCCGACGCCGGGGACGAAACCGCCGTAGCTCTGCAAGCCGCGGGCATCGGGGAAGCCGGCGATGTTGCCCTGCTGCCGGTTCAACTGATCGTCGCGGCGCAGGCCGAGCACGAGCGAGACGCGGTCGTCGAGATACGAGGTGGCGGCGACGGCCTGGAGGTATTTGATGTCCTTGAATTCCGTGGACGCGAAGCCGGTCTGGACGAAGCCATAGGTGAAACCGGGCGCGGAAGGCGGCAGGAACTGGCTGCCATACTTGTTCGGCTCATCGACGTAGTAGCGGTAGCGGATGCTGTTTTCCGCTGCGAGCAGGTTGAGCGTGCCATCGACCCGCACGGGGGTGAAGGCGCGGGCCTCGAAGCGTTCCTTGCGCTGGCCCATGATCGCCGAGAACTGGCCCTTGCCGTTGAACGGCAGCCGGGTGTTCCACTTCAGCAGGCCGCGCCATTCGCGGACCCAATTGTCCTGATGGCTCTTGCCGGGCGCCGCTTCGCCGTAAGCCACGCCCGCCTTCGGGTTGAGCTGCCCGTTGGGCAAAAAGCGGTTGATGTCGAGCTGCAGTGTCCCGACGGCCGCGTTGGAGCGCAGGTTGCGGTCGTTGCTGTAGTTGTAGTAGGAGATTTGGCCGAAGAGATTGTCCGTGATTTTGTGGTCCAGATAGACGGCGTAAATTTGGTTCTTGAAGCGAGCCAGCGTGTCGTTGGCCCCGAGATTAAACTCCCGATCCGGGAGTCTCGCCGTGGTGCGGAAGCCGGGCAGGTCGCTGCGGCCCTCCGGCTGAATGGGAAAACCGTGGCCCGTGGAGCGGTAGGAACGGTTGTTGGCGAGCGCGCCGCCCGTGTTGAGGAGGCCGAACTGCGCGAGGGCCGGAATGTAGGTCCAGTTCTCGGCATTGGTGCTGACCGCGGTGACGCCGGCGAGGGCCTGGTTGGCGGGGAGATTCGGGTTGTTGCGATCGTAGAGATAGCCGGGCGTGTAGTAGGCCATCTGATCGGCGTAGGTATTGGCGTAGGTCATCCGCAGCTCGCGGCCGAACTCGACCTCCGTGCGCAATTTGGTGCGCGACGAAAACGCGTGGGCGACCGCGACGGTGATGGCTTTGTCTTCATCCGTGGCGTTCGTGCGCCAGGCGCTGCCCTGCGTGTTTTTCTGCGCCTTGGCGTTGATCCGGATGGCGGTCATGTCGCCGACCTTGCGATTGATGTCCACCGTCGTGCGGATGCCGCCCCAGTCGTCGAAGCGCGCGGTGGCGGCCACAAAGTTCCGGTCGAGACGCGGCACTTTGGTTGCCGTGGTGGCGACGCCGCCGATCTGGCCATCGCCAAAGAGAATCGAGTTTGGCCCGCGGGAGAATTCGAAGCGCTCGGTGTTGTAGGAGTCGCTCACCCCGTAAAAGAGAAAATAGTTTCGCGTCGGATAATTGCCCGAGGAGCCAACGCCGCGGAAGTTGAACTCGAATTCGCCGTAGGGCGTGCCCATTTGGGCGAGGTTACCGGCGTCGACATTCATCGCATAGCGAAAGGATTCGCGCATGTCGGTCACGTTCCAGTCCTCCAAGAATTCCTTCGTGAAGGCGGACGTGGCCGAGGCCGTGAGCTTCAAAGGCAGATCGACGCGTCCGCCGGAACCGGCGTTGGCTGCCTGATAGCCGACGTCTTGATCGGTGCGGACCTCGAAGGCCGAGAGCAGGATGGGGTCCTTGTCGGACGCAGCGGGCTTCGTGGCGTTGCTGCCTGGCGCTGTCTGGGCGACGAGCGACGAGGCCGCAACGCAGAGCGAAGCGAGGGAGGCAATGATACGGCGGGACTTCGACTTCATGTTCGGCGGTTATTAGGATAGATGCCCGGCATGGGCCAGCGACTGGTTTGGTGCCGAGGGGTTGAGGACTGCGACTGCGGACGGACTTCGGAAGTCCGGGGGGACTAAGGCGAGCGGGGTGTTAGGTTCGGCGCAAAAGGTCTGACACTCTAACAATAGACACCTCTGAGGTCTCAAACCGGCAGCCGCGCAAATCGAAGGCCGCTGGAGCGGGACCGAAGTTCGCCAAATGGTAGGCCATTCAAGTGCGCGGCAGGGAGACAGCGCGGCGACACAACGAGCGCTCACCAGCCCTACTTGTTTTTACGCGCGGCCTTCTCGACGTTGCTGCTGGGCACGCGGCCTTGGACGGTCCAGCCGCCGTCGACGAAAAAGGTCTGTCCCGTCATGTAGCTCGAATCGGCGGAGGCGAGGAAAAGCGCGGGACCGACCATCTCCTCGGTCTCGGCCGTGCGGCCCAGCGGAATCATCGCGCCCCACACGTCGCGATAATCGGGATCGTCCCGGAGATTGCGGGTCACGTTGACGGGGCCGGGCGCGAAGGTGTTTACGCGGATGCCGAGCGGCGCGAGTTCGATGGCGAGCTGTTTCGTCATGCCGTGAATGCCGGCCTTGCTGGTGCCGTAGGCAACGAGGTTTTTCACCGCGAGCTGCGCGCACTGCGTTGAGACATTGACGATGCTGCCCGCGGTTTTGGTTTCGCGCATCCAGCGCGCGGCGGCCAGGGAGCAGAAGAACGTGCCCTTCAGATTCGTGTCGAGCACGACATCCCATTTTTCTTCCGTGGTGTCGAAGAAACTCGCCCAGCCGGTCAGGCCGGCGTTGTTGATCAACACGTCGAGCTGCGTGAAGTGCTTCCGTGCGGTCGCGAACATTTTTTCGATCTGCTTCACGCGCGCAAGATCGGCGCGGACGACGAGGGCCCGGCGCCCGAGCGTGCGAATTTCGGCGGCCGCTGCCTCCGCCCCGGCGCGATCGGAGTGATAGTTAAGGATGACGTCGGCGCCCTCGCGGGCGCAGCCGAGGGCGAGCGAGCGGCCGATGCCTTTGCTGGCGCCGGTGATCAGGACGGTTTTGCCGGAGAGACGCATGGTGGGAGACGAAAGACGAAGTGACTTAGTGGAGCAGCGCCTTGAGATCGGCGAGGGAAAGTTTCGCGGCCGCGGCGTCGCTCGCCTCAAACACGCCGGCGAGCAGCGCGCGTTTCTCGTCCTGCAGCGCGAGGACTTTCTCCTCAACCGTGCCGGCCGCGATCAACTTGTAGCTTGTGACGACGCGCGTCTGCCCGATGCGATGCGCGCGATCGGTGGCCTGCGCCTCCGCCGCGGGATTCCACCACGGATCAAAGTGAATGACGGTGTCGGCCCCAGTGAGGTTGAGGCCCGTGCCGCCGGCTTTGAGCGAAAGCAAGAACAGCGGAATCTCGGGCGACGCCTGAAAGCGATCCACCTCGGCCTGACGCGCCCGCGCGGGCATGGAGCCGTCGAGGTAGCAGTGGGCGATTTTTTGCGCGTCGAGTTCTGCGCGCAGCAGGGCGAGCAACGAAGTGAACTGCGAGAACACGAGCACGCGGTGACCGTCGTCGACGGCCTCGGCGAGCAGTTCGTTGAAGCTGTCGAGCTTGGTGGAGTCGGCGGCGCCGAACTGCGAGCTGCGCGCCGCGAGTTGCGCGGCGGGCAGAAGCCGTGGGTCGCAGCAGATCTGGCGCAGCCGGAGGAGTTGCGTGAGCGCGGTAAACTGGAGCTTGGCTTCCGATGCGCCGCCCGCTTCGAGATCGAACAGTTCGCGTTCCGAGGCCTCCTGCGTCTCGCGATAGAGTTTGGCTTGGGCGGCGCCGAGTTCGCACCAAATCGTGTGCTCGAGTTTCTCGGGGAGCTCGGGGGCGACCGCACGCTTCGTGCGACGGAGGATGTAGGGCGCGGTCTGGGCGCGGAGACGGTCGTCGAACCACGTGCGCTCGTCGCCGCGCAGGCCGGCGGGGACTTTCGTGAGGTAGCCCGGCAGCAGGAACTCGAAGAGCGAGCGCAGATCGTCGAGGGAGTTTTCCAGGGGCGTGCCGGTGAGGAGGAACCGCGCGCCGGCCCGCAGCGCGCGAAGCGCCGCGGCGTTTTGCGAGCGGCGATTCTTGATGTGCTGCGCCTCATCGGCGATGACGCACGCGAAATCCACGGCCGTGAACAGCGCCTGATCGCGCGCGAGTGTGCCGTAGCTCGTGATCACGAGATCATGGGCGGTGAAATCCGCCGCGGTCGCGAGCCGGTGATCGGCGTGATGCACGAACACGCGCAGTTGCGGAGTAAATCGCGCGGCCTCGCGCCGCCAATTTTCCAGGAGACTGGCAGGGCAGACGACGAGTGACGTCGCGCTGGAGCGCGACGGGTTGAAAGATGAAGGTTGAGAGTTGAAGGACGAAACAGCGCCGGGCTCTTTCAACTTCAGATTTTCAACTTTCAACTGCGCTTGGATGGCAGACAGCAATCCAAGCGCCTGCAGCGTTTTGCCGAGACCCATCTCGTCGGCGAGGATGCCGCCGAGTTGGTGCCGGTGGAGATGCCAGAGCCACGCGGCGCCCAAACGCTGATACGGGCGCAGCAGCGTGTTGAACGCGGCGGAGATCGGCGGGGGCACGAGGGCCGTGAGATTGCGGAGCGCCGCACTGCGGAGGCGCCACGATTCGGGGGGGAGAAATCCCGGCGAGAGTTCCTCCAGAATCTCCTCCGCCTCGGCGGCGCGGGCAGGCGAGATGCGTTGGGTGCGACGAGGGGCGAAACCGGCGCTGGCGTCGCCGGCGAGGGCGCGTTGGGCGACGGCCAGTTGGTGCAGTTTGGCGGCGTCGAGCAGGAAAATTTTTCCGTCGGCTTCGAGGTAGCCGCGATTCGCGGCCACCGCGGAGCGCAACGTCATCTCGTCCGCGGAACCGGCCTGCAACGCGAGCGTGACGGAAAAATCGTCACCGGCCGGCGCGACCGTTGTGCTGATTTCCGCGGCTAGGAGGTGAGTGGTTTTCTCGGTGAAGACCGTTGTGAACTGGGCGTCGAATTCAGTGCGCAGCCGTGCCGACTGCGTCGCGAGAAAGTTCAGCGTCTTGTGCCGGTCACGCAGCCACCATTTTCGGTTTGAAGGCTCTAGGATGAAGCCGTGCTCCTTCACGAGTCCGAGCGCGTCGGCGTAGCTCGGGTGCTCACGGGATGGCAACGTGAGTGCGAGGAAGTGCTCCGAGCCATCAACCATGAGCGGCGGCAGAGTGGATTTTCGCTGCTCGATTTTCGATTTTTGATTTTCGAGCGACCGGGTCGGCGCGTCGGCGGGCGGAACCAGCGCGGTATACCGCCACGGGCCGGGCTGGCCGTTTTCGACGAAGAGCGGTTGCGGCCCGGCGGCAGCGGCGAGTTCACGGAGTTGCGCGCGCGAGAGCTGCACGAATTTTGGCGGCACACCGCCGCACCAGCGTTGCAGGAGTGCGAGGGCGGGCAGAAGTTCCGGTGCCGGCGGAGTCGAAAGATCTAATTCGATGCGGAGCGCCACGGCATCGCGCGCAGCGGCAGCGGCGAAATTGGGCGGAAGATGGAAGCGTAGCATTGAAAGTGGGTGGCCGGGCCAACCGCGCGGCGGGTGACCTTGCCGCGCCGGCAGAGAACCGGGATTTTGGCTACGCGCAATCTGTAAGGTTTTTCGACGAAACCGAGGTCGAGTTTACACTTTCAGGTCGGTTTCGGTGCTCTACGTGTTTTTGCGGGCAATCTCTTTGCATCTGTTAATTTCCCGTAAACTCCGGTCCTGCGGGGCCTAGCGAGAGGGATCTGAAAAACGCCAGGAAAAGCTATTCACAATCGCCGCACTCTGCACGGAACGTGCGGTCACGAGAGCTGTGAGCACTCCAAAATCATTCTTTTTCCTCCGCGTCGCGCACCGCTTCGCGGCGCTTTTGGCGGTGGTTCTTGTCGCCAGCGGCTCCGCGCAGGCATCGAGTCGCTGGGCGACCCTTGAGGCGATTCACACTTTGGAGAATCCGCGCAACCTGCCCAAGCCCGGCGCGCGCGGCGAACTTGGTGCCTATCAGTTTCGCTCTACGACTTGGCGGATGCACACCGCTACGCCTTTTAGCCGCGCGATCGATCGCCAGACTTCGGACGTCGTCGCGGTGCAACATTTCGAGTGGCTGAAAAAGGGCCTTGAGGCGGCGCGGGTTCCCGCGACCACCTACAATATCGCGCTCGCCTGGAATAGCGGGCTCGGTGCGGTTACGACAGGACGTTCGCCGGCGCGGGCGCATGATTACGCGCAGCGGGCGGCGAATCTGGCGGCAGGTTTCGACGCGGCGCGGCCGCAGTTGGTGGCGGACGGGCGGTGATCGCGGTGCGCTAAGCGCGCGAGATTCGCCTTGGTGGGGCGCGGCCGGCTCACCAAGCTGGCCGGGCTCATGATTCCCAGCCGCGCGTTTTTCCGCCAGCGATTTTTGCCTGCGGCGATTTGTTTTGGGCTGGCTTGGGTCATTGCGCAATCGGAGTGGCTGCGCCGGGTGGAAAATGTGACGCTGGATTTTCGCACGCGGTTTCGAGCGTGGCGGCAGGAGCCGCCAGATCCGCGTGTGGTGGTGATCGGGATTGATGACGACAGCTTGCAGCGGTTCGGCCGGTGGCAGGACTGGCAGCGACGCAATCACGGGCTGCTGTTGCGCTCGTTGGCCGCCGCGCCGGAGAAACCGGCGGTGGTGGGGTGGGATATTTTGTTTCCCGAGCCGTCGCCCGACGATGAGCACTTGGTCGATGGCGCGCTGGCGCTGCCGGGGCGGGTGATTTTTGCCGCGTATGTGACGGATGATGAGCCGGTCGGGGCGACGACCCCCGATGAACTCGCCCCTGATCTCACGCAGCCGATTGCGCGGATCGAGGGTGATGTGGCGGCGCTCTTTCATGCGCCGTATGCATTGCTGCCGGTGGCCGCACTGCGCTCGGTCGCGCTCACCGCGTTTGTGGACACCCCCGCGGGCAGTGATGGCGTGCGCCGCACCGTGCCGTTGCTGGTGCGGATCAAGGATCGCGTTTTTCCGAGCCTCGCGCTCCAGAGCGTGCTGCGGTATTGGAATCTCACGGTCGCGGATATGCGCGTGCGGCTCGGGGACGCGATTTACATCGAGGGCCGGGACATCAAGCGCCGGATTCCGATTGATGAGGGCGGACGTTTTTTTGTGAATTACCGCCACGTGATCGCGGACTATCAGGCGTTCGAGCAAGCGCCGGGGCATGCGCAGATCGCGATTGGGTTTCGGAGCAAATACGTCGATGGCGTCGAGCCCGAGGTGCCGGTGCCAAACCTCGGCGGGAAAATTTTGCTCGTGGGACTGGTCGCGCCCGGGTTGTCCGACAATGGCCCGACGCCGCTCTCGCCGGAGACACCGCTGGTGTTTGTTCACGCGAACATCATCGAAAACATCCTCGGCGAGGATTACGCGCGACCGGCCTCGCCGATCTTGGTTTGGGGCGGGGCGTTTTTGTTCGGCGTGCTTGGGCTCGGATTGGTTTCGGAGCGGCGGCTGCGCGAGCAGGCGATCTATGCCATCGGGCTGCCGGTTATCTTTACGCTGGGAGCATTGCTGGTGTGGCGTTACACGAGCGTGGCGATTTCCTTGGTGGGCCCGATCCTCGGATTCGCATCACTCCAGATTTTCCAGATCGCCCGCCGCGTCCTGAGTGAGCAGCGCAAGCGCGAGGAGATTAAGGGCATGTTTCGCGCCTACGTCTCACCCGAGGTGGTGGATCAGTTGCTGGCTTCCGGGGAACCGCCGCAACTCGGCGGCCACGAGCAGGAGATCACGGCGTATTTCAGCGATATCCAGGGCTTCTCGGCTTTTTCGGAAAAAATCCCCCCCGGAAAACTCGTCGAGCTGATGAACGAGTATCTCACGGCCTGCACCGACATCGTGACCGATGAACGCGGCACGCTCGACAAATACATCGGTGACGCAGTCGTCGCGATGTTTGGCGCGCCGATTGCGTTTCCCGACCACGCGTATCGCGGCTGTCGCGTCGCGCTGCGCGTGCAGGCAAGACTGGCCGAACTTCGCGCCAAGTGGACCGCGGAGGGAGACAAATGGCCCGAGATCGTGAAACAGATGCGGTCGCGCATCGGTTTGAACTCGGGTCCATGTGTCATCGGTAACATGGGCAGCCGCACGCGTTTTGACTACACCATGATGGGCGACAACGTGAACCTCGCTTCGCGCATGGAGTCGGGGGCCAAGAGCTGGGGCGTTTTTTCCCTTTGCACCGATGCGACGAAGATCGCGTGCGAAATCCATGGCGGGGATCGCGTGGCGTTTCGCGCGCTGGGTCGGCTGCAGGTCGTGGGCCGGTCGCAGCCGGTGCCCGTGTTCGAGATTGCCGGGCTGCGGGAAGGTTTGCCCGCCCAGGTGGAGGAGTGCATCGCGATTTATCACGATGCGCTGGGCTGCTATCTCGCCCACGACTGGGCCCGGGCGGTGGCGGGTTTCCAGCAGAGCGCGGCGCTGGAGGCCAGCCATTCGGACGACACACGTTTCGGGCAGAACAACCCCTCGCTCGTCTACCTCGCGCGCGCGCAACGCTACCTGCAGTCGCCGCCGCCGCCGGATTGGGACGGAACGTATGTGATGTCGGAAAAGTAAGCGGAGCTTACTTCTCCCGGCCCGCCGCCCAGAGCAGACCGCGCGAGACGAGCTCGATGAAGACCGGGTCCTGCCACGTCGCGTTGCTGTGGCCGTAAGTCGTGCCGAAGATGCGCGCACCGTAGTAATCGCTGGTCCAAATCACGGGGTAATCATTCCCGTCCTTCTCGCTCTTGGAGGTCGCGAGCGCCTTCGTGTTCGGCCAGATTTTATCGATGACGTAGAGTTCGTCCATCGGCGTTTTCCAATCGGCGGGAAAATTGCGGAGCGCGGGGTGCTTCGCCGCGAGGACCTTCACGGGATAGTTGCTTTGGTGATCGTGGCGGCGGCTGGTGACGCCAAGGAACTCGCGCCAGTCATCTTCGGCCATGGCGCGGTAGGTGTGCATCGCGCAGTGAATTACGACGGCGGGTTTGCCGGCTTTGTGGGCGGCGGTGATTTTGCGGACGTAGGCGATATCGTTCGTGTCGGCGAAGCACTCGTTGTGGACGACGACATCGTAGGGCTTGGCCCAGTCGCGATTGTCGTAGAGTGGAATCTGGGCGCGCGTGGTCTTGCCGCCCTCGTTGACCACGGTCCACTCGATGGCGCCGAATTTCTTCGCACCCTCGATGAACGCCTTGGCTTGCAGTTCGTAGTCGTGGCAGCAGCCGCCGGTGATGAGCAGCGCGCGCACGGGCGCGGGCGGAGTCGCGGCGGAAAGCGCCGCGGCGAGCAGGGCGAGTAGGGGAATGAGGCGAGTTTTCATGGGGAAATGGGATCTGAGGTCAGTTTGATTTGCTGTTGTCATTGCGAGGAGCGGAGCGACGAAGCAATCCAGCTGGAATTTCAGAAGGATAGCCGCGCCCACCGAGCCGGGCTCGCAATGAAAAACCAAAGAGACCCACTGCCGGGAGTAGGAGTTTTGCGTTTTGAAATCACATGCCCGGAAAACCGCCTTTGCCGCCCTTGGCCTGCATCGCTTCCATCTGGCGCATCATCTTTTTGCCGCCGCCGCCTTTCATCATTTTCATCATCTGCTGCATTTGCTGAAACTGTTTCAGCACTTGGTTGACCTCGACGATTTTGGTGCCCGAGCCGTCGGCGATGCGTTTGCGGCGGCTGCCGTCGAGGATCTGCGGTTTGCGGCGTTCCTGCTTGGTCATCGACTTGATGATGGCTTCGGTGCGGGCCATCTGTTTATCGGCCCCAGCGGGGAGCTGCATGCCGCTCATGCCGGGAATCATCCCCATGATGCTCTGCATCGAGCCCATCTTTTTCACCTGCTGCATCTGCGCGAGGAAGTCCTCAAGGTCGAACTCGGCCTTCTTCAGCTTCTCCGCCATCTTCTCGGCTTCCTTGTGGTCGATGGTCTCCTGCGCCTTCTCCACGAGGGAAACGACATCGCCCATGCCGAGGATGCGCGAGGCGAGGCGGTCGGGATAAAACGGTTCGAAGTCCGCGGTCTTTTCGCCGACACCGATAAACTTAATCGGCACGCCCGTGACGGATTTGATCGAGAGCGCCGCGCCGCCGCGGGTGTCGCCGTCGAGCTTGGTGAGGATGAGGCCGGTGAGCTGGAGGGCCTCGTGAAACGTCTTCGCGACGTTGACCGCCTCCTGGCCGAGCGCGCCGTCGGCGACGAGGAGCACTTCGTCGGGCTGCACGCGGGCGCGGAGTTTCTTCACCTCTTCAATCAGTTCGGCGTCGATTTGCAGGCGACCCGCGGTGTCGAAGATCACACAGTCGGCCGCGGCGTGCATCGCCGCATCGAGACCGGCGGCCCCAAGGGCGGGCACGTCCTTCGTGGTGCGGTCCGAGTAGAAACCGAGTTCCTCCTGCTTCGCCAAAATCTCCAGCTGGTCGATGGCGGCGGGGCGGTAGATGTCGGCGCCGACGACAAAAGGCCGGTAGCCGCGTTTTTTGAGCAGCTTTCCGAGCTTGGCGGTTGAGGTGGTTTTGCCCGAGCCGTGGAGACCGACCATCAGGATTTTCAGCGGCCGCACCCCGGAGAGAGCGGTCGTGCCTTCGCCGAGCAGCGCGACGAGTTCGTCGTGGATGATTTTGACGACCTGCTGGCCGGGGGCGACGCCCTTGAGCACGTCCTGCCCGACACACTTGAGCTGCACGCGGTCGGTGAACTCCCGCGCCACCTTGAAATGCACGTCGGCCGCGAGGAGCGCGGTGCGCACTTCTTGGAGTGCCGCCGCCATGTTTTCGTCGGAGAGTTTGCCGACGCCGCGCAGATTGCGCAGCGCACTGCCGAGTTTGTCGGTGAGGGATTCGAACATGTGAACCGGCAGTTGAAACCACGAATGGACCCGAATGAACACAAATTTTCTGAACGACTGCGCCTTGGGCGCCCGCAGTCGGGCAAATCTTGTCCGAGGTGAGCCGTGCGCTCCGCGCGCGGCTCGGCGAGTCACGGCTTTGCCCGCAAACTGCCGCCGCGCACCCGTGGCCGAAAAAGTAGAGGGCGGGCTTCAGCCCGCCTTGGCTTGGGAATGCTGGCATTCGTTTCGGCCGGAAGACGGGCTGAAGCCCGTCCTACTCCCGCACCGCCGCGCACGGAGCGCACGGTCCACCTCGGGCAGTTTTCGTAGGGGCGTGGCGCGTCCGCGCCCTTTCCCGAAAGGTGCGCACCAGGCGCGTCCCTACCCAAGGCAAAAAACGGAGCTGCGCCCTCCCTGCTTTCCGCCGCACTCGACGCCAAAATTCATCCTCGTCTTAGGCCTCCGCATCCCGGATAACCGCCGCCTCTATGAACCCAGTGCTCAAGCTCTTGATCGACGGCGGCAGCCTCACGACCGGCCAGATGGCGCAGGTCGCGGGTCTGACCGAGGCGGAGGTTAATCAGCACCTGGAACAGTTGAAGAAGGACCGCGTCTTCCTCGGCTGGCGTCCGGTGCTCGATCTTTCCCGTGAGGCCGCGGCCGGGGCTGCCGTGCGCGCCGTCATCGAGGTCAAGGTCACGCCGGAGCGCGGCGGTGG
>JANNEY010000525.1:0-3827 GCA_031379235.1 Opitutaceae bacterium | reverse complement strand
CATCGCCGCGCTCATCACCGAGCCTTTGCCCGCCGCGGCGTGCGGCCTCGCGGGCATCGTGGTGCTCGCGGTGAGCGGCCTGCCCTTCACGACCGCGCACCGCGCCGCAGCTGGATTTAATCTACCGGCCGAATCCGCCCGCTGGGCGCTGGCCGGATTTTCCAACAGCACGGTGTGGCTGATCTTCGGGGCGTTTGTTTTCGCGATGGGCTACGAGAAAACCGGTTTAGGCCGACGCGTCGCGTTGCTGCTGGTGCGCCAGCTCGGCGGGCGGACGCTTGGGCTCGGTTATGCCATCGCGCTTTCCGACCTCGTGCTGGCGCCGTTTACGCCGTCGAACTCCGCGCGTAGCGCGGGCATGATCTTCCCCATCGTGCGCAGCATCCCCGGCCTCTACGGATCGCACCCCGGTGAATCGGCGCGGCGGATCGGCAGCTACCTCATGTGGGTGGCGTTCGCGACGACCTGCGTGACAAGCTCGATGTTTGTCACCGCGCTCGCGCCCAACCTGCTCGCGCTCGATCTGATCAAAAAGGGTGCCGGGATCGAGGTGACGTGGACGCAGTGGTTCCTCGCCTTCCTTCCCATCGGCGGCCCCCTCTTCCTCGCGCTCCCCGCGTTGATCTACCTGCTCTATCCCCCCGAGGTTCGCCGGAGCGCGGATGTGCCCGCCTGGGCCGGCGCGGAGCTTAAAAAGATGGGGCAGATCACCGGGCCCGAAATCGCCATGACCGGGCTGGCGCTGCTGGCCCTGAGCGGATGGATTTTCGGCGGCCGCTGGATCGACGCCACCACGGTCTCACTCGCCGCGATCGCGCTCATGCTGATTTTTCGCCTCGTGCACTGGGAAGAAATTCTCGCCAACAAGCCGGCTTGGAACGTCCTGGCGTGGTTCGCCACGCTCGTTGTGCTCGCCGACGGCCTGAACAAAGTCGGCTTCATCGGCTGGGTTGGAACGCGCGTCGCCAGCGGGATGGCTGGCTACGCGCCGCTCACAGTGATGGTCCTGCTCGTCGCGCTCTTCTTCATCATCCACTATCTCTTCGCCAGCCTGACCGCGCACACGACCGCCGTGCTGCCGGTGGTCCTCGCCGCCGGTGCGGCGATTCCCGATCTGCCGCTGCGTTCGTTTGCGCTCCTGCTGGCCTTCTCGCTCGGGCTGATGGGCGTGATCACTCCCTACGCCACCGGCCCGGCGCCAGTTTATTTCGGCAGCGGCTTTATCGCACGCAAAGACTTCTGGCGGCTCGGCCTCATCTTTGGCGCGATCTTTCTCACCGCGTTGCTGGCGATTGGCGTGGCCACGCGGTAGTGGGCAAGTCCCCTCAAAACTGCTGGGCGTGGTAGGGCGAACCGTCCCCGGTGCGACCGGATGGAGGCGGCGGTTCGGCGGGGACACCTCGCCCGACCCACCCCCTACGCTTCGGCTCGCGTCTTGGCGTCAGCGTCGATGAGCTTGTTCAAGCCATCGAGCGTGGCGCGAACCCGGGCCTTCACCGCCGGCAGTTCGGCGGCACTCGCGACGCGTTCGTTGGCAAAAAGGTAGAACTTCATCTTCGGCTCCGTGCCGCTGCCGCGCGCGGCAAACGAGTAGCCGTTCGCCAACGTGACGAGATAAAGATCCTGCGCCGGGATTTGTTCACCGTCGGCGTCGAAGATTTTCTCGCGGCCAAAATCCTGGAATTTTGCCACGCCGACGTCGCCAAACGCGCGGGGCGGATTCGTCCGGTAGCTTTCGAGGATTTTCTTAATTTTCGCGCTGCCGCTCGCACCTTCGTAGTAAATATTGATCACCCCCTCGAGGTAGAAGCCGTAGCGGAGATAAATCTCGTCGAGATACTCCGGCACAGTGAGCCCCCGGCTCTTCACCCACGCGCACAGTTCGGCGAACATGAGACAGGCCGAGTTCCCATCCTTGTCGCGCAGGTAGTCGTTGGGCAGGTAGCCGTAGCTCTCCTCGGTGCCGAAGACATAAAACGTGCTGTGCTGCTGCAGCAGCTTAGCCCGCTGCTCGAACGGCGTGGCTTCATAGTCAAAGCCCGCGCCCATCGCGCGCACCAACTTGTCCTCGTAGCCGCGCATCTTGGCCGCGATCCATTTGAAGCCGGTCAGCGTGTTGATGACTTTCACGCCGTGGCCGCGACCGATGGCGTCCTGCAGCTGCGTCGTGACAAAAGTCTTCACGATCGCGGCGCGCAGCGAACCTTCGCGGGGAATCCAGCCGAGCTCCTTGTATTTCGCGAGGCGGTATTCGGCGAGCAACGCGCCGATTTGATTGCCCGTGAGCAGTTCCAATTTTCCCGCGCGGTTGCGCACCGCACAGCCCATGCGATCGGCATCGGGATCGGTGGCGAGGACGACATCCGCGCTCTCGCGTTCGGCCAGCGCCACGGCCCGCGCGAGCGCCTCGGCGTTTTCGGGGTTAGGTGATTTGACCGTGGGAAACCGCGCATCCCCCGCGAGCTGCTCGGGCACGGGCATCACATCACAGCCGGCTTCTTTCAGCAGCGGCAGCGAATGCACCGCCCCCGTGCCGTGGATGTTGGTGAAAACCACGCGGAGCTTGGTCTTCCGAAACACCGCCGGATCGAGCGCGGCCTTGGCGGCCACGGCGAGATAGGCGGCGTCGGCGTCGCGACCAAGCGTGGTCACGCCATTGAGCTTGGGCACGAGGAATTTGCCGAGTTCGGAAAGCGGCACGTTGTTCACGTCGCCGACAATCCCTTTGTCGTGCGGCGGCACGACCTGCGCACCATCATCGAAGTAGGCTTTGAATCCGTTGTCGTGCGGTGGATTGTGGCTCGCCGTAATCACGATGCCGGCGTGCGCCTTCAGCCAGCGCACGGAATAACTCAGCTGCGGCGTGGGCCTCGGTCCGTCGAAGACAAAAGCTTCCCCTCCGAGCTGCGCCCACGTCGAGGCCGCCAGATCCGAGAAGTGGCGGGCGAAGTGCCGCACATCGTGCGCGATCACGAGACGGGGTTTTACGGTGACGTTTTTCTGCGCGAGAAATTTCGCCGTGTAGCGATGCAGCCCAATCACGGCGCGGATCAGGGTGAAATCGTTCAGCATGTTGCTGCCGATCGCCGCGTGCTCGGGCGAGCCGCTCGAACTCAAGGTTCCGGTCTCCGCGCGCGTCGCGACGACCCCGATGGTCCGCCCACGCATGCCGCCGGTGCCGAACTCGAGATAACGATAGAAGCGATCGTTCAGTTCACCCCACGCGCCTTGGGTCACGAGCTCATCAATGCTCTGCGCGGCCCACGCGGGAAATTTCGCGGCGAGAAACGCGGCGATATTTTCGGCGGCCGTGGGCAGCAGGTGGCCGGCCTTCGCGGCGGCCGTAATACGATCAAGGGTGGTCATTGAAGGAGGGAAGAGGGGCGGAGGCAGTGACTCACTCCAAATAAAGGCCGGACTCAATCTTGGGTTTCGGGTGCCGTGCTTGCCAAGCTTCCGCAAACGAATCCTCGTCGTAACCAAAGAGCGGAGAAATCTCCACCGTCGGGCCGGGCCGCCCCGTCGCATCTACCGGAACCGCGGCACCATTGGCCGACAGCCAGCGGGCAAACTGGCGGCCTTGGTCGTCGCGACAGGTCTGCGGCGAGTCGAGGCCGTCGGCATTTTTCACCGGGGAAAAATCGTCGCACCGCAGCGTCTCGACCACCAGCGGATGTTGGGCGAAGGGCAGCGCATCAAAGACGAACATCTCGAACTTTACACCGTTGGCCTGCTCCGGCTTCACCGGCGCCCCGGCCGCATCGATGGTCGGGATTTTTTTATCCGCCCGATGAAAGGGCAGCGCCACGCCCTCGCCGCCACGCGCC
>JANNEY010000406.1:0-11709 GCA_031379235.1 Opitutaceae bacterium | reverse complement strand
TCATCTCATACCAACGTCGCATGATTTCTGGACTTTAGTTGGATCGAGGTGGGGTCGGGACCTCCGGACCCGGCCACGGGTGAGATGCAGACCAAAACCGTCGGGCCCGGAGGTCTCGACGCCACCCTCAAAAGTCAATTTTTCACCAGCCGTTGGTATCACTTCTTCCCGGTCAGCATATCATCCATCAGCGCGAGCGCCGTGGCTTCGGTGATTTCTTGCACATCGAACTGGCGCATCGCGCGGCCGGCCGCCACGCCCTTGCCGATGACGTCGCTCGCGGCGGCCTGCCCGACGATTGCGGCATCCTTCAGTCGGATGGCGGTGGCTTGGATGTCCGGCATGTGGTAGGTGGCGTCGCCGGAGACCTCGGGCACCTGAACATTGCGGCTGGAGATCAGGATTTCGATCGCGATGTCGGCGATGTCGGCGAGCGCTTTGCGATCCTTGGCGGCGTTGTCACCGGTGAGGTGCGCGCCGGGAGTCTCGGGCAAAAGCGACGCCGCGATTTTCTGATCGGCGAGCTGCGCGCCACCGTGGCGGAAGGCGCGGCCGAAGAGCCGCTCGATTTCACGCACCGTCTGTTGATCGGCGAGTGCGGGGGCCGCGGCGTCCTTGGCCCGATAGGTGTTCGTGCCGGCGGTCTTCAGCGTGGTGTCGGTTTTCTCAAAATTTTCCGTGCGCCCCGTGAGCTTCAGCCCCGCAGCGGTGTCGACGAGCGCGCGGTTCACATAAATTACCACGCGCGGTGCGCCGTCGGTCTTGTAGACTTTCTTGAAGCCCTCGATGATGCCGTCGGCCGTCTGCCGTGCGATCAGGGTGTCGGAACTCGGGCCGTAAACCCGCTGCGCCGGCTGGCCCAGCTGCGGACCGACTGGCAGCGCGCGCGGCGTGTTCTGCACGATGACCGGCGGCGGAGCCGGGGGCGGCGCATCGGGCGATTGCGCGGCAACCAGCGGCGTGAGGAACGAGGCGGCGGCTACAAACAGCAGGGAGCGATTCATGACGGACTCCTTTGAAGATTAACGGGCTTGGCGGACGCTGACGGTGTATTTGCGACCGAGCGGATTCATCGCGGTGAACCGGACGGCCTCGGTGGAATTTTCGGAAAGGATGAGGGTCTGCCACGGCGTCTCGTCGCCCGTCGGACCACCCTGTTCGTCTTTAAACACGCAGTTGATCTGGACCTGGATGCGGCGGCTCTCGCGGTTCTTCACGTTGGCTACGACCTCGAGCCGGCCATCGGCGAGCGGGCGCTCGTAGAGGCCAGTGCACGTGACGGAATTCTGCGCGGGTTTGTCGAGGAGCACGAAACGCTCGGTGCTGCTGAGCGTGAACTTGGTGGTGTCGAGCGGCGCAAATGGGCCGGGCTCGGTGGCGCAACCCGCGCTCAGGGCGAGCGCAGCGACAGGAAGGAGGAACGAGGCGAGCTTGGTGTTCATGATGGCGGAAGCACTGAGGCGATGGGTGAGACTGTGAGTCAGGGTTTAAGTTCGCTTAAAAAAACAACTGTGTCGCGCTCCTCGGCGGCGACGGAAAACGTGATGCGTTGAGTGCGCTGCGCCAGCGCGTTGCCCTCGCGATCAATAAATTCGATTTTCCCCTCGTGCTCGCCAGGCGGCAGCACGAGCGCGGCGAAGCTGAGGCGCTGCGGCAGATTATTCCACTCGCGGGTGTCCGCCACAGTCTGGGTGGCGGCGGCAGCGGCCTTGCCGATCACCCCGAGGATACCGAGTCCAACCGCAGCCACGGCCGCATCGTCGTTGTCCTTGCCGCGGCGGTCCCGACGGCGTGCTTGGTCACTGGCGACAACGGCGCCGGCGAGGGCAACATCGGCGGCGGCATTCGCCGTCGCCTTGAACTGCGCCTTGTTCCCGAGGATGTGATCCATCACGCGACCGCCGCGCGTGGTCGCTTGAAACCCAAGGTCGTCATAAACCGGCAGCGGGACGATCTTGCGGCCGCCGTCGAGCACGAGGCGGGCGGAGCGCGTCGGTGAGTCGTCCACGTGGAAACGCAGTTGCTCGCCATACTGGCCGCCGGCGAATTTGCGCGGGCCGTAGCCATACTCGGCAAAGATGAGCACGTTAGCCGCAGGGTTGAGCGGCGGGAGTGGAATTTTCCCGGCGTTGTGCGCCTGCGCGCGCGCGATGGCGTCGCTGCCATCGGCGAGGAGTTTCGCGGAGGCCAAGCCTTCGAGATAATCAAGGAGCACGTAGTCGGCGGCGTAGTTTTCGTGGCCCGGCCGCGGATCGCTGTCGATGACCTGGCCGGAACGAAAACACGCGCGGGCGTTGTCACGCTCGCCGTCGCGCCAATAGAGAATACCGCGGTAATAGTAGGCCATCACGCGCTCGTAGGGCTCGCCGATGAACGTCTTCACCCGCTCGGCGGAAAACAGTCCGCGGGCGCGCTCGGCCTCGGCGTCATTGGTGATAATGCCACCGATGCGCGCGATGGCGTCGTCGAATTTGGCCTTCGCCTCATCGAAGCGACCAGCCCGCAAAGCCGAAACCCCCAATCGATAGTCGACGAGCACGCGGTCACGCTCGGGCACCACGGGTTCCCGTCGGTCGGCGGCGGTCGCGGTCGCGGCCGACCGCACCCCGGCGCGCGGCTCGTCCGGCAGCGATTCGCAGCCGGCGAGGAACGTCGCGGCCACCAGCGAGAGACTGAGGATTCGACGGCGGTTCATGCTGAGCAGAGCGACGAAGCCGGCAGGACACCCGGAGCCCGATCGCGGGTCGCGCCCCCAACCGGACGCTTCTTTGCGCGGCGACACCTCAGCGATAGGCCGCGTCCTCCAAGCCCTGCTTTTTGATTTCGTGCGAGTCTTCCCACACAATCTCGCTCGTGCGGGCATCGATCAGTTGGAAGCTGTAGAGGATGTAGTCGCTCGTGCCCTGCGAGGTGCGCGTGGTGAGACCGCCGAGTTTGCCGGTCAGAAAATAATCCGCCCCGCGAAACTCGACGACTTGGGGATCGCTGCTGGCCGTGACCTGGCCAGCCTGCTTGAGCGCCCGCTCGCGTTCCAGCGCCTTCATGCGATCGCGCGCCAGGAAGGTCACGCGGTCGATGGCATTTCGATTGAGCGCGATGCGGATGCGGTCCGTAAAGAGATCCTTGTTGATCGGGAAACGCGTGTCGTTGACGACGGGATCGATCACGATGACGGGTTTGGCCGCGGCCCGGGCGATCTGTGGGATGCCGAGGATGCTGCGCGCCATCTTGTCGGTTACGGTAACGAGATCAGTGGACTCAACGCCGGTGCCAGCGACGGCGCCCCGCTCATCCGGGCGCATCTCGACGACGGGCACGCCCGAAGGATTTTGCACGCCGGCGGACGTAGCGCAGCCGGAGAGCAAAGCGGAACCCGCGCCGAGGGCGCAGAGCAGGAAACGGGAAGGAGTTTTCATGGTGTCAGGCAAAAGATTGACGCGGCCTAAAGACGATGCGTCGTGGCGAAAAATTCAGTTCAGCGCCCAAATAGGCCGTTGGCCCCGCTCATCGGCGACGGCGCGTTGTAATAGTTGTTGATAATCGTGACGGGTTGGGCCGCCGGCGGAGCGGGGGCGGCGACCGCCGCCGGTGGCGCGACGACGGCGGGGCGCTGGTAAACCGCCGCGCGACGATTCACATCGGCGACCGAACCAAGCAACCAGCCCAGACCGGCACCCCACGCGGCGCCACGCCAGCCGTTGTGCCGGAATTCCCCGCTGTTATTGCCAATAATTCCACCGGCGATGGCGCCGAGGAGCAGGCCGTTGGACGCTGCGCTACCGGAGCCATAGTAACCGGAACTGCCATAGTAGGGATAGTCGTCGCTGTAACCCGGGTAGTAGCCGAACGACGGTGCATAATAATAACCGCCGTAACCATGGCCGCGATAGGAACGCCCCTGATCGTAGCCTCGGTAAACGTAGATGGAGCCATGTCCGCGGTCGTGACCGTTATGCCCGGCGGCGGCGTGGGCCCCGCGTCCCGTTGCCGGGCCGACCCCGCGGCGAAAAACCTGGGCTCCGGCGGGTAGGACCGAGACGAGAGCAAGACCGAGGAAAAGCGCGATTTTCATGGCGAGGAGAACGTGTCCGACACCGCCCTTCACGCAAGGTTTCACCTTCATGCGCCCACGAAACCGCCCTAGGAACGTCGCACCGGGCACAACTCGACGCCGTGCGGACAAAGCTTCACCCCGCCCACAAACTGATCTCGGCATCGCGGGCAATAGCTGCAACTCCCCGGCGCGTCCGCGGCCGGTGGTGCAAACAGTGCTTCGGGCGCAAGATTCACGGAAAGGAGCAACGCCACGACCCGCACCTCAAGTTCGGCTCGATGCCAGTCGGTAATTTCACGGACGAGGGACGAATCTTCGTCCGCCCCAATCGGCCAGCGCAAATCGGCGACCACATTGAAAGCCCACCCCGCTTTGGCGCGTCCGCTCCCCAACGCCACAATCGTCGCCAGCGGATGCTGCGCGGGGAAAAATCCGTCGCCCAGCAACGCCCGCAGTCGCATGGCCTGCGGCGGCATCAGCAGCGCACTGAAAAGATGGGTGCGGCGTTTCTCAGGCGCCACCGCCTTGAGCCGACCAACCAAACGCCAGGCCGTGATGCCCGCTCCGAAATGCGCCCCAGCCAAGCCCAACAGGAACCACGGCAAAACCGTCGCGACTCGCTCCACGCTGCCATCCGAGAGTCGTGACGCGATTACGCCCGCGGCAAACACCGAGAGCAGCCCGCAGCCTACGAGAAAAATCTGATTGAGAGCCGCCACCACGCGCGTCCGCCCCGCCAACACTCGCACACGGCGCCGCAGGTGCGCAGGGCGAAACCATAAGCCCATCAATTGCCGGATGCGCTTTTCGCGGAACCCGCCCGCCAACCGCACGAGCGCGAGCAATTGCGGTGCGGCCACGTGCCCGGTGTCCGGGCAAAATCGCACACCATTAATGTAGAGCCAGCCCTTGGCGACGCCCACCTCGCGAATTTCTGCCCAGCGCCAAGCCTGCGCGCACGCCGGCGCCTCCGCCGGACGCCCCGCGCTCCCCACCGGCCGGTTGCACACGCCCACGGGCGACAGGGTCAGCGGCACATCATTCACCATCATGCGCCAGCTCGCCGGCCACCACCCCGGCCAGCTCAAGCGGCGGAACCCCACGCTGGCCGTGCGTCGCCACCCGCCACCGACCAGCGTAAAAATCGCCCGCGGCGCGATCTTCACGCCGTCGATCGCCCAGAGAATCCAGAAGACCGCGATGACTGATATCCACTCCGACATCCGCGCGGGGCTCAGGCCGCCGGCGGTGACTGATCGGGCCGCGAGCCGGTGATTTTGTTGAACAGCTTCTTAATCGCCGCGCCCAGGGCGATGAGGCCGAACACGATCGCCTTCCACATTTTGCCGAACCAGACGCCGAGCGATGCCAGCCAACCCAGCTTTGCCGCCATCACCGCGCCCCCGCCGAGCACCAGCGCGGAGAGCCCGTAGGCCGCCACCTTGTCGCCGGTCTTGAACTCCGTGTATTTCTGGCCGGACACGTAGTTGAAATTTTTCGCCAGCAATTTGTCGGCCTCGACTTCCGCCGCCTTGAACGCCGCCCCGGCCCCGGAGACGAGCGTCACGTTCATCACGCCGCCGCGGCCGAGCAGCCGGATGCTTTCGTTGATAAACACCTCCTGAAAATTGTCCTCCGATGACGCGAGATTGATCGCCCACTTGAGATTGTGCGTCGCCTCGTCGTAATGCGGTTTCGTCGCCCAGCCCTTCAGTTTGATTTCGCCCCAACCCCGCTGTTTGCGCGCCTCGTTGGCGGATTCCTCGTTTTCGCCCATCGACTTCATCAGCTTGTCGGCGTCGAGCTTGTCCTTGTCCTCATCCTTCACATAGCCCGTGTCCACGTAGTCGAAGTAGAGCGAGTAGCCCTTGGCCAGCAGCACGCCGACTTCGCGGCCGTTCCGCCGGTTTTGCGTGAGCTCGTAATAACGATCGAGCGATTCGGGCATGACGAAGTGCGCGCCCTCGGGCACTTTGATCTCGGCGACCTTGCCCAACTCCACCGTCGTGGGACCGGCTTGGAGTTTCACCCCCGCCTGCCGGAGTGCTTCCTCACGCGTCTTGGGCTTATCGCTTTCTGGCGCATCCGCCGTCGGCTTGTCCGCCGCGTGGAGCCAACCCGTGAGAAAAAATGCAAGACCGAGGAGCGCGCGGGAGAAGTGCATGCGCTGGTGTGTCTCGGCGAGATGACGGCCGCGGTCAAGCCGCGGGCTTCGCACCGGGCGGCAATGGGGCAATTTAGTTTGTCATTGCGAGCCCGGCTCGGGGGGCGCGGCAATCCATTTGAAATTCCAGCTGGATTGCTTCGTCGCTGCGCTCCTCGCAATGACAACCGCAAATCAACAGGCCCACTCGCAAAAGTAACGCGTGCCCCACGTTCAGCGCAGCGATTTCAAGTGCGCAAAAAGATCGCTCACCTGTTCGGGCGGCATCGCTTCGAGCAAGCCTTCGGGCATCAGCGAACGGTTGAGGTAGGCGGATTTTTTGATTTCGGGGCGCAGGATGCGGCGGTCTTCGGCGCCAGGTGTGCGGAGGACGAGGGAATCGGCGGATTCTTCGACGAGAAATCCTTCGCGGACCGAGCCGTCGGTGAGGACGGCGCGAAACGTGCGGTAGGCACTCTCCATGGCGGCGCTCGGCGTGAGAATGTTGCGGAGGAGGGCTTCGACGCCGGTGTTGCCGACGCCGTCGAGGGCGGGCGCGATCGCGCCGCCTTTGCCGGCGAATTGGTGGCAGGCGAGGCAGAGCGCGGTGAAGAGCTGCTTGCCGCTTTCCGGATTGCCGCGGGCGTTGGCGAGTTTGCGGAATTGGACGAATTTTTCGTCCTGCACGGCAGCTTCGGCAGCGGTGAGCAGCGCCGGAGCGTCGTCGGCGAAATCGATGCGGGCTTTGCCTTGGAGCGGGCCCCAGTTAGCGCCGGAGAATACGCGGGTGGGATTTGCGGGACGCAATGCGGGCACAGGGACGTGCCCGCCCACCTCGGAGATGGAGAGGCTACGGTCGAAATTCTCGCGGATTTCTTTGGCGGAGCGGGCTGCGTTCCAGACGCGGAATTCGGCGAGCCAGCCGGCGGTGCCGCCGTTCTTCGGATTGGCGCGGCCGAGGTCGAGTGCGGTGAATGTGTCGGTGTTGGCGGTGGTGCTGGTGGCATCGAGTTCGCCGTTGATGAAAAGACTGAAGACACCCTTCGCGTCGCGGGTGATGGCGTAGTGCGTCCAAACGCGTGGGGTAGTTTTTTTCTTCGCGACAACGATGTCGGCCGGAGTGTGGCCGCTGAGCCAGACGCGGAGTTGGGCGGCGTGGAAATTGATCGAGACCTTGCCGGGCGCGCTGAGAAGGGAGTCGAGGTTGTTGATGGTGGGATCGAGTTTCGCCCAGCACTCGATGGTAAACGGGCCGGTGAGCGTGAGCTGCGTGGCAGCGTAATCCGCGTTGGCGCCGTCGAGACGGAGGGCGCGCTGGCCGTCGCCGCCGAGGTCTTTCCATAGAGCGGCGACCGCGGGATCGGAGGGGAGGAGGGTGCGGAGTTTGTCGGCGGTGTTCACACCGAGATCGGCTTTGGAAACGGTGTTGGCGCGGAGGCCGGCGAGGAGGGCGTTGGCGCCGGCGGTGGTGCTGGCGAGGCGGTCGAGGGCGGTGCCGCGTTGGGCAACCGTGAGCGACGGCAGCAGCGCGACGAGAAGCGCGGGAGCTTCAGACGCACGGGAGGCGGCGAGAGCGGCGAGGGCTTCGTCGCGGACGGAGGCGTCGGCAGAGGAGCGGGCGAGGCGTTCGAACGTGGCGACGGGGCCGAGGGCGTTTTCGCGGAGCGCGCGAAGGGCAGCGAGGGCGGGAGAAGAAGTTAAGAGCTGAGAGCTGAGAGTTGAGAGAGAACTGAGGTCGCGGGTGAGGAGGGCGGTGAGCGCGGGTTCGGTGGCGGCGAGTTTGAAGGCGCCGGCGACTTGGGCGCCGAGGGTGGTGTCGGAGGCATCGGAAGACGCAAGGAGAGCGCGGGCGGCGGCGGTGAGCGCGGTGTTGAGCGGAGTGGTGTCGAGACTCGTGCGGAGGGTGAGCAGGGCGCCGAGAACCGGAGCGCGGGTCGAGGCAGCGGCGAGCGATTGGGAGAGGGCGTCGCGGACGGCGGGCTCCGCGAAGTGGGCGGCGAGGGCGCGGACTTCCTCGTCACCGAGCGGACGCGTAAGCTCGGGAGTGAGGCGGGCGAGGCCGATGGCGGCGTCTTTGCCGCCGAGGGCGAGGGTCGCGAGAATCCGATTTTCGAGCGGAAGGGCGCGGCCTTCGGGTGAAGCGAGGAGTGCGGCGGTCGCGGCGGGATTCAGTTCCATGGCCCAGCGCGCGAGGTAGCGCTCGAATTCGCGCTCGTAGCGCGGCCACGGATTCGCGGGAGGGACGACCGTCGGGAGCGAGACGGCGCCGAGTTGGGCGGCCAAGTGCATCACGCGAGCGCTCGCGCGAGGCACACGACGGAGTGCGTCGCCGAGGGCGGCCCGCACGGAAGGCGAGGGATCGGCGAGGAGCGGGGTCGTGAGGGAGAGAAATTCCGCTTCAGGGCGTGGGTGGGCAGCGGCGAGGCGGGCGGCTTCGTGGCGGATCGTAGGCGCGGCGTCGGTGGCGAGTTGTTGGAGAAGCGCGGTCGAAATTGGCTGGAGGCTCTCGAGGGCCCAGAGGGCGGCGAGGCGCCGGTCGTTGGCGGCGGTGCGATCGGCGGCGAGTTTTTCGAGATCGGGGGCGATGGCGGATGGCAGGGATAAACCCTGCCCCACAGAGGTAGGAGTGTGGCGGTCGGTGAGTTCGAGCCAGGCGAGGCGGGAAACGAGGGCGTTGGGTCCGCCGAGTTGTGCGACCAGCGCGCGGTCGTCGAGTTTTGTGAGGTCAGGCGGCGTCGCGCGGAGTTGATCACGGTGGCGGATGCGCCAGATGCGGCCGCGGCTTTTGTCGCGATCGGGATGCGCGCGGGGGACTTCATTGTGCGAGATGATTTTGTTATACCAGTCGACGACGTAGAGCGCCCCGTCGGGACCGAAGTGAATCGCAACCGGGCGAAACCACTTGTCGGTCGTCGTGAGAAAATCGGGCAGTTTTTCGTAGCGGTAGCGCGGTCCGTCGGGCGTGGCCTTGACGGTGTTGATCGTGTTGGTGATCGGGTTGGCGAGGAAGAAAACCTTGGCACCGTCGTCGGCCGTGGCGCCGAAGCCGCGGAAAAGCCCGTCGCGATCCTCGGCGAGCGCGAGACCGCTGAGGCCGGTGCCGCCCATCTGCGCGGGCGCGAGCGGCGCGGGCATCAGCGGTTGGTAGGGCCGCAGGCGATCCTTGGAACCCGTCGCAACCCAAACGCCGGGCGCATAGGGAATGACGGGGAAACCGAGGTCGTTGGCTTCCTGGAAAAATGTTTCGCCTTCGCGCGAGGTGACGAGGCCCCAGATGTTATTCGGCCCCGCCGTGAGACTTTCGAAGCTCGATCCATCGGGCGCGAAGCGGCCGAGTTTGCACTGGTTGAAAAGAATTTCCACGGAGCCATCGGCAAACGCGCGACCGTCGGGACGCCGGACCTTCGAGTAATTGAAGAGCCCTTGGGCGACGAAGATTTGCCCGCCGGGCTGGCGGAGAAACTGGTGAGGAAACAGGTGCGAGTCCTGCGTGCCGAAGCCCGTCAGAATCACATCGTGGCGATCAGCGCGGCCGTCGTTGTCCGTGTCGCGGTAGAAACGGATGTCGGCGCCGTATTGGACCAGCGCACCGTCACGGTAGGGCTGCACGCCGAGGGGCATCACAAGGCCGTCGGCGAACATGCGCGGGGCCGTCGTGACTGCGGCGCGGCCGGGCGCGGGCGCGGCGTAGGGCGAATCGAAGACGACGACTTTGTCGCGGCCGCCAGCGGCGAAGAGCGCGTCGGATGCGATTTTTTGCTCGTTCCCGTCGACGGGGTATTCGAGCGCGGTCATCGACCACATCCGCATGCGCGCGTCCCACGTGACGTTGATAAATTTGCCGAAACCGTCGGACTCGGCGAAAACCAGTTCGGCCTCGAAGCCAGGCGGAAGGATGAAGGAAACGCGCTCGTCCTCGGGCGAGCGAGGGCCATCGGTCACCGCATTGTAACTGATATCGCGGCCGCCGCCTGCGGTGGCGAGGGCGGCCGCGACCTTAGGGTTTGCCTTGGTCTCCGCGGCTTTTTTCGGCGCGGGATTTTTTTTCGCCGGCGCGGGCTCGCGCGGTTTCGGGTGACCGACTTGATCCCAGGTAGGACCCGAAGTTGCGGGCAGTTCCTCCAGGCGCACATCCTTCACCTGCACGAGCGCCATGCCCCCGCTGTGAATCTGCACCGCGATCTTGCCGTCCTGCGCGATGGCCGGCTCGGCCTCAGTGTAGTCGAGCGCGGGCACGCCGTTGACCCACGAGCGGATGCGCGCGCCCTCGGTGCGGATGCGGTATTCGTTCCACTCGCCCGGTTTCACCGCGGCGTTGACGGCCGCGAGGTCGGCGGATTCGGCGATGACTTTGTTTCGCCGCGACTCGTCGTAGAGTTTTCCCCACCAACCGTCACCGGCGTCGACTTGGTAACCGCTCATCTCGGTGTTGTTCGGCACGCGCAGGCTGCGAATCTGCACGCCGCTGTTGATCATGCCGGTCTTGGGATCGCCGGTGAGTCTGATCATGAGCCGCAGATCGAAATTTTGAAACGAGCGCGTCGTCGCGAGGAAAAAATTGCGCGGGATTTTTTCCGTCGTGGAGCCGCCGGTGATAAACCCGTTCTCCACGCGCCACCACTTCAGATCACCCTCCCAGCCGGCGAGGGTCTTGCCATCGAAGAGCTCGGCGGCGCGATTCGGCGTCAGGAAAACAGCGGCGAAACCAAGCAGCGTCAGGAGCGGGCGAAACCAACGGAGGATTTTCATGGGGAAGAGGGGCTAGCTCGACTGTGTGGACCCAGACGCGCAGGTAAAGCCCGCGTCACAATACCGCGTCCGCCATTGCGCCGCGCATTTTGTCGTCGCGAGTCACACCCCGCCGCGCATTGGATGGGGTTCATGAAATCAGCCCGCCTCTTGTTTCTCGGCGCCGCGTTTGTCCTGTTTTCATGCGGCCTAGCCGCCGGGGAGCCGCCCACCGACCTCGGCGCGCTCCGCGTCAAAGCCGAACGCGGCGATCCCTCGGCCCAATACAACCTCGGTCTCGCCCTCACGCGCAGCGCAACGACCCCGGCCGAACGCATCGAGGCGTTCGTGTGGCTCACGCTCGCCTCTGAAGGCGGGGCCGGCGACCGGACGCTGGAGACCGTGCTCGACACGCTCAACCCGGCGCAAGCGACCGAAGTGCGCCGCCGCGTGGAGGCCGCGCGCACCGCGAATCCCGCCCTGCGTCCCGCCGCCGCCGTCCCGATCATCGCCACCCCCACGGCCAGCGGCACGCCCATCATCAGCGTGCCCGGCGACGACAAGGCGCTGCAAGATCAGCTCGCTGCGGCCCTGAAGGACAAATCGCAACTCGCCGCCGAACTCACCGCCGCGTGGAAGGAGGTCGAGCAGTTCAAGGCCCAAATCGCCCAGCACGCCGACTCGGCCAGCACGATCATCGCCGCGCAGAAAACGATTCGTGAAGTCCAGGCTAACCTCGCCCGCCAATCCGGCGAGCTCGCCACCGCGCGCGCCGACGCCGCCG
>JANNEY010000391.1:0-22432 GCA_031379235.1 Opitutaceae bacterium | reverse complement strand
CCCCCCCCCCCCCCCGCTACGCCATGCGCGCAAGCGCGCTACAGGTCTTTTTCGACGCCCGCTTAGAGCTCAAGTCGCTCCACCTCCCTTCATTCCTCAATGGTGATGGTGGTGATCGTCGTGGTGATGGGCGTCGTGATGGGGTTCGGGCTGCCGGCGCGAGCGTTTCGTGGATCGAGGCTCCGGCCGCTCGATGGTCGCCGCGCGCACATACGGATCGGCGGCGAGAATGATGCTGCGGCGGATTCGCTCGCCGGTCGTGGGATGCTTCGTCAGCGAAGCATCTTTGATCGACTGGCGGATCTCGTAGCGCCGCACCGCCTTTCCGGCGCGCGGCAGAGTTTCATAGACGTAGGTGACCATAGTGGGGGAGAATGTCGTTAGCCGTCGCGACACGTTGCGGGGTGGCTGACCCCGAGGCCAGATTCCAATTTACGCGCGGCCAACCTCACGCTTACGGCACGCCATTTTTTTCCGCGATCATGCGGCCTGCGTCTGAAATCCCGGTGGAAGGTGAGCGTTACCGGGCGCACTTCGGTTTGCCGGACCTTTTCACCGCGGTCGGCGGCAATCGTGAAAGGGGGTGCCGCCGGCCGTAGCGGGGCGGATTTCTGCTCGTGCCGTTTTCCCTTTGCCCGTGGCACGTCGTGAGCTGACGATGCCGGCATGAGGCCGCCCCGCCTGGGTCTTTTTGCTGTGTTCGTATGCGTGCCCGCAATCGAACGCGCCGCGTCGTTTGACGACCGGGTGGAAGCGCTGTTTCGGCCGCCGCTCGGCGAGCGGGTCGCGCTATCGCCGGATGGCCAGCGCGTCGCCTACACCTCGCCCCGCGGTAGCGAACTCACGATCACGATTGCCAACGTCGAGCCGCCGGGACCGAGGCGGATCGTGAAAGTCGAATCCGGGCGTGAGGCCGCCGCGGCGGAGGGCGAACCGCCCGGGCAATTGCGTTTCCTGCGCTGGGCCACGGCGAGCCGGCTCGTGTATGCGCCGGCTGAGCGCGTCGTGCCGCTGCCGGCGGTGGTGGATCAACAGGGTCGGGCCGTGCCCAATCCCGATGGGCCCACGATCATCTCGCCCATTCTGGCGGTCGATGCCGACGGCAAAGAGCGCGGCGCGCTCGTCGATGCGAGTTATTTTCAGGAGACGCCCGCGGAGGCGCGGCGGTCGCTGGCGGATCTCTTGCGCACCACGAAAGAGCTCGCCGTGGTGCGCCAGGAGTCCGTGCGCTGGCGGATGCCGCACCTCGACATTCTGGGAATCTTCCCGCGCGACCGGGAGCAGCTCATTATCGGCACGCGCGGCGCCTACAGTATTCCGATGCAGCACCTGCTCGATCTCCGCACGGGCAGCGTGCGGGAGTTTGGCGGCGACTGGCCGGTGCCGCCGGGCGAGCCGCAGGTGTTCGACTGGTTCCGACTCACGGTCGTCGGCGAACGGCAGGCGGCTGCGCACCCGACCACGACGTGGCGGGATGCGGACCTGGCGCGCGTGCAGCAGGAACTCGCCCGGAAATTTCCGCGGCGCAGCGTCGAACTGCTCGATTGGAGCGACAACCGGCTGCGCGTGCTTTGTCGCGTCACCGGGGGCAGCGACCCGGGGCGCATTTTTGTTTATCAGCGCACCGAAGATCTCGTGTGGGAGATTTTCCACCGCGCGCCATGGCTGAGTGCGGCGAAGCTCCACGACACGCGCCCTTTTGAATTTACCGTGCCCGATGGCGCCCGCCTCAGCGGCTATCTCACGTGGCCGGGCAAACCGCGCCTCATGCCGCCGCCGTTGCTGGTGATTTTTCCCTCCGGCTTTCCCGGCCGGGCGCAGCCGGCCTTCGATCCCGAGGCGCAGGTCTTCGCCGATCTCGGCTTTGCGGTGGCGCGATTGAATCACCGCAGCGTCGCGGGCGTGAGAGCCGAGGATCGCGCCGCGCTGCGGGCGGCGGTCGACCGCGTGACGATCGATGACGGCACGGCCGCGATTGCGTGGCTCGCGGCGCGGTATCCGGACCGGCCGTTCGACCGGAAGCGGGTCGCGGCCCTGGGCCGCGGCTTTGGCGGTTACCTCGCCTTGCGCGCGCTGCAACTGCAGCCCGCGGCGTTTCGCGGCGGCATCGCCATCGATGCGCCGGTCGAGCTGCGCCCATGGCTGCGGGCCGCGGCCGACGGATCCGGCATCCCCGCGGCGCTGATCGCTCACGAGCAGGCGGACTGGAAAAAACTCTCGGTGCTCCATCACGCCGAGACGTTGACGCAGCCCGTGCTCCTCCTCGACGAACCGGGGGCTGGCCCGGCGATTGAGGGCGGCGCAGAGGAGCTGGGCGCGCGGTTGATAAAACTCGGCCGCCCGGCCGAGCAATTTGCTCTCGCGCGGGGTTTCGCGGCGGCGCGGCCGGCGGCACGGGCCGCGGCCTATCGGAAAATCGCGATGTTTCTCAACCAGCACCTCGGCGATTTCGCGGTGACGGTGGGGCCGGCGAATGAAGTGCCATGAAGCGCCGTGCCGCCACGAAGTTCCTCCGGCTCGCCCAGCATACGGCGTGGCTGGGTCTGTCCGCGACTGCGGCCTCGGCTGCCGCCCCGGTGGTCGAACTGCCGCCGATGATGGTGGAGGAATCGAATGCCAGCGTGCCCTGGCTCTACGTGAATGCCGGCGGCACCGAATTTCTCTCGCGCTGCTCCAGCGGCACAACGAGCGAATTCGCCGAGGCGTGGCTGACCAAGCTGCAGCTCGTGCGCGCGCTGGTGCCGGAGGAATTTTTGGCGCGGATCGATGTGCCGGCGGTATTTGTGCTCTACGGGCAGGACGTGCGGCAGACGGTGAGTGTGGAGATCCAGCGGGAGTTGCAGGGTGGGTCGGCCGGCGGCGGGCGCAACGGCGGCGCCCCGCCGAGCGCCGGGGTAAACATCGCTCCGAGTATGCGCCTCGCCGATCGCGACATGCATGCGTCGATCGCCTACATCGACGAAACTCAGTTCGACGGCGCCAACCTCAGTGTCTCGCCGAGCCACGTGCGCTTTCTCCTCGACCGGCGGGTGCCCGAGTTGCCGGCTTGGCTGACCGAGGGGGTCGAGCGCGCCTGGCGACGAACCGACTTTTTGCTCGCCCCGATCACGCTGCAACCACTGGTGTGGATCGAGCTAGGCGAGAGCGAGGCGCTCGCGGGCGATCCGGCGCGCCCGCGCGCCCTGCTGCCGGCCAACGAACTCTTTGCGACCGGGGCGGAGCGCGCGTTGCAGAGCCGGCATCCGCGTCGCCTGCAGA
The DNA here is from genome assembly GCA_031379235.1 of Opitutaceae bacterium. Taxonomy (GTDB): domain Bacteria; phylum Verrucomicrobiota; class Verrucomicrobiia; order Opitutales; family Opitutaceae; genus ER46. The sequence continues at coordinate 19,174 of JANNEY010000391.1, read as the reverse complement.
TTCGGGCGGCCCAGCAGGACCTGTTCTTCCGGTGGGCGCTCGTTTCTGGCGAGGCGACGCGCGCCGCGTTTTGGAAATTTGCCGCGCAGGCCGCGGCGGGCCCGGTGAACGAAGAGAGGTTCGAGGCGAGTTTCGGTTTCGATTTCGCCGAGCTGAGGGACCGACTCAGCGACTACCTGCCGCGGGCCGTGCGGGAGGAGCCGAGGATCCAGCCGGGTCCGCAGCCACCGATTCCGCTCATCGAGGTGGCGCGCGCCACGCCCAACCAGATTGCGCGCGTCCGCGGCGAATGGGAACGCCTCGCGATCGGGCACGTGCAGCGGCGCATGCCGGAAGTCCGCGAGCCCTACATCGCGCAGGCACGGCGCACCCTCCGCCGCGCCTACGACGCCGGCGATCGCGATCCGCGACTGCTGGCCACGATGGGGCTCTGCGAAATCGATGCGGGCAATCCCGCCGGTGCGCGCGAATTTCTTGAACCGGCGGTCGCAGGTGGCGTGGTGCGGCCGCGGGCTTATTATGAACTGGCCCGGCTGCGCTTCGCCGCGGTGCAACACGGCGAGCCGGCGACGAAAATGTTTTCTTTCACCGCGCTCGCGCCGGTCTTCCTCCCGCTGCAACGGGCGTTGACGCAGGCCCCGCCGCTGCCCGAGGTCTTTGCGTTGCTGGCGGAGGCTTGGGCGCGCTGTGAGACGTCGCCGAATACGGCGGAGTTTGCAGAGCTCCAAGAGGGCTCGCGGCTTTTCACCCAGCACGCGACGGTGGCCTACGCGGGCGCCCTCGCCCTCGCCCGGCATGGGAAAAGACCCGAAGCTGCCGCGATCCTCAATGCCTGTGCCGGCGAACCACCGGACGATGAGACGCAGGCGGGAATGACGCGATTGCGGGCAGAGCTGGCAAACCCATAGCTTGGGGAGGCCCAGGCTGAGCGACGCCGCGCGTTAGGGAGTCATCCGCGCTGGTGAGGCGAGAGCGGCGCCGCCCGCATGAAGGAGCAGCCGCGTGCACGCGAGAGGTGGTGTCGCTCGCGCGCCTACTTTGCGGCTTTGGCCTTGGGCAGAACGGGCAACGGGTTGCCCGGAATCAGGAGCGGGCCGGGGAGGAAGACGGCTTGCGAACCGGGATCGACGGTGACGAGCACGGCGTGGACATTGGTGGCGCCGAAAGATTCGAGGCGGGTCACGTTGGGCACGATCTCGCCGGCGGCGTGGAAGCGCATCCCGAAATTAAGACGGTAGCGGTGCTCGTCGGCATGCACGAGGAGCACGGGCTTGGCGAAACCACGCGCGAGTTCCTCGATGGTTTTCAGGAAACGCTCGAAGCCGTCGGCATAGCCCGGCTTGTCGCCACTCTCGATAAAAGGCGCGGCTTGGAAAAAGAGCGCGACGCCCGGCGCATTGATTTTCGTGGCCTCGGCGAAGGTGGCGCGAAGCCACGCGGTGTTGGCCTCGTCGCGCTCGCGATATTCCTCCATCGCGCCGGGGAGGTTCGGCTGGCGGTTGTTTTTGCTGCCGACGACGTGCACGGTGGCAAACATCACGCCGCCGTGCGTCCAACGCGCGTTCTCCACGAACTTGGCGAACTTCGGATCGCGGCGCTGGGTGACGAGGGCGATCGGTTTTTGACCGAGGCTGCGCTCTTCCTTGAAATAGATCTGGCGGATGCGCGCGAGGCGCTCGAGCGGGGCGAAGCCGCCGGCTTTTTCCGTATGGGTGTCAGTCCACTCGTTGTCACCGGGCGTGTAGACGAGCGCACTGGTGAACAGATTGAATTCATCGCGGCGCTGGAGCAGGAGCGCATCGGCGGCCTTTTCGCTGCTGCTCAGGGTGTCGCCGAGATGCACGCTGAACGCGGGCGCCTGGCGGTTCACCTCCGCGATGAGCCGCGCGAATCCCGCGGCGCTGTCGGGGGCCGACGCATAGGGCAGACAGCCGAAGGCGGTGAACGTGAACGGCGCGGCGGCGGGAGTCTGCGCGGCGGAAAAGTTTCCGAGCAGCGAAACCGCGGCGAGGGTGGCGAGGCGGAGCGAAGCGGCGAAACGAGAATTCATCGTGGGGTGTGGCCGACGTTCGCGCAGCGGCAGGCGAGTTTCAAGCGCGCGCGCGGGAGCGCCCGGCGGAGCAAAAAATTCGCCCAATCGTAACCGCGCCGGCACGCGTTTGGCACGCGGGTCGGCTTCAATACCGCACAGGAAATACCAGAAATACCACGCGCCCGCATCACCTCTCGTGAAACTCGCCCTCGTCACCGAAACATTCCCGCCGGAAATCAACGGCGTGGCGATGACCTTCGGGACCATCGCGCGGGAGCTGGGTCGGCGGGGGCATGCGGTGACGGTCTTCCGTCCGCGGCGCGATGACTTGCCGGCTGGTGGCCCGCATCCGGAATTTGAAGAAGTGCCGCTGCCGGGCATGCCGATCCCGCGCTACCCGCTGTTGCGTCTGGGCCTGCCGGCCGGACGCACGCTGCGCCGGATGTGGTCCGAGGATCGGCCGGACCTCGTGCATGTGGCGACCGAAGGGCCGCTCGGCGCCTCGGCGGTGACGGCGGCGCGGGCGCTGGCCATTCCGGTCACGTCCAGTTTCCATACAAATTTTCACACTTACACGCGGCACTACGGGTTCGGTCTTTTTCATCACCCGGTGCTCGCTTGGTTGCGCCACGTTCACAACCGAACCCTGCGAACGTTTGCGCCGACCACCGATTTGTGCGGCGAGCTGGCGGCCCTCGGATTTCGCAACACCGCGCTGCTCTCGCGCGGGGTGGACACGTGGATGTTTCATCCGGCCCGCCGGGCGGAGGCCCTGCGGCTCGAATGGGGCGCGGCGCCCGAAGATCCCGTCGTGATTCATGCGGGCCGGATGGCGGCGGAAAAAAACTACGGCCTGCTTTTTCGCGCGTTTGCCGCGATGCGCGCGGCGAATCCCCGCTGCCGCTTCGTGCTGGTCGGCGACGGCCCGTTGCGCCCGCGGCTGCAACGCGAGCATCGCGACTGCATCTTCCCCGGCTTCGTGCCGCGCAACGAACTGGCGCGCCACTACGCCTCGGCTGACATCTACATTCACGCCAGCTTGAGCGAGACGTTTGGCAACGTGCTCACGGAGGCGATGGCCAGCGGACTGGCGGTGGCCGGCTTCGACTATGCCGCCGCGCGGCAGTTCGTCGCGCATGGTAGAAACGGCCTGACCGTCCCCTGCGATCAGCCGGAGGCGCTGATGGACGCGGCGGTGCTGCTCGCGACGGATGACATGCTGCGGGCGCAGTTACGGCCGAGGGCGCGAACAGCGGTCGAGCCGCAGGCGTGGGAGACGATTATTGCGAAGTTCGAATCGGACCTCGCGCAAGCTGCCGGCACCAGGGTAGCCGGCCCCGAACCAGCCATCGCATGACACCACGCATCCTGATTCTCACCGCCGGTTATGGGGAAGGCCACAATGCCGCGGCGCGCGCGCTGCGCATCGCCTGTGACGCGCTCCACGGTGCGGGCGCGGCGGAGGTGGTGGATGTTTTCGCGCTCGCATCACCGCGGTTCAACGCCCTCGTGCGGCGTAGTTATCTCGAGCTCATCAACCGGGCGCCGCGCATTTGGAGCGCGGCGTATGCCTGGCTGGATCGCTCGCCACTTGCGCCACGTATGATGCGGATGCTCCGGCGCGAGACCCGCGTGCTGGCCGAAGTGATTGAACGGTGCCGGCCGCAGGCGATTTGCGCCACGTATCCCGCCTACGCCTTCATGCTGGATGAGCTGACTAAGGAGGGCCGGGTGCCGGCGCCCTGGTTCAACATCGTCACGGATTCGATCAGCATCAATTCCCTGTGGTGGCAGGCCGGGGCGAGCGGGTGGTTCGTGCCGAACGAAGATTCAGCCGAGGTGATGCGCCGCGCGGGCATCAATTCGCGGCGGCTGCACGTGCTGGGATTTCCCGTGCCGCCATTTTTTGCCGAGCAGGCCGGCCGGCTGGCGCCGCCTGCGCTGGCCAGCGGGGCGGCGCCCCGGGTGCTCTACATCGTCAATTCGGGCACGAGGGCCGCCGCGGAAACCGCCCGGCAGCTCATCACGCAGACCAGCTGGGATCTCACCTGCACCGTCGGGCGCAATGACAAGCTCCGCACGGAGCTGGAGCAACTGGCCGTCGGCCGGCCGCACGCGACCGCGATTCTCGGCTGGACGAATGAAATTCCCCGGCTGCTCATGACGCATCACGTGGTGATCAGCAAAGCGGGGGGAGCGACGACCCAAGAAGCGCTCGCCGCCCGCTGCCCGATGATCGTGAACCAGGTGGTGCCAGGCCAGGAGGAGGGAAATTACGAGCTGTTGCGGCGCCACGGCGTCGGTGCGCTGGCGGAAACGCCCGCGGCCGTGCGGCGCGAGCTGGAGCGGGCGTTTCGCGACCGTGGGCGCGTGTGGGGGGAGTGGCGCGCGGCCCTGGCGCCGCTGTCCCGGCCGAAGGCAGCAGAAGAAATCGCCGCGATGATCGCGGTCAGCGGGCAGGCCGTCGCCGAGCCCGAACCCATCCCGCTGCCGTTGCGGGCGGTGGCCGCTTCGGCATGAAAACGCGTTTCATCTTCAACCCGCGCTCCGGGCGCAATCGCACTCGGCCCGCGCTCGCCGGCCAGGTGCGCGACTTTATCGCGGCGCGCTCGCTCGACGCCGACTTTGCCGCGACCGAGGGCCCCGGCCATGCCACCGTGCTGGCGCGCGAAGCGGCGCTCGCGGGCACCGAGGTGGTCGTGGCCATCGGGGGCGATGGGACGATGAACGAAGTGGCCCAAGGCCTCGTCCACACGCCAGCCGCGCTGGCCCTCGTGCCCTGCGGTTCGGGGAACGGGCTCGCGCGGCATCTCGGGTTGCCGCGCGCGCTGCTGGCGGCGTTGCAACTGGCGACCGGCGCGGGCGGACGAATCGTCGAGGTCGACACCGGCACCGCGAATGGCCGGCCCTTCTTCAATGCCATGGGCCTCGGGCTCGATGCCGACGTAAGCCTGCGTTTCAACCGGCTCACGCGGCGTGGCCTGCCCGCCTACGCCCGCGTTGCCCTCGCGGCCCTCCGCGGCTTGCGGCCCGAGCGCTGCACCCTCACGTGCGGAGATCGCCGGGAATCGGTGGACGTGCTCCTCGTGGCCGTCGCCAACTCCGATCAATACGGCAACAACGCCAAAATTGCCCCGGGCGCGCGGGTGGACGATGGCCGCCTCGATCTGGTCGCGATCAGCACGGGCAGCTGGCTCAGCGTGGCGGCCATCGCCCCGCGGCTCTTTCTCGGCACGCTCGATCAGAGTCCGCTCGTGACCCGGCTGACCGGCACGCGCTTCACCATCGATCGCATGGCGCCGGGCTTGATCCATACCGATGGCGAAACGCACGAGACCGGCGCGCGCGTCGTGGTGGAAGTGCAGCCGCGCAGTCTCCGCATCGTCATCCCAACGGCCTCGCCGGCCGTGGCCCAGGTGCGGATCGCGCCGCGGGTGCGCTTCAGCCTCCAGCTTCCATGAAACTAAATGTCCGCACGATCATCCTGTCCGACGTGCATCTCGGCACGTCGGAATCGAAAGCCCGCGAGGTGAATCATTTTCTGCGCCAGACGCGCTGCGAGAAACTGATCCTCAACGGCGACATCATCGACGGCTGGCAGCTCCGCCGCGGCGGCAGCTGGACGAAGACCCACACGCGCTTCATCCGCATTGTCCTGAAAAAACTCGAGAAGCGCGACACCGAGGTCATCTACCTGCGCGGCAATCACGACGACATCCTGTCCAGTTTTCTGCCCTTGGATTTCGAGAACCTCCGGATCGTGGAGGACTACGTCCATGAGACGCCGCGCGGCCGCTACCTTGTTTTGCATGGCGACGTGTTCGATACGATCACGAAGAACTTCGTGTGGCTCGCGCACCTCGGCGACTGGGGCTACCAGTTCCTCCTGAAACTTAACCGCGCCTACAACGCGTGGCGCGCCTGGCGCGGCAAGGAATACTGGTCGCTGAGCAAGGCGATCAAGGCCCGCGTGAAACAGGCCGTCAGCCATGTCGGCGATTTCGAGGAGCACATCGCGGAGCTGGCCCGCGCCCGCGGCTGCACCGGCGTGATGTGCGGCCACATCCACACCGCGGCCGACAAGATGATCGGCGACGTGCACTACTTGAACTCCGGCGACTGGGTTGAATCCATGACGGCGATCGTCGAGCACTGGGACGGACGCATGGAGCTGATCGAGTTCACGCAGTTCCTGCGCGAGCACCCGATGGAGGACGAGGGCGCGGCGCTGGAGTTCGCGGGCGAGGGCGTGGAGGCGTGAAAGGCGCGGTGGTCACGCTTGAGTTCCGGTCGGGAAAACTTCCGGTGACGCCGCGGCTTTCGGATTGAGGCAACGCGACGGACGAATCGGTTTGAAGACGATGCCAGCCCTTACGTTTGTCCCCGCTCTTTCGTGGTATGCCCTGTTGCACGCCGGGCCGCTGCGGCCGCTGCACACGTTTGTGCGCACGACGCAGGAACGTTTCCAGCCGTCGCGCGCCGCCCGCTTTGTGCCCGCCGCGCCCAGGGCCGAGGCGGATTTGCTGGCGCGCGGCGCCGCGACCGAGGATCAGCGCGCGCTGGTGCTGCGGGAGCAGGGCCGCGGCCGGGTGCCCACGATTGTGCTCGGTGGTTTCGTGCCTGACTCCGCGGCCCAGGTTTTTTTATTGCGCCGCTTTTTCCTGCAGGCGGGCGATCTCTATGCGTTCATCTATCCGCGCGACGGCTTCTCGCTCGATCTGATGTGCGCCCAGCTCGACGATCTCGTGGCTGAGCTGTTGGCGGCGGGCCGGGCGCCGGTGATTTTTGGCGTGAGCTTCGGCGCGGGCCTCGTGCTGGAGTGGCTGCGCCGCAAACGCGCGGCGGGCCTCGATCCGGCGCTGGCGGGGGTCGTGATCGTGAGCCCGGTGGCCTGCACGGCCGACGTGATCGCGCCGGGGCCGGCGAAGCCGGGCACCCTGCTGGGCCGCGCCCTCAAGCCGTATCTCGATCTGGCGATGCCTGCCGGCGACGCGGCGACCGAGCGTTCGCGGCAGGTGTTCCTGCGGATGTTCGAGGCCGGGGCGCAAAACAAGTCTGCGCTGCGAAAACTGATGACGATCGCGGAACTCGGCCGGCTGCGCGCCAGCGTCACGGAGGCGATTCGCGGCATCACCACCCGCGGGGCGCGCGAGCGGGTGCAGGCGTTGATGGCGATGCAGGCGCCGACCGATTATTTTCTGCCGGCCTTGCTGCCGCTCACGACCGCGCCGGCGCTGGTGTTGTTTGCCGAGCGCGAGGAGGTCGTCCTCGACGCCGGAGCGCCGTCGGTTTTTGCGTTCAAGCACGGACTCCGCGCCTACTTTCCCCGCGGCACCGTGCGGGAAGTTGTGGCGAGGGCGGGCGCCGCGCCCGTCCAGCACGCGTCCCTGGTGTTTCACGTCTTCGAGTTTCTGCCACCATTGCAGGCGTTCTACGGTCAGCTGCGCGCGAGCAATCTTCCGCTGGCGGCATGAGCAACGCGGCCGCCGTTCCGCGTCGGGCCAACACGTCGTGGTTGCAGCAGGCCGTGGCGCTCGGCGTCGCGGTGCAAACTGCCCGCGTCGCGCAACGGCTCCGGCGCACCGATGGCGCGATTCAGGCGCAGGAGAAAATCTGGCGGGCACTGGCGGCGCGTTTTGCGCAGACGGCGTTTGGCCAAGAAGCCGGTATCGAACCCGGATTGAACTACGGCGGCTTTCAGGGCCGCGTCGCGCCACGCGCCTACGAGGACTTTGTGCCTTGGATTGAGCGGATGAAGCATGGCGCGGCCGATGTGCTCTGGCCGGGGCGCTGCGCGCACTATGCGGTGTCGTCGGGCACGACGGCCGGGCGCACGAAATATCTGCCGGTGACGCGCGAGATGCTCGCCCATTTCCGGCGCGCGGGACTCGAGTCGCTGTGCTACTACGCGCGCCGCGCGGGCAGTGCGCGGGTATTTCGCGGCCGGCATCTTTTTCTCGGGGGCTCCACGACGTTGGCACCGATCGAGGAGGCGCGGCCGTTTCGCGCCTGGGGCGGCGATCTCAGCGGCATTGCGGCGCTCAACCTCCCGCGCTGGGTGGAGCGGCACCTCTACGAGCCGGGGCGCGACATTGCGCAGCTCGGTGACTGGCCCGCCAAACTGCGCGCGATCGCGGCGCGGACGGCGCGGCGCGACATCTCGCTCGTCGCCGGCATCCCGAGCTGGCTGTTGGTGCTGGCCGAGGAAATGGCGGTGCAGACGGGCAAGCGACCGTTGCGCACCATCTGGCCACAGCTCGAATGCCTCGTGCACGGCGGCGTGCCGCTCGGGCCGTTTGAGGCGGAGTTGCGCGCGGCGGTCGGTGCGGGCGTGAACTTTCACGAGGTCTATCCGGCGTCGGAGGGTTTTATCGCCGCGCAGGACGATGAGCCGGCCGCCGGCCTGCGGCTCATGGCGGACGCGGGAATTTTTTATGAGTTTATCCCGCTCGCGCGTTTCGACGAGGCGCGGCGGGCCGAGCTCGGGCGCGAAGCCGTGCCACTCGCCGGCGTGCGCACGGGCGTCGACTACGTGTTGCTCATGACGACGCCGGGTGGCCTGTGCCGCTACGTGATTGGCGATGTCGTGCGCTTCGTTTCCACGCGGCCGCCGCGGCTCGTCTATGCCGGGCGGACGCGGCTCCAGTTGACGGCGTTTGGCGAGCACGTGATCGAAAAAGAACTCACCGATGCGCTCACCGCCGTCGCCGGGCAGCACGGACTCACGGTGGCGAATTTCCATGTCGCGCCGCGCTTCGTCGACGCGCGGGCGGGCGAGAAACGCGGCCGCCACGAATGGTGGATTGAATTAAAAGACACGCCGGCGGCGGCGCCCGCGCCGGAGATCATGGCGGCTGGTCTCGACGTGCAGCTCCAGCGGCGGAACGATGACTATGAGGCGAAGCGCCAAGGCGGCGGGCTGGAGACGCCGTGGGTGCGGCTCGTCGCGCCAGGCACCTTTGAACACTGGCTCCGTGGGCACGGCAAATGGGGCGGACAAAGCAAAATGCCCCGCTGCCGCAGCGATCGCCTGATCGCGGATGAGCTGGCGGTTTCGATTCGCTGTAGCGGTTTCATAAAAACCGTAGCCGACATTCCCCGATCTGAATAATAAACGGGGAAGAGAAACAGGAAGAGCGGGAAGGCCGGAAAGAGCGGAGCTTCGCTTCCCGAACTCCCCGATCTTCCTGTTCAACTCGGTTCGGGGCGTTGGGTTTTCGGCTACAGCTTTATCGAAAATGATCTAGTTTGCCGGCGGGCTGACGGGTTGTTTTTTCAGGATGTGGATCTGGGCTTCGTGCGAGAATTCGGCGACGCCCGTGGGGAAAAAGCGCCCCAACTCCCCGTGCAGCCAGCGCCGCGTGACCTCGACCGGCTCCTTGGCTTCGTCGACCACGCGAATCACGCTGCTGTGGGTGAGGAGATTCTCGACGTAGCTCGGGAGTGAGTGGGATTGCCAGTGCGTGGCGGACTCCGCGGTCACTTCGGTGAATCCAAACTGGGCGGCCCGTTCGGCGTCGAGCCGCTCGTCGTTGCGCGCGACCTTGGGAAAACGCGCCCGGAAAACTTCGCGCCGCCAAAATTCGAATTCGGGATTCCCTTCCAGGCGTCCCATCGAGCCGATCTTATACAGCGCCAGCCAGCCGCCGGGGCGAAGCACGCGGGCCGCCTCACCGAGAAAACGATCGTGATCGAACCAGTGGTAGGCGGAACTGACGGTGACCAAATCAAATTCGCCCGCGCTGAAAGGCAGGGCTTCGGCGTAGCCCTTGCGGTAGACGATGGCAGGATGGGGCGAGGTTTGCGCCAGCATTTCACGCGACGAATCGATCCCCACGATACTGTGCGCGTAGGGCAGCAGGGCCTGCGTAGAATTCCCGGTGCCGCAGGCCACGTCGAGGGCGCGTGCCACCGGCAGGGCGTCCGCGAGCGCCCGCAGGAGCGAAGGCAATACCCGCGAATGGGCCGCGGGCCGTCCGGCCGCGTAGCGCTGGGCCGCCGCATCCGACGAGAAATAGTTTTTCGCCTGCTCCTCATGGGAGCGGTCGATGGCCGGGGTTTCGTTGGTCATGGGCTTGCGGAAGGTCGTGACGAAAGGCGAAGGCGCAATCCCGTGCCGGTTACGTTTGCGTCAAGGAAGCGCCCGCGCCCGCGAAAGCCACCGCTGGCGCGGTCAATCCGCTCACGAGCACCTACCACCCGCTCGTGACCCGCGGCTACTTCCTTCCGCTCCCGCTCCCGCTCAGCTTTCGCTTGGAGGGCGTCGAAAACACAAGGCGCGCAACGGTTGCCGCCCGGCGCGCTTTGAAACGGCGCCCGTGAGCGGTGAGGATCGGCTTGCCTGGGCGGTTCCGCCCCACGGCTTTCCGGTTTGGCCGGCCCGTCGTAGGGGCGCGCCTCGTGCGCGCCCTGAGGCGTGGACGAGCCACGCCCCTACCCAAACCGGAAAGCCGTGGGTTCCGCCCTGCCCAAGGCGGGCTTTTCCGGCGCTGTTTAGAGTTTCCAGCGCACGCCGAAGTTCGCCGAGATGCCGTATTCCTCGAACTGCACGAAGCGACCGGCGTCCTTCGAGAAATGCACCCGGAACGGCGCGTTGTTGGCGTTGAGCACCTCGCCGAACAGTTCCCATTGGCGACCGAGCTTGTAGCTCGCGGTGAAGTCGAGTTGCGCGAAGTGATCGACGTAGCGGTCCTCCGCAGCGGTGGCGCCGAGCGGCTCGTCCTCGCGCAGGCGGGGCGTGCGGAAATTCAGCGCGGCGCGCACGAAGAGGCCGTTTTTCTCCCAGGTGAGCGCGACGTTGCCGATGCGTTTCGACTGGCCGATGAACGCGAGCTTCTCGCCGGGGCGCGAGGGAAACGTGGCCGAGGATGTGCTGAAGGTGTAGTTCGCGAGGAAGCCGAGGCCGTCGAAAGGCGCGGGCAGGAAACTGAACTGCTGGTTGTAGGCGAGCTCGACGCCGCTAATCTTGCCCTTGTTGCCGTTGGCGAAGCTGCTGAGGTCGTAACCGGTGGCGGCGTCGGCACCGGGGAGGGTGCGCTGGTAAGTGAAATTCTTGATTTCTTTGTTGAACACCGCGGCTGAGACCAAGCCGAGTGACGCGAAGTAGTGCTCGACGGAGGCATCCCAGTTCATCGAGGTCAGCGGTTTCAGGCTGGGGTTGCTCGCGGTGACGAGGCGGCTGTCGTCGTTGACGCTGCGCGAGAGCGACGCCTGTGCGTAGATGGGGCGCGAGAGGGTGTTGCTCCAGGCGGCGCGCACGATGGTCTTCTTCGAAACGTTGTAGGTGAAATAGACGCCCGGCAGAAAATTGTCGTAGTCACGGCTGCGGCTGGCCGGCGTCGCGGTGATGGTCGTGCCCGTCGTCTTGATGTTGTTGCCCTTGGTCTCGAACTTCGTGCGCTCGAAACGCGCGCCGGCGGCGAGCTTGATTTGATCGAGCGTGACACCGCCCATCGCGTAGAGGGCGGAGACGTCTTCATTGGTGGTCCAGTCGGACTGCAGGCTGGTGAGCACGTCGCGGGTGGCGGTGAAGGCGGACTTGTTGTCGATGAAGACACGCGTAAACGTCGCCGCGCTGAGACGCGGCCCGGTGAGAAACCCATAGTCGGAAGAGGTCTGCGGCTCGGCGAGCGACGCGAAGGTGTAGGTGGGGAGCGCGGCGTAATTCAGCTGCTCGACCTCCTGCACCTTTTCCTTCGCGCGGTGTTGCGCGCCGAACTTCACGAACGCGGGCATGGAGCCGGCGAGGGTGAAATGGTTGCGGGCGTTGCCGCCGATGTTGAACTCCCTCTCGGAACCCTTGGCGGGTGCATTGCGCAGGCGGTTGAATTCGTTGAACGAGGCCGGATCGCTGATCGACGGGCCGCCGAGCTGCCGCACGACGGGATCGTAGATGCCGCTGGCAAACGAATAGGCCCAACTCGTGCCGCGAGTGGATTTGCGGAAGATGGTGGCGGCCTCGGGGCGCTCTTCCTGACCCTCACTGTAGGCGACGCGGCCGTCGAACTGCCAGTTGCCGCGCGTCAGCTCCGTGCCGGCGCTTACGTTGTAGAGATCCTGAATCTTGGCGCGCACGCGCAGTTGCTTCGCCTCGCGGCGCACCTCGGTGACCGTCGCGCTCTCCGGCGTGAGCGCGGTGAGCGTGCCTTCGGAAAACGGAATCGTGGTAATCTGGCGGATCTCGGCGTCCTGAAAACGCGAGTAGAGGCCACGCACGAAAAAGAGGGACTCGCGGTCGGGCTTGAACTCGATCGCGCCGTTGGCGCCGTAGCGCGTGCGCGTGAGATTGTAGGCGCGGTAGTTGATGTCGTTGTTGAAAAATGCCGTCTGCCCCGCCACGCCGGGCACGGGACGAAGCGTCCAGGCGCCACCGACTTCGAAATTGTCCGAACCCATGCGGCGGTCCTGCCAGGTGGGCGAGAAGATGACGGCGAGCGTGCCGCCGTTGAACACGTCGGAGTAGGTGCCGTTGAATTTGCTGCTGAGGCGATCGCGCAGGTCGTTGTATTGGCCTTGGGCGGAGAACTGGAGGTTGCGCTGGTTCAGATCAAAGGCGCTGCGGGTCTTCAAATCCACGCGGCCGCCGAGGCCGTCCATCTCCTTGTCGGGCGTTGCGACCTTGGCAATCTCGACGGCGCCGAGCGCATCGGAAGGGATCACATCGAGGGGCAGCGTGCGGTTGCCGCGGTCGGGGGTCGCGACGCTGACACCATTCACCTGCACGGTGTTCAGGTCGGGCCGGATGCCGCGCAGGACGATGAAGCGGCCCTCGCCTTGATCGCGGTAAAGCGCGACGCCGGGGATGCGCTGCATCGACTCCGCGGCGTTTTGATCGGGGAAGCGGCCGATTTCGTCGGCGGCGATAAAGTTGCTCAGCGTTTCCGCTGCACGCTGCCGGTTGATCGCGCGCGCCTGGCCGACCTTGTCGCCGGTGATGACGAACTTGTCGAGTTGCACGGTTTCCGAGCCAAACGCCACGTCAACCTGCGCGGTGCGGCCGGCGACCACGTCGGCGGTGCGGGTGAGTTCGGCATAACCGATGTAGCCAATCTCGATCGTCTGTGTGCCCGTCGGCACGCCGGTGAGCGTGAAGCGTCCGGTGGCGTCGGTGAACGTTTCCAACGCGGTGCCGCGCACCACGACTTGCGCGCCGGCGAGGGTGAGTTTGGTCGCGGTGTCGGTCACGCGGCCGGTCAGCGTGCCGGTTGTCTGGGCCTGCAGAGTCAAGGCGGTGCAAAGCCCGACCAGAACCGGAAGCAGAGTGCGCAGGTGCCTCAAGAAAGATACGGACCGAAAGGTGAGGGCATATGAGGGCATGATGGGAATCGGCGGTGGGTGACGGTTTCTTAGCTCGTCCACGGCAACGTGCCGTCGGTCCACCCGTCAACATGAGGCCGCCAGCGCCGCGGAATTGTCACCTTGTCGTCACGACTCTGTCGCAAAGGCCGCAGGGTAGGCCAGCAGCCCCACCCACCGCCGCGGATAGGTGCGGAGAGGTGCTGCGAGATCAAAGTCGCCGGAACTTAACCGTGGTCCGGTTGCGGACGGACGCGGGAATGCGACACTGGCCTACCCGTTCCGGGGATTTTCTCGCCAGATTTTTTTCAACATGAACACCGAATCAGTGTCTCCTTTGCCCCCCGATGAGCAGGTATTGCAGTGGCTGTTGAGTGTCGCGCGCCGGGCCGACGCGACCACACGAGTGGCGGCGGCATCGCGGGATTTGGCCCGCCGGGCGTGGTTGCGCGCCGAGTGCGAGGTCTTCGAGCTGATCGAACTGGCCCATGCCGATGGACTGCTGCGATCGGTGGCCTGAGTGACGGCGCCGTGAAAACTCGGTGCCTCTGCCCGCTGGGTGACGGGACGGTAAACTTGGCCGAATTGATTGAGAAAATTATTGAACAGATCGCGCCTTGGTTCGTCTTTCCCGTTGGTTGTTCAAGGTGTCAGTTGTGTAGGCAGGTCAGTTGAAGGCCGTCCAAGGGGTTGGACGGCCTTCTTTTTTTCCGCAATCGTCACCTGGGCGCGTTGCCTGCTCCCGCCGGCAAATTTCTCTTTGTGGCGGAGGATGCGAAACTACGCCCGCCCTACGTGGCTGATTTTTCTTTGCGGGGTCGCCGTGCTGGGCGCGCCGGCCGGCGGCAGCGACGAATTTATCCGGGCGATGCAGTGCTATCGGGCGCAAGCGTTCGCCGAGGCGCGGGAAATTTTCAACCGCATCGCCGGCCGCGAGCCCGGCAAGGTGGAGATCGATTTCCATCTGGGGCGGCTGGCGCTGTGGTTCGACGAGGGCGAACTCGCGCTGACGCACCTTGAACGCGCCTTGCGGACGGCGCCCGTCGAGGCGCGGATTCACAATGCGCTGGGTGACGCCTACGGACACGCGGCCCAAAACGCGCACCTGCTCGCGAAGCTCGGCTGGGCGCGGAAATGCCGCGCAGCCTACGAGCGCGCCGTCGAGCTCGATCCCGCCAACCCGGCTTATCGCTGGAGCCTGGTCGGCTATTTTTGCGTGGCGCCGCGCCTCGCCGGGGGCGGTCTGGAAAAGGCCCGCGCCCAAGCCGGGGAGATCGCGCGGCTTGACCCGATGGAGGGTCGCATCGCGCGAGCGACGCTGGCGCTGGCCGAACAGAACTGGGAGGCGGCGTTTGCGGAGTTCGATCCCGTGCTGCGCGAAGCCCCGGACAATTTTTTGGCGCTTTACCAAGTTGGCCGTTGCGCCGCGCTCAGCGGCCGGCAGATCGACCGCGGCATCGCCGCCCTGCGGCGCTGCCTCGAATTGTCCGCGCCCGTCGGGGAAAATCTGCCGACTTTCGCCTGCGTGCATTTCCGCCTCGGCAATCTGCTGGAGAAAAAAGGCGATCCTGCCGCCGCTGAAGAATACGCGGCGGCGCGGCGCGCGCATCCGGATTTCCGGCCGCAAAAAATCACGCTGAAAATGTGACCATGAATTGCCAGTGGCGGCGGGCCGGCGCACCGGCCGGCTTTGTGACGGCGCCGTGTCGGACGGGTGAAGATTCCGCGACACACGAGCATTAGCGTTGCCGGAGAGTTTTTCGCCCCGCCGTGATGGCGGGCATGAATCTCTCCACGATGATCGCCCCGCTCCGGCGGTGGTTCGCCGCCGCGTTGGCCGCGATTGCGATCCCGTTGGCTTCGGCCGCAGCAGGCGCGGCGGATGCGCCCACTGGCACCGTCAGCGGCCGCATCGTCAATGCGGCCAACGGCCAGGCGGTCTTTGGCGCCGTCGTCGAGGTGACGGGCGCGGATCGCCGGACGGCGACGGATCTCAACGGCGCCTTTCGCCTCGACCGGATTACTCCCGGCGCGCGAGAACTCGTGGTGACAAAGCCGGATTTTCAGAGCGGCAGCATCACGGAGGTCTTGGTCGTGGCCGGTGAAGTGGCGCGAATCGATCTCGCGCTCGCGCCGGCACAGGAAGCGATCATCCGGCTGGAGCGGTTTCAGGTCTCGGCGGATGTCGTGCTCAACTCCGGCGCGGGTTTGCTCGCGCAGCGGCAGAAGGCCGGCGCGGTGAGCGACGCCATCGGCAGCGACCAAATGAGCCGGCTCGGCTTCGACGATGCGGCGCAGGCGATGAAGGCCGTGACGGGCGCGTCGGTCGTGGATGGCAAATACGTTTACATCCGTGGCCTCGGCGAGCGCTACAGCTCGACCTCGCTCAACGGCGCCGAGGTGCCCAGCGCCGATCCCGAGCGCCGCGCGGTGCAGATGGATTTGTTTCCCGCCGAGCTGATCGACGCGATCGTGACGTCGAAGACCTTCACGCCGGATCGGCCGGGAAATTTCTCGGGTGGCAACGTGGACATCCGCACCAAGTCGCTGCCGGACGCGCGCACGTTTGCGTTTTCCGCGGGCACGACCTTCAACGCCCAGTCCACCGGCAAGCCGCTGCTCGGTTACGCGGGAAGCGAAGACTGGCTCGGGCGCGACAACGGTGCGCGCGGGATTCCCGCCGAACTGCGCGACAAGACGATCCCTGCCCGCAGCACGGCGACCGACACCGAGATCGGCCGGCTCTCGCGGCTCTTCTCGCCCGTGATGGCGCCGACGCGCCGCGATGCGCCCTGGAACCGGAAGCTCTCCGCGAGCTACGGCGACCGGCTGGACATCGGTGTGCAGAAAATCGGCGTGATCGCGTCGCTCACCTACGACCACAGCTACCACAGCTACGCCGGCGGACGGATCGCGCGCAATGAATTGCAGGGCCTCAACAGCTCGGCGCTTTCCACCACGGTCAGCCTCGATGACGAACGTGGCTCCGAGGAAACCTCGGCGGGTGCGACGGCGAAACTTTCGTGGCAGTTCAGCCCCGAGCACGAGGTCGCGCTCAACGGCCTGTTCAACGCCGCGAGTGAGGATGTCGCGCGGGTGCAAAGCGGCCTCTACATCGCGGGTGGCGGGCTCGACAACGATCAGGTTTACACGACGCGCACGCTGAAGTTCACCGAGCGCGAGTTGCGCTCCGGCCAGTTCACGGGCCGGCACCTTTTCCCAAGTTGGCGCGGACTATTGATCGAGTGGTCGGCCTCGAGCGCGCGCAACACGCAGGACGAGCCGGACACGCGGTTCTTCAACAACTCAAGCCGCGTCATCGCCGGCCAGACGTTCTACGAGTGGGAAACCTCCGGGCTCTCCAATCCCGCGCGCTTCTACCGCCGGCTCGAGGAGTCGCGCCGCGACTACACCGTGGATTTCTCGCTGCCGATCTCCCTCGCGGGGGGCCGCGACGCGAAGCTCAAAGCCGGTGCAGCCCTCGCGAGCATCGAGCGCAATTTCCGCGAGCGGCAGTATGTCTACCGCTCGCTCGGCCGGCGCTTCGATGGCAACGAGCAGACATTTTTTGCCCCGCAGAATGTCGGCAACGTCAACGCCGCAACCGGGCGCTTCCTGACCGACACGCTTTTCATCCAAGACACTTCGGCGCCGCGCAACAACTACGACGGCACGATGGACGTGAACGGCACCTACCTGATGGCCGACGTGCCCGTGACGAACAAACTCCGCGTGATTGCCGGTGCGCGGATCGAGACGACGGACATGGTCGTCACCAGCCAGGACCCGACGCGCCGCCAAGGCGTGCTCGACCTCCGCGACACGCTGCCGTCGGTGAATCTCGTCTATGAGCTGCGGCCGAAGATGAACTTGCGCGCCGCCTTCGGCCGCACGCTGGCGCGGCCGAATTTCCGCGAGATGGCGCCTTACGAGACCTTCGAGTTCGTCGGCGACTTCGTTTACATCGGCAACCCGGACCTGAAGCGCACGCTGATCGACAATTTCGATCTGCGGTGGGAGTGGTTCAGCGGGCCGGGCCGGATTGTGGCGGTCAGCGCTTTTTTGAAAAACCTGAAGAACCCGATCGAGAAGGCGATCTTTGCGCCGACGGGACTGATCATCAACCAGGGCGAAATCCAATTTCAGAATCCGGAGAAGGGCCGCGTTTACGGCGCGGAGTTCGAATTCCGCCAGAAGCTCGACCCCCTGTGGGAGCCGCTGAAGCACGTCACCTTCGGGCTCAACCTCACGATCGTCGAATCGACGGTCGATGTGCCGCCGCAGGAGCTGCGCGTCGCGCGGCTCTACCATCCCGGCGCGCCCGATACGCGTCCGCTCGCCGGCCAGTCGAACCACCTCGTGAATGGCGACCTCAGCTACTCGAATCCGCGCACGCGCACCTCGGCCAGCATCTACTACAATCTCTTCGGCGAGCGCCTCGCGCTCGTGAGCCCGCCCGGCACACCGGACATCTTCGAGCAGCCGGCGGCCGAGTTGGACTTTATCTTTTCCCAGAAATTCGGCGCGCACTGGAAGGTCGGCTTCTCCGCGAAGAACCTCCTCAACCCCGCCGAGAAGGCCGCGCAGACGTTTCGCGGCACCGAGTATGTGCGCTACGAGCGCAAACGCGGCCGCACGTTTTCCCTGAGCCTGGGCTACGGCTTCTGAGCGCCGCCGCGCCGGCTGAATTTTCTCCCGCCAACCAAAAACAAAAATCATGCGCATGAATCGCACCGTCCTGTTCTCCTCGCTCCTCGCGCTTGCCGCCGGGACCGCCGCCCTCCGCGCGGCCGACATCGTGGTCACCGCGGCCGTCACGGCCAACACCACCTGGGTCCGCACCAACGTTTACATCCTCGACACGAAAATCTTCGTCGAGGCCGGCGCCACGCTCACGATTGAGCCCGGCACCGTCATCAAGGGCCGCGCCAAGGCAAATCCCGCCGACGCCACCGCGCTCGTGATTACGCGCGGTGCACGCATCGCCGCCAACGGCACCGTCGCCGCGCCGATTATTTTCACCGCTGAGTCCGACAACCTCAGCACGTCCACTCCCAACCTCACCGCGTCCGATCGCGGCCTCTGGGGCGGCGTCGTCATCCTCGGCCGCGCCCGTATCAACACCGTCAGCGGCCAGGGCAACATCGAGGGCATCGCCACCACCGATGCGCGCGGCACCTACGGCGGCAATGACGACGACGACAACTCCGGCGTCTTCCGCTACGTGCAGATCAAGCACAGCAGCGCGATCGTCGCACCCAACGTCGAGCTCAACGCCCTCTCGCTCGGCGCCGTGGGCCGCGGCACGACCATCGAGTATGTCGATGCCTACGCTGCGAACGACGACGGCTTCGAGTTCTTCGGTGGCACTGTGAACACGAAATATCTCATCAGCTCGTTCAACGACGACGACAACTTCGACTGGGACGAAGGCTTTCGCGGCAAGGGCCAGTTCTGGTTCGCCATCGGTGCGTCCGACAAGGGCAACCAGGCGATGGAAATGGACGGCGGCACGACGCCTGAGGACGGGACGCCCTACGCCATCCCGGAAATCTACAACGCCACCCTCATCGGCTCCGGCGCGACCTCGGGCCAGTCGCTGAGCCAGGGCCTCATCTTCCGCGACAACTCCGGCGGCAAGATCCACAACACGATCATCCATGATTATTTCGGCTACGCGGTGCGCATTGAAACCGAGAGCGCGCAGGCGCAGGACAGCGCCCGACGTCTCGCCGCCGGCGACCTCGCCATCGGCAACAGCATCTTCGGGAGCTTCGGTGCCGGCACGGGAAATGCCCAGCTCTTCACCGCGCCCAACGCCACCTCCGGCGGTCCCGCTCCCGCGCC
>JANNEY010000365.1:0-8746 GCA_031379235.1 Opitutaceae bacterium | reverse complement strand
GTTGGCGGCGCCCGGCCCGAGGAAATCTTGGTTGCGGGCGCGCAGGCCGAGCATAAGCGCGCGCAGAATTTCGGGGCGCGCCGGGTCATCCTTGCTCATCGCGCTCGCGAGCCCGGCGAGGCTGCGCAGCATGATGTAGTGATACGAGGGCCGCGCATTGTGCGGATCGAGCCAGCGGCCGGCGCGCGGGCCGTCGGTCAACTGGCCGGGGATCACGCCGACCAGCGCCTTGTGGGTCGCGGCCGCGAGGTAGCGTGGTTCCCGTGTTTCGGTGAACATCGCGGCGAGCAGATGCACGCTGAAGCTATTGTAGTTCCAGTTACGGGCGAGCGAGCGTGAGACCGCCCAGTCGGCGGACTTATGGGCGGAGGCCAAGTAGCGCGGCTCCCGGGTGGCGCGAAAAAGTTCAAGCTGGGCGAAGCCGGCCTCGCCGTTGTCGAACTGCAGTCCGCCGTCTTCGGCGTCTTCGACGACCCAGCCTTTTCGCACGAATTCGTCGAGCCGCCCCGTCTTCTCGGCCATCGCGAGAAAGCGATCGGCGGCCACGAAGGCGTTGTCATGCGTGGCGCCGCGCACGGCTGGAAACGGAAAAACACCCGTGCTCGCCTCGGCCTGCGCCCAGATCAGAAAATCGCCGGCCTCGCGCGCCAGCGCGAGCGCCTGACCGTCTTGGTCCGCCCCGGCACGGTGCACGTGAACGCCCCAGCCGATCACTGCCGCCGGTTCGCGCAGCGCGTGGGTGAGTTTCGTCGGATCTAGACCGGGTTTCCACCAGCGGAGTTTTTCGAGCTTGGGCTGCGCGCGGGCGAAGGCGGCGCGGGCCTCGGTGGGCGTGAGCCACTGGGCGTCGCGCGGAATCGGCATGAACTTGTCCGCGACCTCGGGCATCCCGGCTTTGTCGCCCAGCTTGCGTTTCGCCTCGGCGACGAGGGTGCGGATGTTCTCCAGCGTTGGCCCTTCCGGTGCCGCGGCGCAGAGGTGGAGCGTGCCGCATAGAGCGAGTGAAACAAAGCGGATGGCATTCGTGGTGGTCATACTCGGCGTTGGCGTTTCCGGAAAGGGACAGATTTTGATGCGGTTTGCGAGCCCGCCGCGCCCGCCGAATCCGCACTTGCTCCGCCGCGCGCGTTTGCGTGTGCTCTCCTTTTTCCCTCGCCGCCCATGCCACAAACGATCGCCGTCCTGGACTTCGGTTCGCAGCTCACGCAGGTCATCGCGCGCCGGATTCGCGAATGCCAAGTTTACTCCAAGATCTACCATTTCTCGACGCCGGCGGCTAAATTGCGCGCGGATGGCGTGATCGGCATCATCCTCTCCGGCGGGCCGCAGAGCGTGTATGCGAAGAAGGCGCCGCATCCCGACGCCGCGATTTTCCAGCTCGGCGTGCCGGTGCTCGGCATCTGCTACGGCGTGCAGCTGATGGGGCACTTTCTCGACGGCGTGGTGGAGCACAGCAAAGCCCGCGAATACGGCCACGGCGGCCTCACGATCCAAAAACCCGGCCGGCTCTTCGCCGGGCTGCCGAAAAAGCTCCGCGTCTGGAATTCACACGGCGACAAGCTCACGAAACTCCCACCCGGTTTCCGCGCCATCGGCACCACCGAGAATTCACCGTTTGCCGCGATTGAGGATGCGAAGCGCGGCTTCTACGGCATCCAGTTTCATCCGGAGGTTTTCCACACCGAGCGTGGCGTGGACATGATCCGCAACTTCCTCCTGGGCGTGTGCGGCGCGAAACAGGAATGGACGACGAAGGACTTCATCGCGCACGCGGTGGAAAAACTCCGCGCGCAGGTCGGCAAGGGCCGGGTGCTGCTCGGGCTCTCGGGAGGCGTGGATTCTTCCGTCGCCGCCGCGCTGCTGCACAAGGCCATCGGCAAGCAGCTCACGTGCGTGTTCGTGGACAATGGCCTGCTGCGGAAGGGCGAGCGCGCCACCGTCGAGAAACTCTACGGGGATCATTTTCACATCGATCTGCGCGTGGTCGATGCCTCGAAACTCTTCTTGCGCCGGCTGAAGGGCGTCACGGAGCCCGAGCAGAAGCGGAAGATCATCGGGCGCACGTTTGTCGAGGTGTTTGAGACCGCGCTAAAGTCGATCAAGGGCAGCGCGGAGTTCCTCGCGCAGGGCACGCTCTACCCCGACGTGATTGAGAGTGTCTCGATCCAGGGCAACCCGGCGTCGCTGATCAAGACGCACCACAACGTCGGCGGCCTGCCGGAGCGGATGAAGCTCAAGCTCGTCGAGCCGTTGCGCGAGCTGTTCAAAGACGAGGTCCGCCGTGTCGGCGAGGCCCTCGGTCTCCCGAAGGAAGTCGTGTGGCGCCAACCTTTCCCCGGTCCTGGCCTCGGCGTGCGCATGATGGGCGACATCACGGAGCCCAAACTCGAAATCCTCCGTAACGCCGACCACGTGCTCCAGGAGGAGATGATGGCGAGCGGCTATTATTGGAAAGTCTGGCAGTCGTTCTGCGTCTTTTTGCCGGTGAAGACGGTCGGCGTCTTCGGCGACGAGCGCACCTACGACTATGTGATCGCGCTGCGCATCGTCGAGAGCACGGATGCGATGACGGCCGACTGGGCCAAGCTGCCACACGAGGTCCTGCAGAAAATCTCGAGCCGCATCACCAACGAGGTGCGTGGCGTCGGCCGCGTGGTTTATGATGTGAGTTCGAAGCCGCCGGCGACAATCGAGTGGGAGTAGGTGAGGGGGCGGTGATTTTGCAGGGCGGGGACGCCCGACCCCGCCGTCCGGGAGCATACGGAGCGGGATTCAAACCGCCGGGGTCGGGAAACCCCACTCTCCATCGGATGGCGTGACCCCGCCTCCGGTCTTTCCTCGCGCCGCAAACCGTGCCACGGTGCGGCCATGTTCATGAAACTGCCCGTGGTTCGTTTAGTTTCGCTGTGCTTTGCCGTGGCCGCGCTCTCACTCGCGCACGCGGCCGAGCCGACGATTATCGCCAAGGCCCGCGCGCACATCGCCTCCGAGGCGGTGTTGAACGGGCTGAAAACCGTGCACTTCCTCGGCACGCTTTCCGCGCCCGATCCCGCCGACCCGACGAAGGTGGTCACGATGGCGATGGACATTGTTTTCCAGCGGCCGATGCAACAGCGGATCACGACGGTCTCGGCCAAGGGCACGGACCACACCGCGCTCGATGGCTACGACGCGTGGCAGCGGTTCGAAGACAAAGCCGACGCCGCGAAGGGCCGCCAAGTGATCCTCCCCGTCGATCAAGTGAAGCGGCTCCGCGCCAACACCTGGGAGAACCTGGCGTTTTTCCGCGGGATCGAGAGTGTGGGCGGCAAACTGGAAGATCAGGGGCCGGCCCAAATCGACGGCGTCGCGTGTCAGAAAATCGCGTTCATCCATGCCCCGAACATCATGTTCGTTCGTTATTTTGAGCTCGCGACCGGCCGGCTGGTGCAGACCGAGACCGAGACTGGTGGGCGAATCCGCGAGCAGAGCGAGATGATCGTGTCCGGCATCCGGTTTCCCCGGGTGCTGACCACGGAGTCGAAGGACGCCAAAGGCGTGTGGCAGAAAGTCACGATCGCCTTCGACAAGGTGATCGTGAACGAGACTTTTGACGGAAAGCACTTCGCGGTGCCAGGCTACGGATCGAAGTAGACGCCGCGAGCCGGCGGCAGCGGGGTTTCGAGGGAGACCGACGAAATTTCTCGCGGGCCATCGCCGCGATCCCTACACGCCCTTTACGCCCTATGCGCACGATTCACCACACCTCTAAGACCTTCGCCGAAGAGTTGGGCGCGTTTTGCCGCACGACCACCGTGCCCCGGGAGATTGCCGACGCGGTCGCCGCCATCCTCGCTGATGTGCGCCAGCGGGGCGACGAAGCCGTCGCCTACTACGCGGCGAAGTTCGATGGCGCGAAGCTGCGCGCGCGTGATTTCAGGCTCGGCCCCAATGACCTCGCGGCGGCGGCCAAGCGGCTGCCGGCGGCGGAGCTGAAGGCGCTGAAGGCGGCGCACGAGAATATCGTCGCGTTTAACAGCCGCGGCCTGCCCGAGGCGTGGACGGCGAAGAACAAGCACGGCGCCGCCGTCGGCGAAAAATTCGATCCGATCCGGCGCGTCGGACTCTATGTGCCGGGCGGCGAAGCCCCGCTCGTCTCGACGGTGCTCATGACCGCCACGCTGGCAAAGATCGCGCGCTGCCCGGAGATCGCGGTTTTCACGCCGTCGAATGCCGAGGGCAAGGTGGCCGATGGCGTGCTCGCCGCATTGCACCTCGTGGGGATCGACGAAGTCTACCGCATCGGTGGCGTGCAGGCGATCGGCGCGATGGCCTTTGGCACGACGACGATTCCACCGGTGGATAAGCTTTTCGGCCCGGGCAACGCCTACGTGTGCGAGGCGAAGCGGCAGGTTTTTGGCCCCGTGGGCATCGATTCGCTGCCAGGCCCGAGCGAGCTGATGGTCATCGCGGACGAGACGGCGAAGAGCTCGTTTGTCGCCGCGGATTTGCTCGCGCAGGCGGAGCACGGCACCGGCCGGGAAAAAATTTACCTCGTGGCGACCTCGGTCGACATCATCTCGGCCGTCATGTCCGAGATGCGCACGCAGCTGCAGCTCATCGGCCGGTCGGACAAGATTCAGCGCGTGCTGGAGCAGGGTTTTCTCGCAATCGAGGCGAAGTCCCTCGCGCAAGCCGGGGATGTCGCCAACTACGTCGCGCCCGAGCATCTGGAGCTGTTGGTGGAAAGTTCCGCCGTCGATAAACTCACCGCGGCCATCACGACCGCCGGGGCCATCATGATCGGTAACCACACGCCGACGGCGTTGGGTGATTTTACGGCGGGACCGAGCCACGTGCTGCCGACGGGCCGGGCCGGGCGTTTCTTCAGCGGGCTGCGGGTCGCCGATTTTCTCCGCCGCACGAGCATCATCCGCTACGACAAGGCGAGCGTGAAGAAAGCCGAGCCGATCGTCGCCGCCTTTGCGGCGATGGAGAAACTCGACATCCACGGCCGCTCGGTGCGGATTCGGACGCTGTAGGGCGGGTCTCTGACCCGCGCTTTCGCGCGCTGAGTGTTCCAATCAAGGGCGGGTCTCTGACCCTCTCTACTGTGCGCTGCGCCTGTTCGCGCAAATCCCGCGTTGCCGCCGCAGCTGCCAGCCCCACGCTCTGCGGCACCATGTTCGCCTTCCGTCTTCCCCGTGGGATTGGGTTTGGATTCGCGTTGCTGCTCGGTGGTGCGCACGTCGTCGCGCAGTCGGCTCCGGCCCCGCGCCCGCTCGCGCACACGGATTTCGATTCGTGGCGCAGCGTCGCCACCCCGCAGCTTTCGCGCGACGGGCGCTGGCTGGCGTATTCCTTCATGCCGCAGGATGCCGACGGCGAACTCGTCGTGCGCGAGGTCGCGACCGGCAAAGAACACCGCGTGCCAGTCGGCGCGCTCCCGCCGCCGGCGGTGCCCCCGGGCGATGAAAATCCGAACCCCGAGGCTCCCCTGGCGGTGCGCAACATCCGCCTCGCGTTTACGAGCGACAGCCGGTTCCTCGTCGCGACGACGCATCCAGCGAAAGCCGATCTCGCCGCGGCCCGGCGGGCGAAGAAGAAACCCGAGGAGCTGCCCAAGGGCGGGCTCGTGACCGTGAATCTGGCAAGCGGGGTCGTCACGCGCGAGGCGGACGTGAAGAGCTTTCAGTTGCCGACGAAAGGCGGCGCTTGGCTGGCGTTTTTAAAAGAAGCAAAACCGGAGGAAAAAAAACCGGACGACGCGAAACCGGCCGCAACCACCGCGCCGAAAGAAACCAAGGAGCCCGACACCGAGCGGGAGGAAGATTTCGGCGCCGAAGAAGTTGCCGACGCCGCCGCGCCCCGCCGCGCCACGGCGGCCGCGAGCACCACGCGTTCGGCGACGGCTGCCACGCCCGGCGAACGCACCTACGGCACGGAACTCGTGCTCCGCCAGCTGGAGCAGGGGAGCGAGCGGACCTTTGCCGCAGTGAGCGACTACTCGTTTGCGCGCGACGGACGGACCCTGCTTTTCACCGTGTCGGCAAAGACCGAGGCAGACAACGGCGTCTATGCTGCGACGCCCGGCGATGCCGCTGCACCGCTTGGCCTGCTCACCGGCAAAGGCCGTTACAGCCGCCTCACGTGGGATCGCGAGCAGACGCAAGCGGCGTTCGTGAGCGATCGCGACAGCACCGGACCGCGCACGAGCGCGCGCTATAAACTCTACCACTGGCCGCGCGGCGAAAAAACCGCCGTCGCCGTCGTGACCGCCGAAACCAAGGGCCTGTCCGCCTCGCTCACGGTGAGCGGCAATGCCTCGCCGGCGTTTTCACGCGACGGGCGGAAACTCTACGTTTCCGCCGGCACGCCGCCGAGGCCGCCGCGCCCGCCCGGCTCGGAACAGCTCGACGAGGACAAGGTGACCGCCGATCTCTGGCACTGGCGCGATGGGTTTATTCAGCCGATGCAAAAAGTCCGCGCGACCCAGGAGCGCAACCGCAGCTATCGCGGCGTGCTCGATCTCGCGTCGAAAACCTACGTGCAGCTCGCCGACGAGGCGCTCGCCACCGTCACGCTGAGCGACGACGGCACCCGCGCCCTCGGCACGGACGATCGCGCGTATCGGCATCTCGTGGATTTTGACGGCCGGTATGCCGACATCTACGTCGTCAACGCCGTCACGGGCGAGCGCCACCTCGCCCTCAAGCAACAGCGCAGCGAAAGCGGCTCCGCGCTCCTCTGGTCGCCGGACGGCAAATGGGCGAGCTACTACGCCGGCAAACACTGGCATGCGCTCGACACCGTGACGGGCGCGACCCGCCCGCTCACCACCAAGCTGCGCGTGGCCTTCCACAACGAGGAAGACGATCGCCCCGCACCCCCCGGGGCGTATGGCGCCGCGGGTTGGACGAAAGACAGCGGCTCCTTCCTCGTCTATGATCGGTTTGATGTGTGGCAGACGTTCGTCGATGGCCGTGCGCCAAAAAATCTCACCGCCGGCCACGGCCGCGCGACCAAGGTCCAACTCCGCGTGCAGCGCATCGAGCCCGTCGACGAGGATGACGACGAGCGCGGCATTGATCCGGCGAAGCCGCTCACGCTCCGCGGTGAAAGCGAAGAGACGCGGGCGACGGGATTTTTGCGCACGAGCTTCACCGCGACCGCGGCGCCGGCGCGACTGCTCTGGGGCGACAAGCGTTTCACCTATGTCGGACGCGCGCGTGACGCCGACACGTTGCTCGTCACGGGGTCGCGCTTCGATGAATTCCCCGATGTGCATGTGACCGACGGGTCATTCACCACGCTTGCGAAGCAGACCGACGGTGGGGCGCAGCTCGCGGCGTTCACGTGGGGTCGCGCGGAGCTGGTTTCCTTTCGCAGTGACGCCGGCGTGCCGCTCAAGGCGTCACTCTACAAACCGGCAAATTTCGATCCCAAGAAAAAATACCCGCTGCTCGTCTACATCTACGAGCGGCTCTCGCAAAATGTGCATAATTTCTCCAACCCTGCGCCCGGCACGAGCATCAACGTCCCGTTCTACGTCAGCAACGGCTACTGCGTGCTGATGCCCGACATCGTCTACCAAACCGGCGAGCCCGGGAAGAGCGCGCTCCGCTGCGTGCTCCCCGCGATCGACGCGGTGGCGGCGCAGGGCTTCATCGACGAAAAGGCCATCGGCATCCAGGGCCACTCGTGGGGCGGCTACCAAATCGCCTACATGGTCACGCAGACGAACCGGTTTCGCGCCGCCGAGGCCGGTGCGCCCGTGGGCAACATGACGAGCGCCTACTCCGGCATCCGTTGGGGCACGGGCCTGCCGCGGCAGTTTCAATATGAGCAGACTCAGAGCCGCATCGGGAAGAAACTCACCGAGGTGCCCCGCACCTACCTCGATAACTCTCCCGTCTTCCACGCACACAAGGTGCAGACCCCTCTGCTTATTTTGAGCAACGACAACGACGACGCGGTGCCGTGGTATCAGGGCATCGAACTCTTCCTCGCGCTGCGCCGGCAGGGCAAGCCCGCTTGGCTCTTCAACTATAACGGAGAATTCCACGGGCTCCGCCGCCGGGCTAATCAGGAGGACTGGGCGAAACGCATGCAGCAGTTCTTCGATCACCACCTCAAGGGTGCGCCCGCACCCGAATGGCTCGAAAAAGGCGTTCCCTACGTCGAGCGCGACGAGGAGAAACTGAAGTTCAACGCGCCGCCCGCCCCCAAGCCCGCCTCCGCGGCGCAGTAAGCGGCGGCCGTTTCCGGTAGCCCGCCTCGCGCTACCCCGAGCCGTCCCTGCTCTCACGAGCAGGGCTACCCACTGTGCTGATGCCGCGTGAATTTCGATTCGCCCTGAGCGGCGCAGGGCCAATCATCGCCCGTTCCACCGCCATGTCGCCCACGTCCCTCGCGCTCCCGCACATCGCGCAGCTCCACGCCTACACCCCCGGCCTCCAGCCGACGGAACCGGGCTGGGTGAAGCTGAACACCAACGAGTGCCCCTATCCGCCGAGCCCGCGCGTCGCCGAGGCGCTGCTCCGCGAAATCGGAACCGGCGCGGAGGCCGGCGCGGCGCTGCGGCTCTATCCCAATCCCAAGAGCGCGCCGCTGCGCGCCGCCGTCGCCGCGCTGCACGCGCGCGAGCATGCCAGCCTGCGCGAAGAAAATGTCTGCATCGGCAACGGTTCCGACGACATCCTGAATCTGCTCATCCGCGCCTTCGTCAGTTGTATGGGGGGGGGGGGGGGGGGGGGGGGGGGGGGCC
>JANNEY010000344.1:0-8901 GCA_031379235.1 Opitutaceae bacterium | reverse complement strand
AAGCCGGTGCCATGGCACCGGCTATTTCGTGCGGTGGAATTCCGCTCCCTGTCTCGCAGGTGGGCGGGCACGTCTCTGTGCCCGCATGCTTGCGCGATTGAGACCTCCCGTGCGGGCACAGGGATGGGTCCGCCCACCGCCTCATTTGTAGGGCGGGGTCTCCTGACCCCGCCAGAGTTGTGCCCTGCGTGCGGCGCGGTCGGGAGACCCCGCCCTACCACCGACTTCAACTTTCCATTCGGGATCGGCCGGCAACTCCCGAGTGCGTCTCAGTTCAGAAATTAAACTGATCGATGTTGCCCTTGTTGAAGGCGAACGGTTTTCCGAGGAGAATGTTGTCCCCGACGATCGTGAAACTGCCGAGCGAGCCGGCCTTGAAGCTCTTTGCTCCGGGCTTGAGTTCCCCCTTGGCGAGCGCGACAGCGGCTTGAATCGAAAGATAGCCGAGGTCGCCGGTGTTCCAGAGGATCACGGTGTCGGTCACGCCTTCGTGCACGTAACGCTTGTTTTCGTTCGGGAGACCAAGGCCGATGACTTTCACTTTGCCGGTCTTGCCGGCCTGCTTGACCGCCTCAGCGGCACCGGGGACGCCGGGCGAGCAGATGGCCATGATGAGCTTCAGATTCGGATTTGCGCTCATCAGTGCGGTCGCCTCCGACTGCGCCTTGTCCTTGAGGTCGTCACACGGACGGACGGCGACGATTTTCATCTTCGGATATTTTTCCTTCAAGCGGGCCTCGATGTGCTTCTGCCACTCGCGTTGATTCGCAGCCGTGAGCGACGCCGTAATGATGGCAAACTCGCCCTCGCCGTTCAGGAGGCGCGCGGCATCGTCCATAAGCGCCTGGCCGATGCCCTCGGGCGTGGCTTGGTTCACGAAAAACGAACGCGCGTCGGGCATCGCGTCGGCGTCGTAGGTGACGACCTTGATCCCGGCCTTCTGTGCTTTGCGCAGAGCGGTGGAGATCCCCTCCTTGTTTTCCGCCGCGACCGCAATCGCGTCGACGCCAAGCGTGATCCAGTTCTCGACGATCTCGTTTTGCTTGGCGGCGTTGCTGTCGGTCGGGCCATCGAAGAGTAGCTCGACGCCGAGTTCCTTGGCGGCCTTCTCGGCCCCGGCCTTGCACGAGATGAAGTAGGCGTTGCCCTTGGATTTCGGGAGAAAGGCGACGACAAGCTTGGGCGAGGCAGCGGCGGAAGCGCCGATGACGCTGGCGAGCAGGAGACTCGCGGCGAGAGCGAGACGGAGGAGGGATTTCATGAGGGAGTTTGAGGTTTGAGTGCAGAGGGGATGGGGCGATGCGCCCGCCATTGGGACCACAGTTTTGGCAAAACGCTCCCGGTTAACGCGAGCAACAACAGTGCCCCGGTGAGCAGACCGGACATTTCCTCGGCGGCGTTAAGCCGCATGACGGCGGGCAGGCACGCGAGGCCGTTTTTCAAAACCGCGATCGCGGCGACGCCAAGCAAGGTGCCGTGCACGCTGCCGTTGCCGCCGAAAATGCTCGTGCCGCCCAGCACGACGGCGGTGATCGCAAACAATTCGTAGCCCATGCCCGCATCGGCTTTTGCCTGGCCGAGGCGCGCGGTGTAAATGATCGCCGCAAGCGCCGCGATGAGGCCAGCTAGGATGTAGGCAAGCGCGACGCGACGCTCGACGGGCAGGCCCGCGTAGCGCGCACCTTCGGGCGCAAAACCAATCGCGCGAAACGATCGACCGAAGGTGGTGCGATGCACCAGCAGCCAGACGGCAATGGCGACGAAGAGGAAAAGCCACGCCTGCGTCGGCAAGCCGAACCAGCGCTCCTGACCGACGAAAAGAAATCCGGCGGGGAAGTCCGTGTAAGTGATCGCGCCCCGCGTGATCGCCTCGGCGAGGCCGCGAAAGAGCGAATAGGTGCCCAAAGTCACAATGAGCGGCGGCAGGCGGAGCGTCGTGATCAAAATCGCGTTGAGCGCGCCGCCCAGCGCCCCGCACGTCAGTGCGAGCGCGGCGGCGAGCGGAATCGCCATGCCCGCGTCGTGCCAGAATTTGCCGAAGAGAATCGCACAGAGTCCGAGCAGCGAGCCGACGGAGAGATCGATGCCCGCGGTGAGAATCACGGGCGTGAGCGCGAGAGCGAGCAGGCCGATCTCGCACGAGTGCCGTAGAATATCGAACTGCCGATCGACCGTGCCGAACCCGACGACTACGCCGCGCCGATTGGTCGTCGTGCCCGCGAAATAGAAAAACAGCCACTCCGCCACGAGCACGTAGAGCAGCAGCATCTCGTGACTGAGCAGCCGCGATTTCCAAGTGCGAGCAGAGGAGAAAGCAGACATGAGGAGAACGCTAATCTTCGCTAATAATCGCTAATCAATTCCCCGAAGGAATGAACTCGGAGAGAATGAGACGCTTCCACTCAAGGGTTCCTTGATGACCGAAATTGATGAGGTAGCCGATGGGCTGGCGGGTGATTCTCATGTAATTGTAGAGCTGTGCCTCATGCTCCGAATTGAGTTCGGTGACGGCTTTCAGTTCTACAATCAGGCAGTTGAAGGCAAACAGATCGGGCACGTAGCGTTTCTTGAGTTCGCGACTCTTATAAAAGCATTTTAACTCCTGTTTCGAGTGGTAAGCGATACCGCGCAGCTCCAGTTCGATTTCAAAGCATTCTTGGTAGATTTCCTCGGCCATGCCATAACCGCGTTCGTTGAAAACCTCGAAGGCTGCGCCCATGAGTTTGTAGCCCTCATCCTTGTAGATTTCTGCTTTCATAAGATTAGCGTTTATTAGCGAGGATTAGCGTTTCCCACTTCAGTGGTTTGCCTTCCTGCTCCGCAACCCATCCGCCACGACCGCCAGCAAAATGATTCCGCCCTGGATGGCTTTTTCCCAGTAGGCTTCGACGTGCAGATGCGTGAGGGCAGGGGCGACACACGCGAGGAGGAGTAGGCCGGCGAACGCGCCCCAAAGATTGCCGCGTCCGCCCGAAATCGCTACGCCGCCCACAACCACAGCGGCAATTACTTTCAATTCGAGGCCCATGCCGGAGAGCGGCTGCACCTGCGGCGACTGCGCGATGTTCATCATCGCGGCGAAACCGGTGAGCGCGCCGATGAAAACGAAGACCAAGAACGTGACCCGTTGCGGCCGGATGCCCGCGAGTCGCGCGGCCTCCGCGTCGGTGCCCACGGCGTAGACGAAACGTCCGGCGGAAACGTGCCGCATCGCGACACCGAGCACCACCAGCAGTGCGAGTGCGGCACCGAGGAGGAGCCATTGACCGCTTGCCTGTGGCAGCCCGAACCACTGCACGGCGTCGGGCATGTTCACGAATTCGCCCTGCCGCACCATGTTCAAGCCCTGCCGCAGCGTCACCATCGTCGCCAGCGTCACGACGATCGACGGCAGGCGCAGGCCGGCGACCAAGAGGCCGTTGACCGCGCCGAGCAAGGCGCCGATTCCCGCGGCCGCTGGCAGGACGAGCGCGAGCGACCACCCGCGGGCGGCGAGGAGTCCGGCGCACACGCTGACCACCGAAAAAATCGAACCCACGGAGATGTCGATTTGCCGGGCGATGATCACGAGTGCCATGCCGCAGGCGACGACCAGGGTCGGCGCCTCGCGCGTGAGCAGTGAGAGCAGCGGCTGGGGTTGAAAAAATGCGGGCGCGAAAATCGCCATTGCGACGAGCACAACGACCAGCGCAGCCACGACCGAGAGCTCGCGGAAATAGCGGCTCATGCGGTGCCTTTCGCCGCCGTGCCGAGGGCGGTGGCCATCACGGCGTGGGGATCGGATTGGCCGGGGAGAATAGCGCAGAGTGTTCCGCCCCGCATCACGCCAATGCGGTCGCTCATGCCGAGCACTTCCGGGAGATCACTAGAGATGAGGAGGACGGCGAGACCTTCCTTGGCGAGGCGGCGGATGATTTTGTGAATCTCGCTTTTGGCGCCGACGTCCACGCCCTGGGTAGGCTCGTCGAGGATTAGCACCTTGGGCTTCGTGGCGAGCCAGCGGGCGAGGGAAACTTTCTGCTGGTTGCCGCCCGAGAGACTTCCTCCCCGCGCCGTCGGCCCCGCGCATCTGACGGTGAGATCGCGGATGAACTCGAGGGCGAGTGCGCGCTCCGCGCCGAAGCGCAACCAGCCGCCGCGAAACAAGCGCCGGTGAATCGCCATCGTCATGTTCTCCTCAAACTGCATTTCCAACACGACGCCGTGGCGCCGCCGATCTTCCGGCACGTAGGCGATGCCGCGAGCGACGGCGTCCTGTGGGGAACAGAGGGTCACGCTCTCGCCGTGCAGCGTGATCTCCCCGGTGTCGGCTGGGGTGAGACCGAAGAGCACGCGCGCCAGCTCCGTCCGCCCCGCGCCCACCAAACCGGCGAGCCCGAGGATTTCGCCGGCGCGAAGTTCGAGGGTCACGTCCCGCACGCCGGAAGCCGCACAACCGACGGCGCGCAACGCGAGCACCGTCTCGCCGGCGGCGGATTCGCTCGGGGGATAAAGCTGCTTCACCTCGCGCCCGACCATCAGGCGGATCAGTCCGGCTTCATCCATGGCCGTTACCGGATGCGTGCCAACGCTCTCGCCGTCACGCAACACGGTCACCCGATCCGCAAGCGCGAAAATTTCTTCCAAGCGGTGTGAAATATAAATGACGCCCACGCCGCTCTTCCGCAGTTCGCGCACGACGGCGAAGAGCAGGTGCTGCTCGGTCTGCGTGAGCGAGGCGGTCGGCTCATCCATGATGACGATCCGCGCGCCGGCCCCGAGTGCGCAGGCGATTTCGACGAGCTGCTGCTCGGGCATGGAAAGTCGGCGGACTTCGGTCGCGGGCGCGATGCGCGCGCCCACGCGCTGGAGCAATTCCTGCGCGCGCTGCGTGCGGGTCGTCCAATCAAGCCGGCGCAGCGCGCCGCCGCTTTCGAGCCGGAGCGCGATATTCTCGGCCACGGTGAGATCAGGGAAAAGAGCCGGCTGCTGATAAATGCAGGCGATGCCCAGCGCGCGCGCGGCGGCGGGGGTCAGGTCGGCCACGGCCGTGCCGGCCACGGTGATCGTGCCGGCATCGGGTTGATGCGCGCCGGTCACGATTTTTATCAGCGTGCTTTTGCCCGCGCCGTTTTCACCGAGGAGCGCGTGGACTTCGCCGGCGCACAAATCAAAGTCGACTCCGCGCAACGCCCGCGCGCCGCCGAACGATTTGGCGAGCTGGCGGAGTTCGAGTAGCGGGGCGGCGGGCATGGATGGGTCGCGAAGGGGAGCGAGCGCGCCGGAGGCGCCAAGTAGAGTCAAATCACGCGCCCGGCTGACAGTCCGTTGCGTCCTTCGCCCGGAGTGGCGCGAGATCGGGATCGGTCGTGGCGGCTTCGGCGAAATCCTTGTCGAGCGCGATCGCGAGATCGAGGTGATGGCGTGCGTCGGGCAGCTCGCCGAGCTGACAGGCATAGCAGGCGAGATTGAACTGAATCGTGCCGTTCGCCGGGTGGTGCGGAATCGCTTCGAGCAGGATTTTCTGTGCGGCGGAGAGCGAATCGGCGCGGCGCGTGGCATAGGCCCACGTGACCCAGGCCGCAGGCTCTTCAGGAGCGCGGCGGGCATAGTCACCGGCGCAGTCGCGTAATGCGGGCCAGTCTTGCTGCTCCTGCAACAGAGCGAGGCGGACACTCAGGAAATCCAGCCCAGAACTTTCCGGTTCTTGAACCTGCGCCAATTCGGCCGCCGCCTCCGCCAGCATGCCAAGCTCAAGATAGCCCTTGGCGTGGGAGAGTCGGCGTTTCGGCAGCATTCTCCGAATAGAAACGGCCGCGTCGGCAGCTGGCAAGCAACCGTCGCGACACGTGCGGTCAATTGGCCGGAGGGCCGCCGAAGTGCGCTTTGTGCGCCGTGTAAGCCGCGACGTCAGCCAGCATCGCGTCGACCGTGGCGATAAACGGCTCAATCCTGACGACTCCGGAGAAGACGGCTTTGTCACCGATGCCGCTTTCGAGCACGAACGCGGGGCGCTGGTTGATTTGGTGTGCGCTAAATTCCGCCGAACTCGCCTCGACGCGTCCGTGCACCGCGGCCGACTCGGCGGCGGCACGGAGTTTCCTCGCGTTGAGTTTTTTGCCGCCGGCTTTGGCCGCGATGGCCGCCGCGACGTCCATCCTCAGCGTCTTCGCGCCGTCACGTTCGCCCGCGTGGGCGAGGGCGAGGCGAATCTCGTCACCGGCGAAGCCGAAATCCCGTGCGGCCTCGGCCACGAGATTCGGCGCGACGATCACACCTGCTTTGATCAGCTCGGGCTCAAACCAACCCGAGTTCAACATGAAGGGCGACTGCATCGTCATCCCGCTGCGGCGATAGAACCAATCGCACTGCGTGCGCGACGTCGGATAGTCGCTCGCGCTCATCTGTGCGATCTTCCAACCAAACTCGACGCGGCCCGCGTATCTCCGCTTCAGCTCGGCCCACATCGGCTCCGCCCAAAAGCACCAAGACGACGAGACTTCGAGATAGTAGGTGATTTTCATCGGCTGCGAGCGCAAGGCGGGCTTCGCCTCGCGTCAACGCCCTTGCCACTCGCGGTCGCACAGCGACGCATGCGTTGCGCCGGCACACCGCGCAAGCAGATCGGATGTTCAGGGCTCCTTCTTCCCGCCGAAAAGTCCCTTGATCGCGTCGCCGGCTTTTTTTATGCCCTCCGCGCCCGTGGCACCGCTGGTCTTGAGGAGGCCGGTCGCCGCCCCCGCTGTGGCGGTGACAATCTCGCCGACAACCTGTTTCATTACGACCGCGACGGCCTGTGCAGCGGTAACGCCGCCCTCCTTGGTGCCGAGTTCGTTGATCTCAAACGCGGGGAGGGGAACGGTTGTGGCGGCGGGGCCGATCCCGATGCGCACCTGACCGTTGAGCAGGCGAAATTTTTTCACCGTGAACTTGATGGGCGTCCCGGTGGCGGCTCGTTCGGTCTTCGGGTCCGGGGACGGCTTGGCGCCGCCGATGACCTGCTCGATATTCGCCAGCAGGTCGGCGACATTGCTCGCGATGATCTTGGTCTCGTAGTTGAAGACGGGCGCATCGATGATCACTTCGTTGATCACAATGTGATCGCCGCGCAGGGATGACGGCACAACGTCGATGTGGATTTTGCCGAGAGAGGCGAGGTGAGCGTCGCTCCAGCCCTTGGGATTGCCGATTACGAGGCCGTTGAGAGTGCCGACGCCGCTGAACGGCGAGATCGTGGCGCTCTCGAGTGTCAGCTTCGTCTGCGTAAGCTGCGGGCCGTAACGATTCACGCCGGCTGTCACGATCTTGCCGAGGTTCATTGAGACAAACACGAGCGCGGCGACGCCAAGAACGGCGAAGACAGCGAGGATGATGAGAAATTTCTTCATGATTGAGGCGGGAGGTTATGGTCGTCGCGGCAACTGGCAAGGCGTGGAATTTCGCTTGTCAGTTCGTGGCGCGCGCGCTCCGGTGGCGCACACCCGCGCAAATATCCCATGGCCCAAGCCTATACCGAAGCTTCGATCAAGACCCTCTCCTCGCTGGAGCACATCCGCCTCCGCCCCGGCATGTATATCGGAAGACTGGGGAATGGCACCCACGCCGAAGACGGTATCTACGTCCTGCTCAAGGAAACGATCGATAATTGCATCGACGAATTCACGATGGGCCATGGCAAAAAAATCGAGGTCGAACTCACCGAGCGCACGCTGCGCGTCCGGGACTTCGGCCGCGGCATCCCGCTCGGTAAACTCATCGACTGCGTCTCAATCATCAACACGGGCGCGAAATACGACAGCGAGACGTTTCAAAAATCGGTCGGCCTGAACGGTGTCGGCCAGAAAGCCGTCAACGCGCTGGCGAACGACTACAAGGCGCAGGCGTTTCGCGACGGCCAGTCGAAGCTCGTCGAGTTCGAGAAGGGCAAGCTCCGCAAGGAGCACAAGATCGTGAAGACCGAGGAGCGCAACGGCACGCTCGTGGAGTTTACCCCGGACGAGCAGTTGTTCGGGAAAGATTTTAAATTCCGCGCCGAGTTTATCGAGGACATGCTGTGGAACTACGCGTTCCTGAACCGCGGGCTCACGCTGACGTTCAACGGGAAATCCTTCAAATCGGAGCACGGCCTGCGCGACCTGCTCACGAAAAATCTCAGCGGCGAGCCGCTCTATCCGATCATTCATCTCGAGGGCGACGACATCGAGGTGGCGTTCACCCACGGGGCGCACTACGGCGAGGAATATTTTTCGTTCGTCAACGGCCAGCACACGACGATGGGTGGCACGCACCTCGCGGCGTTTCGCGAAGCGCTCGTCGAGACGGTGCGCAATCATTTTAAGAAAGACTATGACGCGGCCGACATCCGCCAGTCGATCGACGCGGCGGTCTCGGTCCGGGTGATGGAGCCGGTCTTCGAATCGCAGACGAAAACCAAGCTCGGCTCCGCGGCCGTCGGCCCCGACGGTCCCAGCCTGAAGGATTTTGTCGGGAAGTTCATGCAGCAGTCGCTCGACGTGTTTCTCCACAAGAACAAGGAGACCGCCGAGGCGATGAAACGGAAAATCGAGGAGAGCGAGATCGAGCGCAAGGAACTCGCCGGCATCCGCAACCTCGCCCGCGAGCGCGCGAAGAAGGCGTCGCTGCACAACAAAAAACTCCGCGATTGCCGCCTCCACCTCGGCGACCGCAATGAGCGCGCCGAAGAGAGCACGCTCTTCATCGTCGAGGGCGACTCGGCCGCCGGCTCGCTCACCGCCACGCGTGACGTGCAGACGCAGGCGGTCTTCGCGCTGAAAGGAAAGCCGCTCAACACTTACGGCCTCTCGAAAAAAGTGATCTACGAAAACGAGGAGTTTCACCTCCTGCAATCCGCGCTGAATGTCGAGGAGGCCCTGGACGGCCTCCGCTACAACAAAGTGGTGA
>JANNEY010000317.1:0-5464 GCA_031379235.1 Opitutaceae bacterium | reverse complement strand
CCACCGCGATCTGGCGAAACACTGGTGCGGCCGCCTTGCCACCATAATAAGACTTACCCGCGGTCGTCGGCTCATCGACGGTAACAATGATCGCCGCTACCGGTTTGCGAGTGGGAAAAAACCCGACAAACGAACCGAAGTAATTCGAGAACCAGCCCGCGGACACCGGACCCTGGCGCCACGTGACGGAGGAGTTGGCGCGCCACTTGGCGCGGCCGTTGCGCTCCAGCTCGTCGAGCACGGGCGAGACGTCGTCGCCCTGCGAACGACGCAGCACGTAGTGCGTGGCCTCGGCGTTGAAATTGAACTGGCCGAGGCGCGTCTTCGGCCCGCGCCATTGCACGCCGAACTCGTAGCCCTGGATGTCGCGGCCACTGAGATTCAGATAGTCGTCGATCACGCTGACAATCTCGCCGACGGCGGCACGGCGGCTGTTGTTGCTCCCCTGTCGCGCGTTGTAGGCGGCAAAGGAGGCGGTGTCCGCCGCGCTGACGGATTTGCGGATGACCTTGCTCGAGCCCCTGTAGTTCGCGTTGCCCGAACCGAGGTCGATGGCACCTATGGCGGTGCCGCTGGCGAGCGCAGCCTTGGTCGCGAGGTCGAGCAACAATTCGTCGCGATCGATCGCCGCGGCCGCGCCGGAATTTTCAATCACTTTGTTCTGGTTGATGTGGAAATAATCGAAGGAGAACGAGAGCCCGCGCACGCGCGGCATCTCGAGCACGAAGCCGGCGACCCATGTCTTCGACTCCTCTGGCTTCAGGTTCTGATTACCCTGGCGGTAGGAAGTGCGCTGCACCGTGCCGTCGGAGGAGAGACCGGTCACATCGAAGCGATACGGGTCGTCGGCGCTGAACTGGCGGCGCAGCGGCGTGATGTTGGTCTGCACCAGATTGGGGGCGCGGAACGACTCGGAGGCCGAGGCGCGCAGCTTGAGCAACGGCGCCGGTTTCCACACGAGGCTGGCCTTCGGTTTCGTCGTCTGCCCGAAGATCGAGAAATGCTCGAAGCGCCCCGCGAGCGTGAGTTCGAGCGCTTCGATGAGCGGCTTCCGATTCTCGCGCGTGACAAAGGGCAGCGCCGTCTCGAGGTAGACCGCGTAAATCGTCTGGTGCGCGGAGATCGGGACGTTGGAGCTGAGGGCGAGGAAGTCGTTGTCGCCCTCGCGCAGCAGCGGAAACTGGCTCTGCGAGCCCGGCGGATTCAGTCCGACGAAGGCCGCGCGTTTGTCGGCGTAAGTCTCGTAGCGCACCTCGGCCCCACTCGCGACGCCGATGCGGCCGCCACCGAAGAGGCGCCCGAGCTGGCCGTTGATCTTGGCGTCCCACAGGTAGAGACCCGTGCGGCCGAAACGATCCTCGTCGTCGTAGATCGCATCGGTGATCGCCGTGGGATTGTCGGAGGCCCGATCGACGACGATCTGGTTGTTGGTGATCTTGAAGGTGACGGGAAACGGGTTGAACGCCGTCGCGTCTGTGCGGTTGAGCGCCGCGCGGAGGCGCGACTCACGCACTTGGAAGTGCTCGTATTCGTGCGTCTGCGAACCGGACGCCAGCAGCGCCGACTCCCATTCCCACGACTCGCCGAGTTTGCCACGCAGGCCGCCCATCGCGCGCCACGAGTAGGTGTCGACTTCGGTCACGCGCGGCTTGAAGCCGCCGCCGGTATTCTGGCCGGGCGAGATGCCGGTCCACAGCGAGACATCGGCGGGCGCGCCGGTGAGGCGCGGCGTGCCGTCGGCATTGGGCGCGCCGGTGAGCGAATAGAAACGCGTGCCGAACGGATTGTAGGGATTCGCCGCCGGCATATAGATGCCTTGATCGTCGGTGTTCTTGGCGTTGACGGGCTCGCGACCGGTGCGGCTGTAGGCGCGGTAGAAAAGCAGGTCGCCGAACGCGCTGAGTTTTTCGTTAAACGTGTGGTCGAGGAAAGTCGCGAACTGCACGCGGTCGGTCGCGGGGATGAGCATCTTCCACTTGTTCCAGTTCGAGTAGGCGGCGACTTCGGGATTGTCGATGTTGGTGGAGGGCGCGGTCTGTTTGAAATTCACGCCGGCCGCGCTGGGCCAGAGGTAAAACATGCCGTCGGCCGCCATCGTCGCGACGCCGGTCGGCGGCGTCGTGCTCGTCGTGATGCCGGCATTGCCCGTGGGGCGCGCACCGACAAACGTAAGAAAATCGGACTGGATCGTGCCGCGCTGCCACTGGCCCCACTGGTTCACGGCGTTGGCGTTGCGGAAATCGTTGTCGCGCGCGAAGACCCCGCCCGTCGTCGACGAGGGATCTGGCAACGGAATGCCGTTCCACGGCGCGGGCAGGGCGCGGCTCGCGCGGAAGTCGGTGTTCCTCGAAAAGCTGCGATCATGCGCCGAGAGCGCCTCGCGATGAAAATAATCGAGCGAGACGGCGAGGTGCGTGCGGCCGCGCTTAAAGGCGTCGTAGACGGTCGCGTTGCTCTCGTTGGCGCCGCCGTGCTGCGTGAGCGAGCCCTTGAGCGTGACGCCGCGGCCCTCGGCCTTGCGCGAGACGCGGCTGTTGATCACACCCGCCGCAGCGTCGGCGCCATAGATGGCAGAGGCGCCGTCGCGGAGAATCTCCACGCGATCCACCAGGGCGCGGGGGATGGTGTTGATGTTCACGGCCAGCGAGGGCACGCCGTTTTCGGCCATCGAGATCGGATGCGGGGCCATGCGGCGGCCGTTGAGCAGCGTGAGCGTGCTGCCCGAGCCGATGCCGCGCAGGTCGATCGAGGCGACGTCGCCCCGCGCGAGCTGCGGACCGTTGTTGATCTCAGTGATGCCGGAGATTTCGGCGGCGCCGAGCGTCTCGAACAGTTCGGCCATCGTCGCTGCGCCGCGCGCATCAAGGTCGGCGCGCTCGATCACGGTGACGGGCAGCGCGGTCTCGGCATCGATGCGGCGGATATTCGAACCGGTGACCGTAAAGGCCGAGAGCTTCACGGTGTCATCCGATGCCGGCGGGACTGACGGAGGCGGAGTGGCGGTCTGGCCGACCGCCAGCACGGAGAGCGAGAGGAAGACGAGCGCACGAACAGGGTTTGGGTTTCGCATGAGTGAGTAACGGTGAGGGGTGGCGGGAGGCATCCTCACGGTCCAGTAAAACGTTTATGCGCATAAATAATCTACTGACACTTTAACCCAATCGGCACACTTCTTACCCTGCCCCTGCGTTTCTTTTTCCCCCCAGCGCCCACGCCATGCCCAAAAAAGAAGCCTATCCCGACGAAACCCTCCGCATGGCCGCCACGCTTTACTACACCGACGGGCTGGGCCAGGCCGAAGTCGCGAAACTCGTCCGCGTCTCGCAGACGAAAATCTCGCGGCTCCTCGCGGCCGCCCTGGAGCGCGGCATCGTCCGCATCACCGTGGAGGAATACCGCGCGCGCCATGAGAAGCTGGAGCATCAGCTCTGCAGCCGCTTCGGCCTGAAATCTGCCGCCGTGATCCGCACCGCGAAGAACGCCGGGGCCGAGGCCGCGCGGCAGACGGTCGGCCATTTCGGCGCACCGTTCGTCGCCTCGGTTTTCCCAAAGTCCGGCATTGTCGCCGTCGGCGGCGGCCGCAGCGTCGCCGAGGTGGTGCAACGCTTTCGCCGGGGCGAAACGCGCCGTCTCACCGTCGTGCAGGCGATGGGCAGCATCGACTCCAACATCTCGCCGGTGGATGCGCTCGAGCTCGGCCGCGCTATGGTCAAGTGCTGGGGCGGCGAGTTTCTCACGCTCAGCACGCCGGCCTTCACCGCCGACAAGAAGGCGCGCGATTTCTTCCTCGCCTCCGATCAGATCAAGTTTGTCTGGCAACGAATGAAAAAGGCCGACGCCGCGCTTGTCGGGGTCGGCGGCCTGGCCAGCTCGGTTTACATCGAGCGCAATGTCCTCAGCTCCGCCGACATCGCCCAGCTCCGCGCCAGCGGCGCCGTCGGCGAGATCTGCGGCCGGTTCTTCGATGCCGACGGCCGGGAGTGCAAATCCCGCTGGCGCGACCGCACGATCAGCATCGAGTTGGATTACCTCCGCAAAATCCCGCAGGTCATCGGCATCGCGGCCGGAGCCGACCGTGCACCCGCGGTCGCGGCCGCGCTGCGGGGCGGATTACTGAAATCGCTCCTCACCGACGAGACGCTGGCGCTGGCGCTGCTGGCCAACTAAGCGGCGAGAACGCAGACGGGGGTGCCACGCGCGGATAGCGCATGGGGGATTGCTGCAATCTCTCGCTTGCCCGCGCCGCGTCGCGCCGTCACGTTCCGCGCCTAAGTTCATGGCCTTTCCTCTCTCTCCCGCGATATTAGCGGCCCGCGACCTCAGCGGGCCGGAGCTCGATTCCGCGCCGGCTGATGCGCTCCTGCGCATCTACGCGTGGATGCACCTCGCTCGCATCACCGATAATCGCATCCTCGATCTTTTCCGCCAAGGCTTGATGCGTGGGACCGTCACGGGCGGCCAGGGCAACGAGGCCCTCATCGTGCCGCTCGCGCTGCTCGCGAACAAGGCGCTCGACGTGACCTCCTTCACGCACCGCGACCTCGGCGGGCATCTCATCTGGGGCAACCACCTCTGCGTGCACCTCAATCAATATTTCGCCAACGCCGGTAGTCCGACGATGGCGCGCGAGGGCAATATCCATCGCGGCGATCCGGCCAATCGCTCCTATCCGATGATCAGCCATCTGGGCGCCATGCTTTCGGTGGTCGCGGGCGCGACTCACTCGCAACGCCGAAACGACAAGCCCGCCGTGGGGTTTGCTTTCTTCGGTGATGGCGGCTCCAGCACGGGCGACATCCACGAGACGATGAACCTCGCCTCGCTGCTTTCCCTGCCGGTGATCTTCGTGATCGAAAACAACGGTTACGCCTATTCGACGCCGACCTCCGAGCAATTCGCCCCGGGCACGGAGCTGTGGCGCCGCGCCGCCGGCTACGGCATCGAAGGATTTGCGCTCGATTGCACCAGCGACGTCACGCACGTGACCCGCACGCTGGCCGCCGCGATCACGAAAGTTCGGACCACCTCCCGGCCCCTGCTCATCGAAGCCCACGTGCTGCGCCTCCGCGGCCACGCCGCCTACGACACCTGCGACTACCTGAAACCCGGCGAAAACGAGGGCTATCTAGCCCGCGATCCCATGCCGCGCGCCCGGGCCCAAGCCGTGGCTGCCGCAGGCGCAGCGCGCGTCGAGTCGGTCGAAACCGAGCTCAACGCCTTTCTCGAAGCGTGCGTGCAAGTCTCTCTCGCCACCGCCCGGCCCACGGCCGACGGCATGGAAGCCGATGTTTTTGCGCCCGCCACGCCCTCAAAATCATGGACCGCCGAACCCGCTGCGCCCGTGGCACTCAACTCGGCGCAAGCGATCAACCTTGGGTTGCGCAAAATTCTCGCCGAGCGCCCCGAGTCGATTGTGATGGGCCAAGACATCGGCACCTACGGCGGCGCCTTCAAGGTCACGGAG
>JANNEY010000316.1:0-5335 GCA_031379235.1 Opitutaceae bacterium | reverse complement strand
AGCGTTTGACTGTGTGTGAAAAGTGGGCGCATTCCACCATGCACATGCGGAAGCTGTCCGATCATCCGTGTCTCAAAATATATCAGCTCCATCATCCGGCCGAATGACGAGGTTGTCCTTGTCCGTGTATCTTCCGCCATCTAGATCGGCGATCATAGTTTTGGTAAAGCGGAGTGCTTCGGGAATCACGGCTCCGCAATAGCCACAGGTTTTTCGGGTCCGATCGTAGAGCGACCGGCTGGCAGCTCGGACAGGGGAATTGCGATTTCTCGTTCATCGAACCGTGCAATCTGCCGTTTTTTGTCGCTACTCCATTTTCGCCAACCGCCCCGCCACATCCGCCCGCAGTTTCTCGATGTGCCCGAGCGTGAAGTCGCGGATGCTCAACGTGTCGTCCTGCACGAGGGGCGTAAGGTCCATCGCAAGCGAGATCGCGTTGGTTTTGTCGGTCGCGTGCGAGGCGAAGAACGTCGCGTTGGCGAGACGGCGGCCCATCGCGGCGAGGTCGTAGCGTTTGCCGCCGGCGATCTGAGAGTCGAAGACGGCGACGAGTTTCTCCGCGAGCGCGGGGTTCGCGCTGGCGTCCATCGCGACTTTGTCGGTGTCGGCGAGCCAGTCGAGGTCGCGCCAGCCTTCGACGCCCAGCACGCGGGCCGGTCGGCGGTCGCGGGGGAGCGCGCGCAGCGCCTCGATGCAGCGAAGAAAACACGCGACGTGCGTGTCGTGCTTGTCGGCCGGCTGGTGGAGATAGACGACCGAAGGGCGACAGCCGCCGAAGATGGCGGCGAGATCGGCGGCGACAGCGGCATGGCCGGATTTTTTCACGTCGGCGCTCGGGTGCGACAGCTGGAGCTGGAGGTTGTATTGGCCGAGGCGCGCAGCGGCGCGCTGCTCCTCCTTCCGAATCTCCTGCATCTGCGCATCGGTCACGTGGCCATATTTCCCCGTGCGCGCAGAGCCGGCGCCATTGGTCACGACGACGCCCGTGAAAAACCGGTCGCTCCTGCCGTAGCACTCGGCCACGGCCGGGTAGGCGTTGATCTCGATATCGTCCTGATGCGCGATCACGCAGAGGTGCGTGGTGCGTGCGAGCGCGGCGGCCGGCGTGAGGCCGGCGGAAAGCTCGGGAAGAAAAATATCGGCGTCAGGACGCGAGAGTTTCACGTCGGAATTGGGGAACGCTCGTGCGCGCGAATCAACGCTGATTCTTGCGCGTGGTGTCGGACGCCAGCACGTTCAGCCCCAGAGACGCTCCGGATATTTTCCCGCCCGCACCAGCTCGACGATGGCCGCCTGCACCCGCGGTTTGTCCTCGCGATAGGTGACCCCGAACCAAGTGCTATCGGTCGGCAG
The DNA here is from genome assembly GCA_031379235.1 of Opitutaceae bacterium. GTDB lineage: Bacteria > Verrucomicrobiota > Verrucomicrobiia > Opitutales > Opitutaceae > ER46. The sequence goes on along the minus strand of JANNEY010000316.1, from coordinate 3,982 downwards.
CACGCGCACTCTCGCCTGATCGAGGCTGATCATCGTGGAGACGGCGGCCGGAAGGTAGAATTCCGCTTTCGGACCGCCTGCTTGCTCAGCGAGAAAATCGCGGAATTGCGTGTCGAGTCCAGGAAAGAGCGCCGGCGTGAAAGCCCAGCAATTCATCGACACCATTTCGTCGCCCGTAAACGTGCGGCCATCGCCCACATCCGTCGCGGCGATGCCGGTGTTTTCCACGATGGACCGCAGCTCGTCTTCATCGCCGCCGAGCAAGGCCACGCCGCGCGAGACGACGCCATGCTCCGACAGCGTGTTCGCGAGCCGGAACCCGACCATCGCAAATTCCGGCGTGGCGTCGTCCGCGGTCTTGCGGCTTAGAAATTTCACGAGCTGCACAAAGGAGTCCGCGCCATAGAAATCGTCCGCGTTGATCACGGCGAAATTTCCCTGCAGTGCGGCGCGCGCACACCACACGGCGTGGCCCGTGCCCCACGGTTTCTCCCGGCCCGGCGGCGCCGAATAAGTCGGCGGCAGCTGGTCGAGCGACTGAAAAACGTAGTCCACCGTCGCGCGGCCCGCGTAACGCGCGCCGATCTTCTCGCGGAAGAGCGCCTCGAAATCGCGGCGAATCACAAACACCACCCGCGTGAAACCCGCGCGCAGCGCATCGAAGACCGCATAGTCGAGCACGGTCTCGCCGCCGGGACCGACCGGATCAATTTGCTTCAGACCGCCGTAACGCGAGCCCATGCCCGCAGCGAGGACGACAAGAGTGAGTGCCATTGCCGCATACAAACCGGGCGCGAGCCGCACGGTCAATCTGCGACACAACGCGACCGCCGATTTGAACAGCACCTTTACCCGCCTGTTTTCAGCCGCGCCAACAGTGCCGCGAAGGCCGGTTCCTTCCGCAGCTTCTCGAAATCTTTTTCCTGCTCCAGCCGCGCCGCGTCCTTGAACCCGGCCGCCACCGCCGCCTCCAGCGCCGCGATCGCCTGCTTCTTGTCGCCCAAAAGCGTCCGCACGCGCGCCAGCTCGACGTAGCCCTGCGGCCGATCCGGGCGGAGCACCGTGCCCATCTCGAGCAACGGAACCGCAGTTTCATAGTCGTTCTCGCGCAGCGCCGCCCGCGCGTTCTCCGCACAGTAGGAAGCGACGCTTTGCAACACGCGCGTCGCCCGCGCTCGCTCCGCCGGGTCGGCGGCCGATTTGGCTTTCCCCTGCAACTCCGCCGCCGTCTTGCGCGCGGAACTCACGAAACCGTCGCTGATGGCCACCATCAAATTTTCCAACAGCGCTTCCTCCGCGCGCTCCGCCGTCCGCTCGGCCTTGAGCGCATCGCGCACCTCGCGTGAGGCCGCGATCGCCGTCACTTCTTTTTCCACCGCCGTGATCTCGGCGAGGCCCTTGAAATCGGCGGCCAGCGATTGCAGCGCCCGCAGCCGCGCCGGCGCCGGCGCCTCGGGGACGGCCGCAAGGCGCGCGTCAAACTGCGCCGCAATCCACGCCGCGTCTTTTTCGCGCGCGCCCCGCTTCATCGCCTGCAACTCGATCCACGCGAGCGCTTCCAACGCGAGTTGCGGCGGCAGCCACTCGTGCCCGCCCTCGAAGATCACCACGCGGTGCGTCGCCTTGCGGTCATCGAGCTCGCGGTCGACGCGCTTCAGTTCGCGGTAGTTGAAATCCGTCACCCCCGCCGTGCCGAAGAAAAGAAACGGCACCTTGCCTGGCGCCTCGGTGCCCGAGAAAGCCGCGCTGCACGCGATCACGCCCTGCGCCAGCCCAAACCCCGCAATCTGACACGCCACGCGCGCGCCCCCCGAAAGTCCGGCGACGTAGACGCGTTTCGCATCGATCGGCAGATGGCGGGACACATCACTCATCATCGCCTGGATCGCGACCGCGTTCGCCGCCCACGGGCCGTTGCGTGAGTTGTTCGAGCCGGCGACAATGTAGCCGAATTTTTCCGCCGCCTCCTGAAATCGCTCGACCGGGTTCTTGCCGCGCGCGCCCGGATCAAAACAAAAAAGCACGGGCGATTTTTTCGTCGGGTCGAAGGACGTCGGAATGTAGAGCGCGTAGGTCTGCGTGGCATCGGCCGCGCAGGTGACCTTTTCCAGGATGCGGCCCTTGGGAATTTCGGCCGCGTTCACCGCCGCGCAGAGCAGCAGCAGGACGAGCAGACGAGGCAGGCCGGGCGGGGTCATCGGGTCAGCACTATGCCTTCGGCGGTTCCCACCGCTCCAGCGAAAACGCTGCAACACCGTAACAACCTCGTGAGCTTTTCCGCCCCGCGCCGCAACGGGAAGCCTCGGACTCAGCCACTCCAAATCCGCCGCTGCGCCTCGACGAAGCGCCCGACGATCGGGCCGTGCAGCGGGTGGCGGCCGGCCGTCACGCGCGGCCGCCCGCCGATCCACACGTCGCGCACCGCACGCCGCTCGAGGGCAAACACGAGGTTCGCCAGCAACGCCCCGGGCTCCGCGCCCGCGATTGAGGGATCAAAGAGGTTAACGGTGAAAAAATCCGCGGGCCGCCCGACTTCGAGCGCCCCACCCGTCGCCCCCAGGCTGCGCGCGCCCGTCACCGTCGCCGCGTGAAACAGCGTCGTCGCCGGATCGGTCGCAATCACCCCGCGCTGCCCGTGCTGCACGCGGAGCTGGTATTCCAGCAAACGCGCGTCCTTCAACAGATCGATCTGCGCGTGGCTGTCCGTGCCGAGGGCAATCCCGGCCCCGGCGGCGAGGAGTTTTTCCACGGGCGCCGTGCCGAGCCCGAGATTTTGCGCCGAGATCGGGCAAACGCACACCGTCGCGCGCGCCGTGCCGAGCAGCTTCATATCCTCGTCCGTGAGGTGGAGCGGGTGAACCACCGTGAGCCGCTTGTCGAGGAACCCGAGCTCCGCCAACTGCGCGAGCGGCGAGCGGCCGGCGGCCACGGTTTCGCCCGGGCGTGGGGCGACATGGGCGTGCCACCGCAGTCGTTGGGCCCGCGCATACGTCGCGACCGCCTTGATCGACTCGGCCGGCAACGCCGCCGGCAAGTCAGTCGCGACGCCGAGCCACACTTCGTCGGCGGGAAATTCCTTTTCGACCTGCGTGCGCAGGTTTTCCACGTCGCGCACAAACGGCTCGGCGCGCTCCGCCTGATCCGGCGCGACATTGAACAGCGCGAGGCGGATGCCCACCTCATGCGCCGCCCGGATGATCTCGCGACGCAGTAAATTAGCCTCGGGGGCCGACGCGCCCGCCGCCGCCGCCGCGACGAAATGAAATTCTCCCACGCAGGTGATGCCCGCGAGCAGCATCTCCATGAACGCCATCCGCGCCGCGTCGAAAATCTCCTCGCCAGTCGCGCGTCCGGTCGCGTGGCCCAGCGCCGCCGCCCAGCCCGCCAGCGGATCGCCGGGCGCGCCGCGCCGCTCGGTGCGCCCGCGCAGCACGCGGTGAAACGAACGCGAGTGGGTGTTCACGAGCCCTGGCAGCGCTGCCTGGCCCGCCAGCCGCCGCGCCGCCGCCAGATCGGCGGGCTCGCGGGAAAAGCGGGTGATGCGTCCCGCGGTGTCCGCGAAAAACGCGAGACCGGTTTCAAATTTTTCCCCGGTATAAACGCAGTCGGGCAGCCAGCCGCTCTCGGTGGCCCCATGCGGCACGCCGGCCTTGGCCACGGCGGCGGACACCGGTGCCGGATCCCGCGGTGGCGTCGCTGAAGATGGCCGATGCTCGAAACGCGGCGGGCCACCACCGGAGTTTTGCGGCCGGCCCGACCCGCCCCGATTGCCCCGGCCGTCGCGCGATCCGCCCGAGTCGCGCGGCCGGCGATCATCGCGCGCACCGTGCCCCCCGTTGGCTGCTGCTGGGTCGGGTCGCCGGGGTTGGGGGGTTCTTTCCATCGTGTGAACCCGCCACGGTGCGCAGGATCGCGCGCCGTTCAACGCCCTTCACACAAAGTTTTTTTGGCGCATTCCGGTCGGACATGCGCCCAACAAGCG
>JANNEY010000284.1:0-11166 GCA_031379235.1 Opitutaceae bacterium | reverse complement strand
CAACGAACCAGCGGTGGCAACTACGCCTCCGCCAATAATGTCGCCTCGATCTCGACGGCGAGCGCTGCCCGACAGATGTCAGCTTGCAGGTAGGTGACGACGTCACCGGTGCGGAGTAATTCGCGATCGAGCCGCGTTTGCACCGAAGTGAGATCGACGGCGTGGCGGAGATAGATTTTGAAGTGCCGCGCTTTCATCCGGCCGGCACCGAGATCGTCACCGATCCCCACGGCGCGCGAGATCAGTCGCAGGTTGTCGAGCGTGCAGTCGAGCTGCGCGGCCAGGGAGTCGGGCGCGATCGTCTGGTGGCCTTTGATCGCGGCGGTGCCGGAGACGAAAGTCCAGGTGCGCGTGCCGTCGCGCACGACGGTGGCGCGGGCAAAACTCGGCGAGCGCGGACCGTGCTCGGGCGGGTAGTGGTAGGCGGGAATCTGTTCGGGATTTTCGAAATGGTGCGGCGCGGTCTCGCTCGCGGCGAAAATGACGTCGAGGTGCGCACCGCTGCTGCCGACGGCGGAGGCCGCGGGCAGGAGGAGCTTGAAGGCACCGCCGAACTCCGCCTCGAAGGCCAGCGAGCGGCCCTGACAAAACGCGCGATAGCACTCGAGACCGGCCATGGTCGCGTTGATCTGCGGCACATAGTTCCAGGCGCGGCAGAGGTGCAGTCCGCGCGTCGCAGCGAGCACGCGGCGGTAGAGCGCCTGAGTGTGGGAAGCGATATCGCCACCGCTGCAGGATTCACGCGCATGCCCGAGCAGTAGCCCGCCGGAGCGAAAAAGCGGCATGCCGTCGCGGTTACCGACGGCGGTGACGGCGGGAAAAATATTCTCCACTGGCGCCCCCGCGAGCCACGGCAAGTCAAGCCGCAGCGTCGGAGGCTCGTCCTTCGGGTTCGCGGGCCGTCCGGCAAAGCCTACCCGCAGCGCTGGCAGCGCTTGGTGGGTGGAAGACGAAAAAGAAACCGGCATGCGTGCGTGACGCGCTATTTGGCGAAAGCTTTTAGGCCAAGATGCTTGGTGATGTCCTGCTTCATGTATTTCACCCAGCTTTCCGGTATGGCCTGCTTTTTGATTACGCCGGACTTGTCGGGTTTGCCCGAGTCAGTGGAATAGATTTTCACTTCCTTGGTGTCGTAAGTGAGCGTCATCGTCGAGCGCCAGCCGCCGGATTCGAGCGAGAGCACGATCCGACCGTTGGTCTTGTTCTTGAGCGCCCAGCCGCGGGCACTGACCCCGGCGATGATCGCTTCTTGGACATCGGCGACTTTGAGGCCATCGGGCACTGTAACCGTGCCGGCCAGAGGACCGAAATCATCGGCGGCATGGACGGAGGAAATCAAGGCAACGAGCAACAGCAGTAAACGGGCGGGTCGAAGTGCGAGGTTCATGATGGTCGAGGGGTGAAGGCTTGCGGGAAAATCCCGCCGTAATGGAGCCTTGAGCAGAGTGCGGCTGCGCCGGCCGGTCAATCTGCAAGGCGAGCACAGATCGGCGCGAAACCCTACCGAAGTTGCTCCGCGCGCGGGAGCACGCAGGAGAATTTTTGCCTGGCCGTGGCCTCGAGCAACAAGGCCATGCCAGTGATCCGCACCGCCGCGGGCACACTTGGTCCTTCGTGCAGGAGCACGATGGCGCCAGGGCGCAGACGTTGCGCGGTCGCTGCGGCCATTTTTTCCGGTGAACGGCTCCGGCAGTCCCCACTGCGGACGGTCCAACCCACGCATCGGAGCCCACGCTGGGCGAGCGCGGGGGCGAGGAGCAGGTGCTTAATCCCGGCGGGCGCGCGAAACCACCGCGGCCGCACGCCCGCTGCGTGCAGCGTCGCGAGCGTGCGGTCGAGTTCTGCCCCGAGCCGGCGCGGCGAAGCGCACCAAAATGTGGCGGCCGGATGCGTGTGCGTGTGGTGTCCGATCTCGTGACCGCGGCGGACGATTTCGCGGGCGAGTTCCGGCCAGCGGGCCGCGCGCTCGCCGATGACGAAGAACGTTGCCTTGGCGCCGTGGCGATCGAGCAGGTCGAGAATTTGGGGCGTGTCGTCCGGGTCGGGCCCGTCGTCAATGGTCAGCCAGATTTCGCGACGGTCGGTGGTGAAGCGCGTGAACACGCGGCCGAGTCCCTGCGCCGAGGGCACGAACAGGGCGTAGAGCACAAACGGATCGGGGCCGAAAAAAAGCAGCAAGGCCGCGGGGTGTTGCGCGGTAAAAAACCAGAGGGCCAAGGCGGTAATTTTTCCGGCGCCGGCAATCAGGAGGAGCGGAGGAATCATCCGGCGTTTAGAATTTCCACGTCCAACCCGCGGTAAAGCCCAGGGCGTCGATGCCCGGATTCGGATTCGTCTGCCCGCCATTCGACATGTGTTGAAACATGATGCCCGCGCTCCAGTGCGAGTGCCGCCCGGCCGTGTGCTCGACGCCGCCCCGGGCGAACCAGTTGAAGGTGAAATCCTGTCCCTGCCCACCCTTCACGCCCTGGGAGTCGAGCCAGCCGAAACCGCCGCCCGCGCCGCCGTAGAGATTCCACGTTCCCGCCTTGTTCCACCACTCGATCGAAGGCGAGGCCGCGAGGGCGACGTAGTGGTGCTCCGGCCCCTGCTGCACGATCGTGCCGAGGAGTGTGAAACGATGGCGCAGCACGATGCGACCGGCGCCGAGCGGCCGGCCGAACATCTCGCGCGAACGCCAGGACAGTTGGGTTGGGATGAGACGGTAACTCAGCGGCGTGCTTTTTCCGACCTCCCACAGCAAGCCGCTCTCCAGCGAGAGCGCGGCCTGCTCCCACGGCCTGGACTGGGCCGGGGCGCTGGGAGCGCTGACGCCGGCGACGATCAGGGCGAGCGCGACGGCGCGGGAACAGAGAGGGGCCATGAATTATTTTCGGACCGGACAGGCTGGGCGTTCCCGACTGCAACCAACCGGATCACCAAACGCAAAGCCCATCGATGTGGGCGGCCGAGCCGTCGCGCGCCCAGCTGTCGAGCTGCGCCTGATCCTTGAGCTGCTGGCCACGGGCGCGCGGGACGGCGGCGAAGACGTTGCCGCACTCGGGCAGCGCCGTCATGTCACCCCAGAGTTTCTCAAATTGCGCGACGGGATAGACGTCTTCCTGGCCGTGGCCCCAGCGCTTCTTCACGTCCTTGAGCGTGACGTAGGTCGGGACCCGCGCGGCCATCGCGCGCACCGCCGCGGCGGTGCGCACCGGATCGGCGAGCTCGGCGCGCGTGAGTTGGAAGAGCCCGAGCAGGCGCTCGATGTCCACCCAGCACGAGTTGGTTGAGTAATAGGTGAGGTTGAACTCGTCCTCTTCGCGCGGCAGCGCGAGACCCTCGACCATCCGCAGCCGGCCATCGACCCGGGCGAGCCCACCGCCGTGATCCTCGATGCGGCGGGGAATCACTTCCCAGCCGAGCGTGGCGCCGGAAGCTTGAAACCAACCGACGAGCGCGGGATCGAGCGTGGCGCCGAGGGTGTCGATGTTGTGCACGAGCAGCGTGCGAAGTTTGGGGTGCGTCGCGAGCAGGCGTGCGAGCGTGCCATTCTTGAGTAGATTCGGCAGTTCGAACCAATGGCCGACTGGATGCAGGCACTGGCCGGGGAGATTGGCGGTGTAGTCGTTACCCTCGCCGACGGTGCGGGCCCAGCCGGTGAGCGCGGTGCGCACGCTCTCGCGCATCTTTTCCTTCTGCTCGTCGAGCCGCTGCTGCGCGGTCTCCTCCCACGCGAAATGCAAATCCCGCACCGTCGGCACAAGCCGCAGGCCGATGGAGCGGCCGGGCGAAAGAAAAACCGTGCGGTCCCACGCCGCGCCGTGATGCGCGCGGAGGTGCGCCTCAGTCGGGGCGTGCGTGAGGTAGCTGGTGGTGAAAACGTGCGGCACCGGGGCGCCGAAATCGCGCGCCGTGCGCCGCGACTTGGCGAGATGCACGTCGATAAAACCGCGGTGGTGGCCGGCGAATTTAGCGAACGGATGGAGGCCCTTCACGACGCCCGCCCCCTGCGTCCAGCGGCTGCCCACGCCCGCGGCGTAGGTGACCACGCCGACTTCGCCCGCCCGCAGCGCGGCCTCGCCGGCGCGGCGTAAATCAGCGGAGGCGCTGTTGCCGTCGAACAATTCCGCCGCGGCGACATCCTCAATCTTGGTGCTGGGCGAGAGCCGGTTCATCGCCAGCCCGATGCGGCCCGCGCGGAGATCGGTGCGGATTTGCTCGTGTTGCGCGCGATCAAAACCGTTTTGCGTGAGGAGCGTGTCGAGTTGTTGCGCCGTGCGATCGCCCGAGCCGGCGGAGGGCAGCATGCGGTCGAGCAGCGAGGGCAGGGCGTGGCCGAATTCCGTATGCGTGCGGGCCGCCCGGGCGAACTGCTGGAGATCCATGCGCTCGCGGGCCGTGAGATCGCGCGCCTCGCGGCGCAACCAACCGGGCACGGCGTGCTGATAGAAGGCCACCGGCAGCAGCGCGTCGGCGCCGGTGAGCAGCGCGGCGACCGAGCCGTGCTCGTTGATCGCGAAATCGTAGACGACCGGATCCATCGCGAAGGGCAGCGAGCTCTCCAGCTCGCGTTTCGTCGCGAGCATGATCTCGAGGAGCTTCGCCTGCGCCTCCGCGCGGCGCTCGGGCGCGAAAATAAAACCCATGCCGCCGCCCGACATGCCGCCGAGCATCCAGAAGCCCCAGAAATCCTCGCCGAACGCCGCGCGTGTGCGCGCGATGAGCAGCTCGGTGTAGCGGTTGCTCACCCACGGGATGATCGTCTGGAGCGGGCCGAAGAAATTTTCCGTGAGCGCGCGGCCAAGTCCGCGGATGTCACCGGCGGCGAGTTTCGCGAGGATGTCGTCGAGGGTGGCGACGGCCTGACGGCGCGCGGTCCACTCGGGCTCGCTGCGGAGCAGGTATTTCTCCGTGGCCATTTCCAGAATCGGGCCGACGTTTTGGGCCATGCCGCCGTGGACGAGCACGAGCGAATCCTGAAGTTTTTTCCGCGCTGCGGCCGGGATGCGGTCGACGCCGAGCAGCGTGTGCCGCGGCAGCAGGCGGCCGCGACTCACGCCATGCTCCGGATCGCCTGGCTGCGCTGGTGCGCCCTCGATCAACTTGATGCCGGGCCAGAGGCCGCCCGAGTCCTGCCAGCCGCCACCCGATCCGCCGATCCATTCGCCGAGGATAGCGCGGGCGGCGACGATGCGGCGTTCGCTTTCCTGCATCGCGCCCGTGAGCGATTGAATCTGGCCGGTCGCGCGCATGCACACGCCGATCAGCGCGCCGAGCAGATTAGTGGAGACGGCGAGACGCGAACCCTTGGGGATGCGGTTGACGTTGCTCACCAGCTCGAACCCACGGCCGGCCCCGAAGATCGTGGCGAGCAGGTCGGCGAGGCTCGCGCCGGAGCGTTCGATGCCCGGCGGCACGAGGCCCGCGGCAATCACGGCAGCTTTGAGCAAGCCGAGATAGTCGCGGCCGAAATCGAACACATCGTCGAGCGAGGTGAGGCAGGCCGAGGCCTCGAGATCGACGCTCGCGAGTCGGATCACCGGCTCGTCGATCACGCGGAAGAACGCCTCGACCGGCGGCCGGGTCGCGGGATCGCGCCCATGCACTCCGAGATCGACGGAGATGTTGAGCACGCGCGCACCCTCGGGGAAATCCATGCCCAGGAAAAAAATGTCGCTCCACCCGCAGTGCGTGAGGTCCATGCGCACGGGCGTGAGCTCGCGGAGCAGCGGGCGCGGCGCGTCGGCGTTTTCACCTGCGAGGAGTTCGCGGCGCACCCGCAGCGGCTGATCGAGCGGATGGCCGAGGCGGAACATCCACGCGTTGCCGTGGGTGGAGCGCACCGTGCGGCGCACCTGGTCGGCGAGCGTTTGAAAGGCGAGTGCGTGATGCGCCGACGCGAGCGCGCTGGAGAGCGTTTCGCTGGGACCATGCGTGCGCTGCGCCTCCAGGAAAACCGCAATCGCTTCCTCGAAGCGGCGCTCCAGCAGGTGGCGGAAACCTTCGTAGGGCACGCGGCCGGAGCGCGGCAGTTCGGGGCGTGCGGGCAGGTGATAACGGTGAATCGCCGTGATGAAAAACAGCGCGCGCACCCGCTGGTAAAGATTCGTTTCCTGCCGGCGGTAGCCATCGAGTTCTGCGCCCGCCGCGAGCAGCTCCGCCGCGTCGCGTCCCTCGCACCACTGATCGACGGCGCGATCGCGCGTGGCGGGATCGGCGGATTGGATGATGGCGAGGAGACCCTGGCTCATGCGACGGAGGGCACCACGAAATACACCAAAGACACGAAAGGAGCGGAAAAATAATCAGGCACGGTCTGGCTCACGGGTAGATCGAAGGTTCGAATTATTTCGCGGCGCCTCTCAGTCATTCGTCCGCACCGCCAGCAACTCGACCAACTGCGTGAGCACGCGGTCGCGGTCGCGGCCGGAGAGCGAGAGCGCGAGCTGGGCGAAGAGCAGGCCGTAGGGCGCGCCGATGTCGAAACGCCGACCGGCGACGTTAAAGGCAAGGTAGCGCTGACGGGCGGCGAGCGCGTGCAACGCGGGCGAAAGCCCCAAGGCGCGATCCGGCGCCGCGCGCTGGTGTTCCTCCAGCAGGGCGAAAATTTCCGGGCCGAGCACATGCATCCCGAAGAAGCACAGATAAAATCCGGCGCGCAGGCCGGGCACGATGAGCTGCTGCTCGGCGACGGTGGGCGTGGGTTTTTCCAACACGGCCTCGACTTGATACAGCGGTTTCGCGCCCCCCACGAGCCGGCCGCCGATCGCGCCGAAGGACGTGAGCTGGCTCTCGCGGGTGGGCTGCACGGCGGAGACCGGGGCATTTTCCGCGGTGGCCACCGCGATCAGCTGGCGCGCACAACTCATCGCCGGCAGCGACGAGACGTGCAGATGATCGCCGACCAGGTGGAGAAACGGTTCGTCGCCGACAAACTGGCGACCGCACAACACGGCGTGACCGTAGCCGCGGGGCGTCTCCTGCACGATGAAACGCACGCGGGCGCGCAACGCACCGCAGGCTTCGGCGTAAGCGGGTTCGTCGCCCGGGCACACCACGACGCCGAACTCCTCGATGCCCGCGCCGTCGGCTTCCTCCAGCACGACCTGCAGGGCGGACTTCGGTTCGCCCTGTGGATCGATCAGCGTCTGCAGCGGGAGTGTGCGCTGGCGGGGGTTGGCGGCGGTGACGAGGACTTTGCGGATTCTCATGGGCGCGGAAACGCGAAAGCCCACGCTGCATGTTGCCGCGGGGTGCGTCGAATCCGAAACGGGGCGGTTGTTACGCCCTGCCGAACGCCTGACGGATTCCCGAAGTCGACGTAGTGGGGAGTTTGATTGGGCGTTGCGAGCCCGGTGCGAGGGGGCAAATCCATCTGAAATTTCCGGTCGATTCTGTGGTCGCTGCGCTCCGTGTCATGACAGCGATCCATCAAACCGTCTCGCTGCCAATCGACCGGTAGTGTATCAGTTTGAATCCGCGCTTGTTTCTCGTCGGTAGCCGGGCAGACCGGCAGCATGGAAAGAGCGCAACGCGGCGAGCTGCTAAGGCAGCGATTCAAGGCCAAGGGCGGCATCGCTTACGTTGGCCGCGGCAGGCTTGCACCCAAGCAGGAGAAAAGGAAATGGCGCAATTTCAGCGCGGCCTACATTCACGGCGCGCAGGTTAGCGCAACGCGCTGCGACTGGCTCAGTGAGCCCGACGCAAAGCCGGAAACGTTCACGCCAAGCCGCATCACGCGCCCCTCGCCGCTCACGAAGATCGCAGAGCAGTTGCCACGCAAGCTGCCGCGTGTTCACATTTTCCAATGAAGAAACCCACCAAGGCCAAAAAGAAAAGCGCGCCCAAGAAGGCACCACATAAGGATGCCGCTCAGAACGCGCTTTCAATCGTCGAGCGAGTGACGGGCGGGAAGTTGAAACGCTAAACGTCCAATTGCAGCGGCATAGTCTCGCCCATCTTTGGGGCGGCGATGTCGAGTTTCTTCTTAAACTCTGCATCCGTCGCACACGTTTTCATCAGGAAAGTGACGTTCGACAAATGCTCTTTGAGGGCAGGATGGCCGTAATCACGAGTAAAATGCTGATGGTCTTTGCGGGCTTTGTTACCGGATGAATTGCGAGGGTTCACCTTCCGCAGGTGCTCACGGATTCCGGGTGCCAAACGCGAGTAAACGATGTCGTTGGTCCACTTGCCGACGTATTGGGGCTTTCTTCCGTCGGGAGTTACCATGAGAGGAACACCCTTGAGGCGAAAAAGCTGCTGATAAAATTCGGGTTCAAACAATCGACTCCATTTCGCCCATTCATCGGTCAGGTAGCGTTCGAGGATTTTCTGTAAGGCGACGCGATCACGAACCTCTTGATAGCCTGTAGCCTCATCGACCAAGGCGGTAATGCCGACGCGGGCCAGTCCACGCATTAGAATATCAGCCTGCTTGAGAATGTGGAGCTGAGTATGCACGAGCACGTTCGGCCCCGCGTCTCTTGCGGATAGGAATACTTCGCACACGGCGGGCAACAGGTCGGCCGAATACCCGAACGCCTTCGATCCCTTGATGGGCTTAAATTCAATCTGGCTAGACGTCACATACAAATCAGCAGGAATGAACGGTTTAAGATTCTTAGCGGTCAAAAAAGCAGGCAGGTTGACGTCACCATCATAGTAATCGCGGCCCTTGGCCTGTCGCGCCCGACCGAGCGCGCGCATGAAGTCGCTTTGGGTTAGCAAACGCCGCCCATCTTCAAGCACCGCGCAATGGATGATGTGGTCGCCGATTTTCAAATCTCCCTCATGCGTTGCCTTGGGGAGGTTCCAACGTGCTGCCGCTGCATTGGCGGCGATTTCCGATCTTTGTTCGGGGCTTAACGCCTCGGCGCGGGCCTTTCCGCCCTGCGACTGAATGGAGTCATTTTCCATGATGCTTACTGTTTATGCTTGCTCATGCTTACTGCAAGCATAATCTTTCCCGCATGAACAAGCTCTCCTCCGACAAGCGCGCCCAAGTCATCAACTGTCTCGTCGAGGGAAACTCCATGCGCGCCACGAGCCGCCTGACGGGCGTTGCGATCAACACCGTCGTCAAGCTGATGGCCGATGCGGGCCGCGCCTGCTCCATCTATCAGGACAAGGCGTTTCGTCAGCTCTCCTGCAAACGTATCCAATGCGATGAGGTGTGGAGTTTCGTTGGCGCGAAGGAGAAGAACACGACGGACGAAACGCGGGAGAAGGGTTGGGGCGATTGCTGGACTTGGACTGCACTCGACGCGGACACGAAGTTGATCCCGTGCTGGTATGTGGGCACGCGCGACGGCGCGGCGGCCTTCCACTTCATGAGCGACCTAGCAGCCCGCCTTGCGCATCGCGTGCAGCTCACGACGGACGGTCACCGCCCTTACCTGCAAGCCGTCGAGGATGCCTTCGGCGAGGACATTGACTACGCGCAGCTCGTGAAGATTTACGGCGAAGGACCGAAGACAGAAGCCCGCTATTCCCCCGCGCAGTGCATGGGCACGCGCACGGCAGTCGTGAGCGGCAAGCCTGAATCAGCCCACGTCTCCACAAGCTACGTCGAGCGCCACAACCTCACGATCCGCATGGGCAATCGCCGCTTTACACGCCTCACAAATGCCTTTTCCAAGAAGGTTGAGAACCACGAGCACATGCTGGCGCTCTTCTTCTGCTTCTACAATTTCTGCCGCATCCACAAAACGCTTCGCGGCACCCCGGCAATGGCCGCTGGCGTTTCAACTCGCGTTTGGGAAATCACCGACATCATTGCGCTTCTAGACCAAGCCGACGAAGCGGCGGCATAAAAAAACCCGGGATTCATCATTAGCAGCGCATGAGCACCACTAACGCTAGGAATGGCCCCGGGACAGTGGCACAACCATCGTCACCGGTTGATAAATGTAAAGACGAAGATTACGCCCTTATCAAAAGGGCTTTGTCGCCAGCGCGTTTTGAATCTCACAGAGCGTCAAATTTTGATTCGGACGAGAAAATTGCGGCGCGCTATCTTTGGAACGGCGAGCTTGCCGAGAGCTTTTATCGGCCACTCCAGATTCTTGAAATTGTCTATCGAAACGCGATGGATTCTGCAATCAGAGAGAAAGATAAGAACTGGCTTATGGTTTCTCCCGGATGGTTTCAGCCGTATGCAACAGACAGCCTGGACGAAGCGCGCGCGTCACTAAAGGAGAGATCGACTCGGCCGCTAACGCACGATCGCATCGTTCAAGAATTGAGCTTTGGTTTCTGGACAAGCCTCCTGAACAGTAAGTATGAAACCTTGTTTCATGGAATCGGCGAAAAGGTGTTCCCAGCCCTGCCATCACGCACAAGAAAAGTTGCGTCGGTTCGATTCGAAAACATCAGGAGCCTTCGTAACAGAATTTTTCATTTTCGGAGAATCTGGAACCGCCCAAATCTCAAAAAAGATTATACCGAAATACTGGAAACGATTGATTGGATAAATTCGAACGCAAGAAGGCTGCTCCTAGCCACGAACTCAGAGGCCAACTTCGACGCCCTATTGACCCGCAGGCCATAAAATTTCACACCTCCCGCCCAAGATTTCAAACTGATACACTACCAATCGACCCCGCGGGTTGACCGAGGCGGGTTTTTCGCTACTTCTGACCCTCCATGCCGAAAAAGTCCGCCTCCCGGAAACCCGCTGCGCCCCGCGTGCTGCGGGGCACTGTGTTCATCACGCGGCAGGTGCATTTCAATTCCGCGCACCGGCTGCACAATCCGACAAAGAGCCAGGCGTGGAACGTAAAGCAGTATGGCCTCTGCACCAATCCCCACTGGCACGGCCACAACTACGTGCTCGAAGTCACCGTGTGCGGTGAACCCGACGCGGACACCGGCTACATCGTGGATCTCGGCGAGTTGAAGCGCATTTTGCACCGTGCGGTCGTCGATCCCTGCGATCACCGGAATTTGAACACGGACGTGGCCTTCCTGCGTGGGATCATTCCCTCGACGGAAAATCTCGTCATTGCCTTCTGGCACGAGATTGCGCCCCTCCTCCCGCCGGCGGCCAAACTTTTTCGGGTGCGGCTCTACGAAACGCCGCGTAATTTCGCCGAGTTTCTCGGCCCCGACCGTCCCGCGCCATGAAGCAAATGTATCTCCATCGCTCCAGCTGCGGCCAAGTGCCGCCGATCAAGCGGAGCT
>JANNEY010000253.1:0-4878 GCA_031379235.1 Opitutaceae bacterium | reverse complement strand
GACAACATCTTCGGCACCTTCGGCGCCGGGGCGGCTGATGCGCAACTCTTCCTCAGCCCCAACGCCACGGCGGGCGGCGTGGTGCCGGCGACCAACTACACCGCCGATCACATCCGCGCGGCCGCGCAGGCCAACCGCATCAACACCAACCCGCTGCTCGGCGGCATCAGCCGCACGCGCAACAAGGGCCTCGATCCTCGCCCGCTCGCCGGCAGCCCGGCGCTCACCGGCGCCAAGACGCCGCCCGCGGACGGTTTCTTCACGCAGACCGACTACATCGGCGCCTTCAAGGCCGCCAACTGGGCCAAGGGCTGGAGCGCGATCTCGCAGCTCGGCTACCTGACCGACGCCGACACGGCCGCGGCCGATGAGCCCGTGATCCTCGGCTCGCCGAGCAAGGTCATCAACATCGCCACGCGCGCCACGCTCGCCGCCAACGGCACGCTCTTCGGTGGTTTCGTGATCGGCGGCACCCAGTCGCAAACGGTCCTGATCCGCGTCGTCGGTCCCGGCCTCACGCCGCTCGGTGTCACCAACGCCCTCGCCGATCCGACGCTCGAGCTGTTCTCCGGCACGACCTCGATCGCGACCAACGACGACTGGAGCGGCACGCAGGTCTCGACGCTCGCTGCGAGCGTCGGCGCATTCGCCCTTCCGGCCAACAGCAAGGATGCCGTGATCGTGAAGACCTTGGCGCCTGGCGCCTACACGGTGCAGGCCAAGGGCAAGGGCGGCGCCGGCGAAGTGATCTTCGAGGTTTACGAGATTGATTGAGTCACGCCGGTAGCAGGGCGGGTCACAGACCCGCCCTGCTTTCAAACCATCGGAATTCCTTCATCAAATAACTCCCAGTAAGTTTCACGCTTCACGCGGCGCCCTTCCGGGCGCCGCTTTTATTTTGGCCCGTGCCGAAGCTGCAGGACTATTCCTTCTCGGCCGGTGCGTCCTCGAAGAGTTCCGCCCAGGCGAGCAGCGTGCGAACGTGCGGCTTGCGCCAGGCGTCACGGTTCTCGGCGCGCTGCGCGTCATCCAGGGTGGCGAGGAGCGCCGCGCGGGCCTGCACCGCGGCGCCGGCTTGGGCCGCGGCGCGGGCGAACGGCGCCGCTTCCTCGGCGCGCGCCCACGGATTCAGGCCGGCGAGAAATTGCACCGCCGCCTCCAATGCGGCGTGGGCGCGCGCGGCATCGTCGCACGTGCGCCAGCCCGCCGCGACGCGCGCGAGTTCCGCGGCTTTCCACGATCCGGCGATCGTCTGGGCGAGGGCTTCCGCGCGCGCCATGAGATCGCGGGCTTTGCCGGCGTCGCCGCAGGCGTGAAACGCTTCCGCGAGCACGACCAAGGCGAGGCCGTCGCTCCAGCCGGGTTTTTTCGGCAGCAGGAGTTCGGCTTGCGCGAGCAGGGTGGCGGCCTCCTCGGGATTGCCGCGGCGATGCAGCGTGCGCGCGACGTCGGCCAGCGCGGCGGATTTCTGCCGATACGTGCCGTAGCGGCGGCTGTCCTCGATGGTGCCGGCGAGCTGGCGCGCGGGTTCGACGAGTCCGGCGCGGCAGAGCGCGGCGGTGATTTCCTGCTGGGCAAACGCCCGCTCCTCCGTGTCGGGCACCGTGTGGGCGAGCGCCGTCGCGGCCTCGAAATTTCCCAGCCGGGCCTGCACCCGGGCGAGGAGCCGCGCGAGCCGGGCTTTGCGCCAGTCCGGCGTCAGAGATTTTAGCGTCTGCCCGTCGAGGGCGAGCTGCTCGGTCTGCGTCCGCGCGGTGTCGGGCAGGTGCAGCGCCAGCTCCAGCACCACCATCGCCCGGCGCCCCGTGGGCAGTTGCGCCGCGAGGTCGAGCGCCGCCTGGGCCGCACCGCGCCGGGCGAGGGTGGTGGCGACCTCCTGCAGCAGCTCGATCCGATCTTCGCCGGTCGCTGCTTGGCCGAGGGCTTGCGCGTCCTTCAGCGGAGGTGACGGCGGCGCGCCGGCGAACAGGCCGGAGGTAACCCCAAAAACAACGATGAGAAAACGGCGGCGGATCGACGCGGGCATGACGTAGTCGAGCCATACGCGAAGGCGTCGAGTCAAGGGTCGCCGGGCTCGTCGTCCAATCGTAACCGAAGCGACCCAAAGTGCGCACCCGGATCCAAGTCGTAACATGGCCGAAGGCGTTGCGGCGGGTTTGTGGCTGGTTTGTCACGCGGCTGACACGAGACTGTAACAATTGGGGCCTAAGCTATGGGTCATCGGCGCTCACTGCGCCTCAAACCAGCAATCCCGCTCATGTCCGTCCTCCGACCCAACCTCCGCTGCCTCGCCTTGGCGGCTTGTTTCGCCACTGCCGCCGGTTTCGCGCCGGCCCAAGACAGCGCCGCGCTCGTCAACGCCCTCATCCGCAAGGGCATTCTCACCAACCAGGAGGCGGAAGACATCCGCGCCGACCTCGTGCGCGAGGCGTCGGCGGTCCTCCCGGCCCCGGCCTTCGGTGGCGGCAAGTCCACCGACCGACTCAGTGTCGGCATGCGGATGCAGCTCCAATACGCCAATCTCGATACCGACGTGAAGAACGCGGCCTTCGGCCCCGTCGCCACGGATCATTTTTTCACGCGCCGCATGTATCTCACGCTCAAGGCAGGGGTGGGTGGAAACTGGGGCGCGCAGTTCACCTACGATTTTGTCGGCGGCAGCTACGACGACGCCATCATCCAGTGGAAGCCGACCAACGATCTCACCTTCGACTTTGGCCTGCGCAAGGTGAACATCGTAGCTGAGGAGCGTGGCTCCAGTGGCAATCTCAAGGCGATCGAACGCTCGGGTGTCACGCGCTACTTCGTCGAGAGCAACAACGGCCGCCGCCTTGGCGGCGCGAGCTACCGCATCGGCGTGTTCATGGATGGAAAGAAAGAGATCAACTCCACGACCAACTTCATCTATGGCGCCGCCGTCACCACGCCCGAGCGCAACGAGACCTTCGCCTTGGCTGCCGCGTCGGGTGACAATACCAACAACAAGTCGGCCTTCTGGGCCAACGTCGGCTTCACCCACAAGCTGCCGGAGAACGGCGGCTCTTGGGTCGTGAGTCTCGGCAGCGGCTTCATGCCCGACCAAGGTGGCTTCGGCACCGCCAACCTCGGCCGCGGTTTCGATCTTCAGGTCTATTCGCTCTACTCCGATCTCACGATGGGCCGCTTCGGCTTCACCGCCGAATACGACATGGCCAAGGTCGAGCGCGGCGCGGCCAGCACGCTGCGCGACGCGAAGCCCAAGGGCTTCTTCCTCATGCCGACTTTCCTAGTCACCGATAATATCGAGGCGGTCCTTCGCTATCAGCAGCTCAATTCCGACGGACGCGGCTTGCAGCTCTCGGATGTGATTCGTTCGGCGCCGACCGGCCCGACGATGAACAAGTTCGAGGAGTGGTATCTCGGCGCCAACCTCTACCTCCGCAGTTTGGACCTGAGATTCCAGCTCGGTGCTCTCGTCGGCAAGACGAAGGATACTGTCACCGGCGGCCCGGCGGAGGCGAAGACTAGGGGCGTCCGGTCCCAAATGCAGATTCAGTTCTAACTTCCTCGTGTTCCGTCTCTGAAAATCATTCTCATGAAAACTTCCCTCCTCCTCCTCGCGGCGCTCTCCGCCGCTTCGCTGGCTTCCGCGCAGAAGCTCGTCATCAAGGGTTCCGACACGCTCGGGGCCAAACTCGTCCCCACCCTCGCCGAGGAATACAAGGCGAAGAATCCTGGCGTTTCCTTCGAGATCGCCGCGGAGGGCTCGACCACCGGGCTCGCGGCCATCATCGATGGCACCGCGCAGATCGGCATGAGCTCGCGCCGCGCGAAGCCGACCGAGATGTCCGCCGCCACGGCCAAGGGCGTCACGCTCAAGCCCCTCATCGTCGCGCACGACGGCATCGGCATCGTCGTCAACGCGGGCAACCCGATCGCCAAGCTCACCAAGAAACAGGTCGAGCAAATCTTCTCCGGCGACATCACCGACTGGTCCGCCGTCGGCGGCAAGCCCGGCAAGATCTCGATTTACACGCGCAACACCGCTTCGGGCACGTATTCCGACTTCAAGGCGCTCGCGATGAATAACCGCGACTACGCCAAGTCCTCCCAGAAGATGGCCGGCAACGAACAAATCGCGGCCGAGGTCGGCAAGAATCCTAACGGCGTCGGCTACGTCGGCCTCGCCTATCTGACCGCGCCGGGCTTGAAGACCCTCGCGATCGATGGCCAGATGCCCACGAAGGAAACCGTCCTGAAGAGCATCTACCCCTTTTCCCGCCCGACGTTCTACTACACCAACGGCGCGCCCGCGGGCGAAGCGGCGAAGTTCGTCGAGTTCACGCTCAGCGCGGAAGGGCGCAAAATCATCGAGAAGGTTGGCTTCGTCATTCCGGAGTAATCCGCGTGAGTCCTATCAGGTGCGCCGAATCCGTCTCGGCGCGCCTTTTCTTTCCCGCTTCCTGTTGGTCGCCGAATTGTGACACTGACTCCCTTGACCCTCGCTGATCTGGCCGACGACTTAACCACTGCTGCATGACCGAGACAAGCCCACCGCCCCCGGCGCCCAAGTTCGCCGTCCAGAAACGCCGCCTTCGTTTCCTTGGGCTCACGCTGGACGACACGATCAAGGCGTTCTTCGGCGGCAATGCGCTGGTGGCCGTCATCGTGCTCGCGCTCATCACCATTTTTCTTTTCCGCGAGGGCGCTGGATTTTTCGGGCAGAACCGCAGCAATCTCGAGGTTTATCGCCGCGCGGGACTCGAGTATCTCGATTTCATCCGCCGCCAGACCGACGATCACAGCGCTCTCACGCGCTATCTCTCCGACATGCGCCTGCGCCAGGTCGCGATTCTGATGGAGCGCGAGCGTCGTCCGCTTGAGGAGGTCAACGCCACG
>JANNEY010000225.1:0-13013 GCA_031379235.1 Opitutaceae bacterium | reverse complement strand
GGGTTGTTGTGTCGTTCTTTTTTTTTCGTGGTGGGTTGGCGCGGGTTTGCTGCGCGGGCACCCCGCGAAACATCTCCGAGTAGATCAAGTGGCTGCAGCGTTGCGTAAAGAGCTGCCCGTCCAACTTGAGATCGCGGAGCGAGTGCCCCGCGCGGCTGCGGGGTCCGCTGCGCGCAAAGGCCTTTTCAAATTCCCCCCCCCCGACAATCCCCGCGGGCAACACCGCCGCCGCGCGGAACAGCAGGCGATCCACGACGTCCTGCACCGCGCTCGCGAACACGCTCTTCACACTGTCGTAGGCGGGTTCGTCAGTCACTGCTTCCTTGAACGTGGTTTGGAGGCCATGCTGATAGGCGATCATCCGGCGACACGAGAAAGCCGCGCGCGTCAGGCTGTTTTGCACCGCCATCTGATGCTCGAACACGAGGAGCGCAACGACATCGCTCGTCGGCCGCAGATACATCGCGGTCTCGAAAAACCCGGACAGCTGCTCCGGGCGCGCTTCCGTTGGACTGAAAACGAGTTGATCGCCCTGCTCGCTCGCGAAGACGTTGCCGCGGTGCGATTCGCTCCCGCGGTAGCCCGTCACATACCATCCGCCCCAGCGCTGCGCGAAGGGCGTCTCATCATCAACCAGCAGCGTGCCGTGCCGGAGTAGCGGCTCGCCGCCGGCATCAGGAAAAACCGAGCGCGCAAACACGCCCGGGATTTCCCGCACGAAATTCCCGCCATGGCAGCGCATGCAATCCGAGTCGCGCTCGACTTTGGGGCCCCCGTCACGCCCGGCACTGACGTCGATCGCGTAGAACACCGGACCAAGTTGCGGATCGATGGCCGTGACCTCCATCAATCCCCCCGGCACCCAACCGACATAGACGGTGTCGGAAAAATAGAGCGCGCGCGGTCGCTCCGGCCGGATGCGTCCGCGTTGCAGACTTGTTTTTGAAAAGACGAGCATCTGGCTTTCCACCGGCACGTGGAGCGCGTCGAGCAGCGTCTGCACCGCGCGTTTCTCGCTGCCGGCGAGCGCAATTTCACCCGACTCAATTCGCTTTTGCACCGCGGCGAGCGCATCCGTCGCGGCGGTCACCGAATAGGCGACCGGCGGTTGCTCATAGTCTGGGTTGCTCTGCGCCCGGCCCGCCGAAGCCAGCGCCAGCGCGGCCACGCTGAGCCAAGAACTGAAAACATATTTGGTCATGAGGTCACCCCTTGCTCACTAAATTGCCGGGCACTCTCCAGGCAACACGCCTGAAGCGAAGCTGAAACTGATCGCGCGCGGCATGCGGCGACAGTCACCGCCGCCCCAAACCGCAAATCGGCAAAGCCGCGCGAGCGAGTCGTCGCGGCGATAATCGAACTGGCGGGGGCGAATGAAATCACCCCCTCATCGTGCAACCGCCGCCCGTCACCGCAAGTGGTGACGTGCCGCCGGCCGGCCCACGGCCACGCGCGATTATCCCCGCCGGCTCTGTAAAGTGCGAAGGTAGTTGGCACGTTCAAAAGCCGACGCATCGGCGCACCGCCTGAGATCCAATCGACCACGGCAATCAGCGAGACAGGAAAATCCATGCGCTTCCATCCACGCCGTGAAGCCCTGGGCTAGTGAGGTCAGCACCCGAGGCCCGTGGCACATCAACACTGAGACCAGTTGCACCGCATGCGCGCCGGCCAGGATCGCCTTGGCGACATCCGAAGCACGGTGGATCCCACCGGTCGCCGCGAGCGAGCCACGCAAAAGCGGGGCGAGAATCGCGAGCCAACGCAGGCGGAGCAGCAGTTCCGCAGGTTCGGAAAGGTGCAGCGTTGGCCGCACGGTGAGTTCCTCGATGTCGATGTCGGGTTGGAAAAACCGATTGAAAACCACCACCCCCGCGGTCCCCGCCAGCTCCAGCGCCACGGCGAGCTGTGCGGTGGCGCTGTGAGAAGGCGAGAGCTTCACCGCGATCGGGATTTTCACGCTGCCCGCCACTAGCCCCGTGATTCGCAGCATTTCCATCTCCACCTGGTCTGCGGCGATCGCCGGATCGGCGACGACTTGGTAGAAGTTCAACTCGATCGCATCGGCCCCCGCGCGCTCTAGCCGGCGCGCCATGTCCGCCGAGCCGGTGAGCTGGTGGCCGTTCAGCGAAGCGATCACCGGGATCGACAACTCACGTTTCAATCGGACTACGTGGCGCACGTAGCCTTCTGGCGAGAACTGGTAGTCCGCGTAGTCGGGATACGTCCCCGCCGCATCAGATTCCGGCGGGCCTGCCGGAAACGGCGCACGAAGCGGCGGGTCGATCTGCTCCTCGAAGAGCGAACGCATCACTACCGCACCGGCACCGGCGTCCTGCAGTCGACGCGCGTGGGCGGCATCGTCTGTCAAAGGCGAGGCCCCGACCATGAACGCGGTGCTCAACGCCAGCCCAAGATATTCGGTGCGAATATCCATGGGCACCACGCGAATATCTAGGCCCGCGTTTGCGGCTGACTCGCCCGCTCCCGGGCAGCCGCAGCCGCGGCGCAATAGCGGGTCGAAGGCAGCACGCGCAGCCGTTCGGTTTCGATCGGAACTCCGGTCGCCTCGCAGAGGCCGTAGGTGCCGAGTCGAAGACGCGTAAGCGCGCCCTCAATTTCGGCCAGTTCGGTCTGCTCCCGACGAATTTCCGCGACCATGGTATCATGCTCGCTTTCGTCGTTCGCCACCTCGCCACTATCAGTGCCGCCGCGCTCAAGCTCCGTGCGCACAGCTTCGGTGCGCGCCACGCTCTCCCCCGACAATTCGTGCCCGAGTCGCACCAAGGCACGGTAGTGCCACGCCCACCGCCGCGGAACCGAAAGGGGATTCGTTTTCACGCAGGCACGCTAGCACACCTTTGGGCGAGCGACTGCGCGGCGGTTGCGGGGAGCTGCGCGCATCTTGCGAAATTGCATCCGTGGCCTGCTCAGCCTTGCTTGGGTCCCCGCCAGCCGAAAGAGTTTTACCACGTGGAACCCGTCATGCCCCCGGAAACACCTCTCGCCATGACCCTCCAGCTACGCGATCTCGCGCAGCTCTTCAACTCGATGGATCCTTCGCCGTTTCACGACCGCGACCTCGATGCCGATGCGGAGGAGTTCATCGTCGGCTGGGCCAGCGAACTGTCGTCGCGCCACGAACTCGAACTGACGATTCATCTCGCAACGCCATTGCCCATCGAACGCGGCAACGCCGTGCAGGACGCGGTGCGCCATTATTTCATGCACCGCGCCGAGATGAAACAGCGGGAGTTTCGCCACCTGATGCGCCGCGGTCGCATGAGCCTCACCGTCGGACTGCTGTTCTTGGTCGGATGCCTCACGGCCAGCGAACTCGTCGGCACGCTCGGTCACAGCACGATTTCCAAAATCGCGAAGGAAGGTCTCACGATCGTCGGCTGGGTCGCCATGTGGTTCCCGCTGCAGATCTACCTCTACGACTGGTGGCCCCTCCGCGACCAGCGTCGGGTGTTGGAGCGCCTCGCGCGCATGCGCGTGCAGGTGGTCGCGCCGGCACTGGCGGAGCAGAAGGCGTGAGTGCGAATCGCTGTGGCGCTCAATCGCATCCAGCATGAATCGGCAACTCGTGCGCCATCTCTGGCAATCACCCGACATGCGACGGGCAATGGGAAAAGAGGCACTTCGCGTTCTGCTGCTGGCGACCACTTACTTTGCGACAATTGTGTGCAGCCGGTATCTCCGCGAAAAACCAATGTCAGCTGGACTCGCTTCCGCCGCGGTCAGAGTCGTCGGAATATTAGCCTGTTGGACCGTTTCGGCCATTCGCGCCGCACTGCGAGAGCATGGATTACTGGTATCGGAATGCGGTCAGGTTTTCCGCGGCGCGTCGGGCCAAATTGGCGGAGAGGGAGGGATTCGAACCCATCTCCGGCGGCGAAGCTAAGTCGCACGATAACGTGGACTTAGTTTGTAGTTAATAATTTAGGACAGAATAAAACTGCATCATCATGCAGCAGAGTGAAAGCAAAAACAGATTCTTTGGCAACCTTTGGGCAACCCAGGCACGCGCGCGCGGCACGGGGAGAAACATGCGCTAGGCGGAACCTCGTTCACGTCGGAAAGGCTTGAGCTTTGCCGACGCTTTCATCTCTTCCGCCACGAACTTTACGAAATCTCCGATCTCGCCTTGGACGGAGGCTCTTTCCAGAGCTGCCATGTATTCGTTCCGTCGTTCCACCCTGATGACCGTCCAGCTGTGGCCGCCGGATGCGAGCATGAGGTTCATCAGAAACCGCCCAATCCGGCCGTTGCCATCGGAATAAGGATGAATGAAAACAAAGACAAAGTGACCGAGCACCGCCCGCACTGCGGCGGAAGGCTCTTTGGTCAGCGTGCCGAACAGTGCCTCCATGAGCGCCGGGACCGCTTCAATCGCCGGAGGGACATGGTCCGAGCCCCGGATGAATACCCGCCGCTCGCGATAGCCGGCGAGCGCGGCAGCCGGCAGGATGTTGGCCTGCACCGAGGGGCTGAAAAGCGCGCGATACCAGTCTTGCAGGTCCCGGTCCACGACCTTGCCGGGCGACCGGCCGCGCAGCACGTCACCCAGACTGGCCACTACTTCGTTGAATGCAGCTCGATACCCTTTCGCCGCCATCGCGTTGATCTGTCCTTGGTCTTCGGGATTCTCGGTCGGATTCCACGCTCCGTCGGCAATGCGCTGGATCAGCTCCGGCGTGACTTGGTAGCCTTCAATGGAGAGCGAATGATAGGCGTCATGCGTGTAGATTTCGTTTACGCGTTGCAGATAGCGGGATTCATCCGGCATCGAGCGAGGCGGAGCGGGAAAATGCGCCAGCACGACAGGCCGCATCCGCGACCAAATGGCTTCAATGCGGCCCGCGTAGGG
This sequence comes from Opitutaceae bacterium, assembly GCA_031379235.1. Classification (GTDB taxonomy): domain Bacteria; phylum Verrucomicrobiota; class Verrucomicrobiia; order Opitutales; family Opitutaceae; genus ER46. The sequence continues at coordinate 8,140 of JANNEY010000225.1, read as the reverse complement.
TGACTGCAAAACGGCCCCGACTGGCAGGCGCGCAGGTTCTGCAAAGGGGTTTTGCGCCTTAACGGAAATTCCAGTGGCGAATAAATCTGCCTCCAAACGGGCCGCAGATTCCTGCAAGCCGAGATGCCGCAAGCCGCCCACAATCCTTCCAGCCGCAGATAAATTGACCTCAACCGTCAACAAGGCACGAGCAAGCTCTTCGACCCGAACCATACGCAGCGCGAGTTCCGCACTGGTGGCCGAGCGGGTGAAATAGCCCGGGGTCGTGCGAATCAGCGCGAGCGCCAGCGGCAGGACCTGCACCCCTTGCTTGGTCTCCGTCGTGGCGGGCAGATTCTTGCGATTGGGATAAAGCAAAATAGAACTGTCGTTGGGCAGCTTGAGCGTGAACACGCCACCGCGAGACGTGAGCACGATCAACTGTTTCGGGGTCTGGGTGCCTGCCGTCCAGAGATCCAAGGAATGCTCCGGCGAAAGGCAGTAGCCTTGACCATAGCGCTTCTGCAAGTAAGCCGAGACAAAGGCCCAGAAATGGAGATGCCAGAACGTGCTGTCACCCGGCTGGGCCTGCGGGGTCGTCAGGGCATACCAGCCCTTGATGATTTCGACGAGAAACCCCCGCCGTTGCAGCAGGGTGCGGTCCCGTCGGGGCAGTTGCGCCGTGCGCAGGATGTGAGACGAGGCCGCGGCTTGTGCGCGCCGCAGGGCATCCGCGAGGTCACGCTGAGGATTAACCGGCATAGCGGCACCGTATTTTAGCTTTGTTTCGTGTCAAAATTTACTTTGGTATTATGCCGCTGTTTGTTTTGGTATTCTGTCACGTGAGGATTGAAGGTAAGGCTGCATGACTCGGGGCACGCGGTAGCGCAGGCTAGCGCTTCGAGGGTGGATTTTTGTCATGCCCGCTTCCAAGCTTGAACGCACTTCGCGGGTGATGTGCGCTGTGGGGTCCATTGCTTGGGCGGTCGCATCCCTACTTCAGTTTGGCCCGGACTCATCGCGGATGAAAGGGGCCGCGGGTTTCCCTGCCGTTGACCAGGGACACGTGCCATGTGGCGCGCTAGCCATTGGGGCGTTCTTCTGACGTAGGCGAAATTCTACTCCTGAAAAAAAGGAGGGTTCGATAGCCGAGAAGCCGCCCAGTGACGATTCCTCAAAACAAGCCGCGCAGTTGGCACCTGGCCCGCACCTCGCTCGTGGTTGGCCCGTAGGTTCACTTCGACGGCGTCGTCCGGGACGCGAGTATCAGTCGTTGCCCTTTCCACTCCAGCGGCAGCCTATGCCATCAATCCCGTTACGGTCTCTCCGGCGACGCCGGTGAGACGAATACCCAAGCCTTGATACTTGGAATTGAGCCGGTGGTGATCGACGCCCATTAACGCCAGCATCGTCGCGTGAAGGTCGTGGACGTTGACGACGTTTTCGACGGCACGATAGCCGAGTTCGTCGGTTGAGCCGTAAACCGTCCCAGCTTTTACGCCGCCGCCGGCCATGAACACACTGAACGCGTTGATGTGATGATCGCGGCCCGTGCCCTGCCCCATCGGCGTGCGGCCAAACTCGCCGCCCCAGAGGATGAGCGTGTCGTCGAGCATACCGCGTTGTTTGAGATCTTTGATGAGCGCCGCGGTCGCTTGATCGACTTCCTTCGCCCCGCCTTTCATCCCCGGCTCGAGATCGCTGTGGTGGTCCCACGCGCGGTGGTAGAGCTGGATCATCCGCACGCCCCGCTCGGCGAGACGACGCGCGAGGAGACAGTTCGAAGCGTAGCTGCCGTCGCCGGGCTCCTTGATGCCGTAGAGATCGAGCATGGCCGGCGGCTCGTCTTTGAAATTGGTGAGCTCGGGCACACTGGTCTGCATTTTGAACGCGAGCTCGTATTGCGCGATGCGGGTCGCGATCTCGGGATCGCGTGTTTCCTCGGCGAGCAGGCCGTTCATGCGGCCGAGTTCGTCGATCACCTGGCGCTGCGTGCTCTGGCACACGCCCTCGGGATTGCCGACGTAGTGCACGGCGTCGCCGCGCGATTGAAACTGGATGCCTTGGAAGCGGCTGGGCAGCACGCCGCTCGACCACTGGCGCGCCGAGATGGGTTGCAGCCCGAATTTGCCCTGCGAGTTGAGCACGATGAAGCCGGGCAGGTCCTGCGTTTCGGCACCGAGTCCGTAGAGGAGCCACGAGCCCATGCTGGGTCGGCCCTTGATGATCGAGCCGGTGTTCATGAACGCGTGGGCCGTGTCGTGGTTGATCTGCTCGGTCTGCATCGAGCGGATCACGCAGAGCTCGTCGGCCACGCCGGCCAGATGCGGAAATAAATCGCTGATCTCGATGCCCGCCCGGCCGTGTTTATGAAACTCCGTAAACGAGCCGCGCGCCTTGAGCACGGTGTTCTGGAGTTGCGCGAGCTGCTGGCCTTGCGTGAACGACTCGGGGAACGGCTGGCCATCGAGGGCCTTGAGCTGCGGCTTCCAATCGAAGGTTTCAAACTGCGAGGGACCGCCGGCCATGCAGAGAAAAATCACGCGTTTGGCGCGCACGGGCAGGTGCGCCTCGCGCAGCGCGCCGCTCCAGCCCGGAGGAAGCTTCGGCGCGACGTTGCTCGCGGACGCGGCCGTGAGTTTGTTTTGCAGCAGCGCGAGCGCGAGACCGCCGAGGCCATAGGCGCTTTGCGTGAGAAACGTGCGCCGGTTGACGCTGAGCGCGTGGGCGGTGGGATCGAAGAGGCTCATCTTTTTTTGGCCGAGATTTGAGGACTTGAAGTAGGGCTGCGTCTATGACCAGCCCTCTTGGGCACGTTGCGTTGGAAAGAGCAGGTCGAAGACCTCGCCCTACTTTTCAGTAGCGGGTGATGACTTCTTGGGAGTTGAGCAGCACGCGCGCGAGCGAGGTCCAGGCGGCGAGTTCGACGACATCGCCTGTGGGCGGAGGGGAGAGACCGATGCGGAGCAGTTTTTCGGCATCGGCGGGCGCGGCCCGGTAAGTGGCGCGTTGCGCGGTGAGGAACGCTCCGAACGAGGTCGCCTCGGCCGGCTTGGGAGCCCGCGCGAGCGCGGTGCGGAAAGCCAGATTCAGCCGAGACGCGTCGTCTTGGCCGCCACCGGCGATGATGCGGGCGGCGAAGAGGCGGGCGGACTCGACGAAGGTGGGATCGTTCAGGAGCGTGAGAGCCTGCTGGGGCGTGTTGCTCACGGTGCGCTGGGCCGTGCATTCGTCGCGGGCGGGCGCATCGAAATTGGCCAGCATGGGATGGAGAAACGTGCGCTGCCAGTGGGTGTAAACGCCGCGGCGCCACTGGGCTTCGGCATCGCTCGCGATGTAATCCCGGTCGGGAAACTGGATCGCGGCGTAATAGCCGGCGGGTTGGTATGGCTTGGCGCTGGGTCCGCCGATGTCGCGGAGATCGAGCGCACCAGCTATGAAGAGGGCGTTGTCCCGCACAAACTCCGCGTCGAGCCGGCGCGGGTTTTGAGCGGCGAGCAGGCGGTTGGCTGGATCGCTCTCGCGCAGTTCGGGGCGGTAAGTGCTGCTCTGCCGGTAGGTCGCGCTCGTGACGATGAGGCGGATCAAATGGCGCACATCCCAACCGCTCTCGCGAAACTCGCTGGCCAGCCAGTCGAGCAATTCCGGGTGCGAGGGCAGCTCACCCTGCGAACCGAGATCATCCACGGCAGCGCTCAGGGCGGTGCCAAAATACATCGCCCAGAGGCGATTGGTGACGACGCGGGCCGTGAGCGGGTTGTCGCGCGAGGTGAGCCAGCGCGCGAGGTCGAGACGCGTGAGGCGCTTCTCCGGTGTGCTCGTCAGACGGCCGGGCAGGAAACTCGGCGTCGCGGGCGTCACGACCGGGCCGGATTCATCCTGCCAGTTGCCGCGCGGTAGGACGCGCACCGCAAGGGGTGCGACGGCCTCAGTGACCATGCTCCACGCCTTGCCGCCGCGCGTCTCGCGGAGTTTCCCGGCGAGTTGGTGGTAGTGGGCAAACCCCTTCGCATCGTCGGCCGTGCTCATCCGCCATGTTTCAACGAGCAGACCTTCCTCGGCCGGGCTGCGCTTGTCCGACACCAGGGCGGCGAGCACGCCGGGCGTGGCGACCGCGAGCGGTTGACTGGCGCCAAAACGCGAAGTTGAAACGCGGAAAGGCCGCAACTCTTCGCCGCCGATCGTGAGGACGAGCGACTCACCGGGTTTCAGTGTCAGCGGCTCGGCGAGGAGCCAGACGCCTGTGAGGGTTTCCGCCTTGGCCACGACAGGAAGCCGCCAGCCGGCCGCGATCCCGTAGGCCTCGGCACCATTGGCGTAAATCGGCTGCTTGGCCGGCGCGTCGGCAAAGACGACGGGGATTTTTCGACTGACGCCGGCAGCGGATTGCGCGGTGACATTGATCGAGAAAGCCGCGAGGGGCCATCGCCACTTGGTGTCGTCGTAGTCGGCGGGCAGCGGCGCCACCGGCAGCTCCGCGCGGATCGCGCTCACTCGACCGCCGTCCGGCCACAGCGTAAGGCGGATGTTCTCCTGAAAGGCGAGTGGCTGGTCCGTGCTCACCGTGCCGTCGGGCGCGACGGTGACGGCGCGGTCAGAGAGGACCTTGCTATTTTTGCGTAGTTCGGCGGCGGTCGCCCGCACCGGCTCCCACGCACCGGGCACGCGGTCGAGGTAGGCGCGCTGCTCGGCGATCCACGCGGCATAGCGCGCGGCAGCGGCGGGCTCGGTCACCGGCTGGCGCAGGGCCGCGGTCTCGATCGCCAGTTCCTTTTGGAAACGCTGGTGTCGCTCGACGAGGTAAGGGCTCTCGACCTCGATTTCCGGCGGAAAGGGAAACTCGTTGGTAAAACCTTTCAGCTCGGGATTGCGCGTGTAATCGTAATCGGAATATACGCCCCACTGCTTCGTGTCGGCGAAGAATGACTGCAGCTCGTAAAAGTCGCGGGTCTTGATCGGATCAAATTTATGGTCGTGGCACTCGGCGCAACCGAAGGTGCTGCCGAACCACGCGGCCGAGACGGAACGCACGCGCTCGGCGCCGTATTTCGCGACATACTCCTTCGGCTGCGCCCCGCCCTCGCGCGTCATCATGTTGAGCCGGTTGTAACCGGTCGCGACGCGCTGTTCGGTGGTCGGATTGGGCAACAGGTCACCAGCGAGTTGTTCGGTCGTGAATTGATCGAAGCGCTTGTTGGCGTTGAAGGCGTTGATCACATAGTCGCGATAGGGAAAAATGCGCTGGTTCTGGTCGCCATGGAAACCGACGGTGTCGCTGAAGCGCGCGATATCGAGCCACCACACGGCGAGACGCTCACCGTGATGGGAGGACGCGAGCAAGCGCTCGACTTGCTTTTCGTAAGCCATGCCCGAGCGATCAGCCAGAAAGGCGGCCGTCTCGGCGGCCGTCGGCGGCAGCCCGGTGAGGTCGAGCGACACACGGCGGAGGAGACGGGCGGGGTCCGCCTCAGGCGAAGGGACGATCTGCTTCGCGGCGAGTTTTGCGCGGATGAAAACGTCGATCGGATTTACGGTTTCAGTCTTGGATTTTTGGCCTGGCCCCGACGGCGGAACCGTCGCCGCGACGGCCGGAACCGCCGGCCGCACGAGCGGAGCGTAGGCCCAGTGCGCCTCGTAAACGGCACCTTCGGCGACCCAGCGGCGGAACAGGTCTTTTTGAGCGGGGGTGAGTTTCTTATGCGCGCTCTCGGGCGGCATGGGATCGGAGTCATCCTCGATCCGCAGGATGATTTCACTCTCGGCAGGCTTGCCGGGCACGATGGGAATGACCTCGTGCTTCGTCGGCTTCAACGCCTCCGCGCGCAAATCCAACCGCATCCCCGCTTCGCGACTCTTGGCGTCGAACCCGTGGCAATGAAAGCAGGTGTCCGACATGATCGGCCGGATATCGCGGTTGAACGACACCGGGGGCACGGTCGCCGTGGCACCGTGAACGAGCGGCAGAACGCCGAGGGCGAGCAGAGGGCGGAGCATAGGAAAAAAGCAGCGCGGTGAAATCTTGAGCGACCGCCCTGACCGGATGCCGGAATGCATCGCGGTCAAGCCTGCGCGCATGATGTTACATGCGGCCCAGCCCGCGGGCGAACGTCGACCGGAGGTGGCTCCGGCCTACGTTCGCCCGGGTAGCCATCGATTAGAACCGATACGTCGCGGAGACGCGCAGGTTGATCCCGGGGCCGGCATAGACCGCGTTGCGTGAGAGCGAGGCGAGCAGGTATTTTTTGTCGAAGACGTTGTCCACATTCGCCTGCGCGGACCATTGGCCGCGGGTGTAGCCGAAGGAGGCATCGACCAGGGTGCGGGCGGGGAGGTAGAACGTCGGCTGGTTGGGGATCAGGTTGGTGGGCGTGCTGGCCGGGGTGAAGCCGCCGGCGGAATCGCCGGGACGCTTATCGGTCCAGTTGGTCCCGAGCGAGACGTTGAAGCCCTTCAGCTCGTCCTTGAGGAATTCGTAGCGCGCCCAGATGGCGGAGGATTTTTCGGCGGTGCCGCGGAACGGGATGTTGTTCGGATCGCGGTTGGTGAAGTCGGTGTAATTGCCGATCACGGTGAAGCCCTTCACGATCTCGAAGGTCGCTTCGAGTTCCCAGCCCTTGGCCTCGCGATCGGAGTAGAGCAACGGTGCGGGGGGAATCGGGGCCGGCACGGTGAGGTTGGCGGGGTTGGGAATGGAGAACGCGTTTTGGGCGATCTTGTAATACGTGACGCCCACCTGGAGGCGGCTTTCGAGCAGGCGCACGCGGGCGCCGAACTCGTCTTGATCGCCGACGGAAAAGTCGGGCGTGCCGGCCGGGGTGAGGTTGGTAGCCACGGGCGAGGCGTTCTCGGAGTGGCCGTAGAAGAGCGAGACGTCCTTCACGGGCTTCACGACGACACCGTAGTTGACGGTGGTCTTGTCGTTGTTGATGACGGTCGTGTTGTTGACGGTCGTGAGGAGGCGGACGGTGGAGTTGCGCACCGTGAGTTTCGAGACGCCGCCGGAGACGATCAGGCGGCCGTCGAAGGCGGTGACGCTCTCGTTGGCGTAGAATTGGCGGGAGAGCTCGCTGGTGAAGTCGCGGGTGTTGATGACGCCGGTGTGGGTGAGCGGGCTGATGATGACGCCATCGAAGTTGAGCGGCGTGTGCGTGAGGTTTTCGTTGATGACGAACTGCGCGCCATCGGGCTGGCGGCGGTTGTAGGCGAAGCCAGCGTTGGTGACGGCCTGCACGTCGCCGACCTTCGCGCGGTAAACCCAGTCGTTCTGGAAATTCTGCGCCTTGGCGGTGACGGTGGAGCGCTGGCCGCCGCGGGTGAAGATGCGGCCCTGCACAGGCGCAGGCGAAGCGGTGAAAGTCGGGCCGGGGCCGTAAACGAGGCCAGGTGTGTAGAGACCGGTGCGCGGATCGCGCGCGCCGCCGGGGACGGCGTTCGCGAAATTCAGGCCCTGGTTGTCCATTTCGAAAAACGTCTGGCGGGCCGCGACGCGGACGGAGAGTTCGTCGGTGAGATCGCTGGTGAAAATGGCGCGGTAGGTGGAGCGTTTATCCTTCCGATAAATATCGTCCGCATACACCGAGCGAGTGAAGGGCACACCCGCGAGGAGAGTCGCGGTGTTCGTCGAACCGGCGGACGGATCGATGGGAATGCCGAGATAGGCCCCGGCTTCCCAGTCGGAGAACTCGGCCTGCACCGTGACGCGGCTCTTGGCGTTGAACTGGTAGGTGAGCGACGGCGCGAGGGTGTGGCGCTTCGTGGACGTGTTGCCGTAGTAGCTGTCGAAATCGCGATACGCGGCGAGGATGCGGTAGGCGAACTTGGAGTTGGCATCACCAATCCGGCCGGTGGAGTCGAGCTCAATGCTGCCTGCGTCGAAGGCGCCGTATTCGAGGCGCACGCTGTGGCGCGGGGCGACGAAGAGGGGCTTGCGGGTGACGTTATTGATCGTGCCGCCAGGGCTGCCCGACGGGGAGAGAATGGCGTTCGGCCCTTTCACGACCTCGATGCGCTCGATCGTGAGTGGGTCGATGTTGCCCTGCGTGATGTCGTAAAAACCATCGACGGTCGCGCCGTCGATTTGGAAGCCGCGCACCGTGATGCGATCGAGTCCGTTGGGCAGCGTGGATTCGGTGACGCCGGGGACATACTTCAACGCATCAAG